>NZ_LYMI01000016.1 GCF_001660815.1 Xanthomonas nasturtii
CCGGTCTTGAGCCGCAAGGCCGGGCGCTATGCGCATGCGCGCCAGTTCAAGCGCATGCACAAGGTGCTGCGACGCCAACGCACGCTCCTGGGACGCGTATTACGCGATCTGCAACGCAAGCTGGACCCCTTGATGCGTGAGCGCATCAGTGTCTGGCTGGAACGCGCACAACGGGTGTTGACACAACGCCCCAAGGACAAGCAAAAGCTCTACGCCCTGCATGCGCCGGAAGTGGAATGCATGAGCAAGGGCAAGGCACGGACACCTTACGAATTTGGCGTCAAGGTCGGCATTGCGGTGAGTGCGCGCAAAGGCTTGATCGTGGGCGCGCGCAGTTTTCCCGGCAATCCCTACGACGGCGATACGTTGGCCGAGCAGCTGGAGCAGACGCGTGGGTTGCTGCAGGATGTGAATGTGACCCCGCAGGTAGCGATCGTGGACCTGGGGTATCGCGGACGTGAGGTAGATGGCGTGCAGATCCTGCATCGCGGCAAGGCCAAGACGCTGACACGACGGCAATGGAGCTGGATCAAACGCCGGCAAGCGGTGGAGCCGGTGATTGGACATCTGAAACAGGACTGCCGCTTGAATCGCTGCTATCTAAAGGGTGCCCAAGGCGATGCACTGCACGTGCTCGGCTGCGCCGCCGGCTACAACCTGCGCTGGCTGCTGCGCTGGATCGCCTTTTTGCGTGCCTGGTTGCAGGCGATGGCAGGGGCATCCTTGAGCCTGGTGCACCGGTCGCCGCTGACCTTTGGTGCTTGAAGGGGGTTTTTCAGGGGCGACTCTTTACGTTCTGTCCTTGAATGAGTGGGCGCGCAGTGTAGAGGTGGCAAGGCCGCATCGGTCAGGCATTTTTCCGCAGGTCCCGCCATACTTGTCGTCATGGGCATTGAAGTCGAACGCAAGTTTCTCGTGACCGGCGACGGGTGGCGTAGCGCCGCGCATGCGGTGATCCCGATGGCGCAGGGCTACATCAACGATCAGGCGGCGCTGCGCAGCGGTGCGCAGAATGCATCGGTGCGGGTGCGGATTCAGGGCGAAAGCGCGTTTCTCAATCTGAAATCGCGCGAGGTGGGGCATACGCGGCAGGAGTTCGAATACCCGATTCCACTTGCCGACGCACGCGCGTTGTTGGCGCTGTGTGTGGGCGGTCTGATCGACAAGCGCCGGCATCTGGTCGCCTGCCAGGGCCATGTATGGGAAGTGGACGAATTTCTGGGCGATAACGCCGGCCTGGTGGTTGCAGAGATCGAGCTCGATCGCGCCGACGAAGCGTTCGCCATGCCCGAGTGGATCGGGGCCGAGGTCACCGACGACGTGCGCTATTACAACCTGGCGCTGGCCTCGCATCCGTTCAAGCGTTGGAGCGGGGAGTTGTGATTCGGGATTTGGGATTGGTCACGGCGTAGATGGTGCTCGGCGCCTTGGTGAGCGGGTTGAGGGGTTGTGGCAGAGATGCGTAAGAGCAGATGACGCTCGGTGCCAGGCCTGTGCTTTGCAAGCCCTCATCCCCACTCCCGGCATTGTCTACCGGCTTGCGAATCACCAATCCCGTCGCCCAAACCCGTCTATGCTCCACAAATCCTCAATCCCCACCAACGAATCCCCGCTCATGCGCATCGACATCTGGTCCGACGTAGTGTGCCCCTGGTGCTGGATCGGCAAGCACCGTTTCCAGGCCGCCATCGCTGCGCTTGGCGCGCAGGCGCCGGCTTTGGACATTCACTACCACGCGTTCGAACTTGACCCCGATGCCGGCCCGGAGCCGACGCCGTTGCGCGACGCGCTGGCGTTGAAGTTCGGCGGCGCTGCGCGGGTCGAGCAGATGTTGGCGCAGACCCAGGCCACCGCGCAGGCGGAAGGATTGCCGCTGGATTTCGGCCGTGGGCAGGTGCAGGTCAGCACGTTGCGCGCACATCGGCTGATCTGGCTGGCCAGTCACGAGGGCGATGTGGATGCGGTGATGGAAGCATTGTTCCATGCGCATTTTGCCGAGGGCCTCAATGTCGGCGCGACCGCAACGCTGGTGCGTGCCGGCGAAGCCGGTGGCCTTGCCGCGGCGCGCGTGCAGGCGATACTGGCGTCCGAAGAAGGCGTCGTCGAGGTGCAGGCACAACTGGCGCAGGCTGCTGCGTTGGGCATCCGCGCGGTGCCCAGCTTCGTGATCGACGGCCGCGCCCTGATCCAGGGCGCGCAGCCGCCGGAAAGTTTTGCGCAGGCGCTGCTGCAATTGGCAGCCGAATCGACCCCGGTCGGCGGGCCGGATGCCTGCGGGCCGGACGGCTGCGCGGTGTGACCCGCATGCCAACCGCATGTGCCGGCAAGTGCGCGCCGGTGTGATGTCGCCCGCCCGTGCGCAGACGGTGGCGGTGATCGGTGCCGGGCTGGCCGGGCTGGCCTGCGCGCAGCAGCTGCAGGTGGCAGGCCACGCAGTGACGCTGTTCGAGCAGTCCGATACGCCGGGCGGCCGCATGCGTCACTGCGCAGGCGAGCATTGGCAATGTGATCACGGAGCGCAATATTTCACCGCGCGCGATCCTGCATTTGTAGCGGTTGTGAATGGCTGGATCGACGCGGGTAGTGCCGCGCCCTGGCTGGCGCGCATCGCCAGCTGGGACGGCACACAGTTACGTCGCTCGCACAGCGCGCTGACGCGTTATGTGGGTGTTCCCGATATGGCCGCACCGGCACGGACGCTTGCAGCGCATCTGGATGTTCGCCTGTCGACCGAGGTACGCGCGCTACAGCGCAGCGGGCGGCGATGGAGTGTGTTGGTCGGGCAAGACGCGGCGGCGCAGATGGTCGATGCAGTATTGCTGGCCGTCCCGGCACCGGATGCGGCCCGGTTGTTGGAACGGGCCGCGCCTGCACTTTCGTCGGTTGCCCAGGACGCGCACATGCAGCCGGCCTGGGCACTGATGCTGCGTTTCGATGCGCCAGTCGATCCGGGCTACGACGCAGTGTTCGTCAACACCGGCCCGTTACGCTGGGTGGCGCGCAATTCCAGCAAGCCTGCGCGCACAGGTGCCGAGACCTGGCTGCTGCATGCCACTGCCGCGTGGAGCCAGGCGCATTACGATGCGACGCCTGCGCAGGTGATCGCCAGCATCATGCCGGAGCTTGCAGCGCTTGGTTTACCGATGCCGCAGTCGTGCGATGCCTATCGGTGGACGGTTGCCAGCAGCGAACCGGCATCGCAGATCGGCTGCGTCTGGGATGCACAGCTCGGCCTTGGCATGTGCGGGGAGTGGCTGGCAGCCGGCAAGGTGGAGGGCGCTTGGCAGAGCGGGGTGGCGTTGGCGCAGCGCGTGGCTGCCGGCGATGTAACGCACAGTGGTTGCGGCTGACGTCATGGCAGGCGGCGCAGCGCAGGTCAAGGCCCGGTGCGAGGCAATGCGTGATGTCATGGCGTTGGTCCCATGCGGACTGCCTTGAAAGCTCTGGCAAACCACTGGCGTGGAGTGCTTCTCTACGCGCTGAGGTCAGCACGCGCGCACCTGTGCATCAGCAGGATCGAGCGCCGCGCTGATGCATGATGCCACTGCACCCACTGCACCCACGGCGCAGACGAGCTTGCAGGCGCCCGCCCACACGCTGCGCCTGATCCTGGGCGACCAGCTCAATCCGCAGCACAGCTGGTTCGCAACGCGTGCTGCGGGCGTGGTCTATGTGTTGATGGAAGTGCGCGCCGAAACCGATTATGTGCTGCATCACGCACAGAAGATCCTGGCGATCTTCGCGGCAATGCGTGCGTTTGCGGCGCACTTGCGACACGCCGGGCATCGCGTGCGTTACGTCACCATCGACAACCCCAGCAACCGGCACTCGATTCCCGCCAATCTCGATGCGCTGATGGCGCATTACCGCGCCGACCGTCTGGAGTACCAGGCGCCGGACGAATGGCGGCTGGACGAAGCGCTGCAGCACTGGAGTGCTGCGCAGCCCTTCGCTGCGCACACGGTCGACAGCGAACATTTCTTGACCGCGCGCAACGAGGTCGCCGGGTGCTTCCGTGCCGGTAGCGCGTGGCGTATGGAAGTGTTTTATCGGCGCATGCGGCGCCAGCATCGCATCCTGCTCGATGCCGCCGGCGAACCGGAAGGCGGGCGCTGGAATTTCGACCACGACAATCGTGCGCCGTGGCCGGGCGATCCGCCTGCGCCGCAGGATTGGCGCGCAACGCACGATCACGGTGCACTGTGGCGCACGATCGAGGCCGCCGGCGTGCGCAGCTTCGGTGCGCCGAACGCGCACGCCCTGCCGTGGCCGCTGGATCGCGCTGAAGCCTTGCAGCACCTGGATGCCTTCATCGCGCAGGCACTACCGGACTTCGGCCGCTACGAAGATGCGATGAGCACGCGCAGCCCGCGCCTGTTTCATTCGCTGCTGTCGTTCGCGCTCAACGTCAAGATGCTGCACCCGCGCGAGGTGATCGCCCGCGCCGAAGCCGCGTGGCGGCACGGGCATGCGCCGTTGGCAGCGGTGGAAGGCTTCATCCGCCAGATTCTGGGCTGGCGCGAGTACGTGCGCGGTGTGTATTGGTCGCAGATGCCTGGCTATGCGCAACTGAATCACCTGGATCAGCATGCACCGCTGCCGCACTGGTTTTGGGATGGGCAGATCGGCATGCGCTGCCTGGCCGATGCGGTCGGCAACTCGCTGGCCAACGCGCATGCGCATCACATCCAGCGGCTGATGGTGATCGGCAATTTCGCGCTGCTGGCGGGGCTGGACCCACAGGCGCTGCATCGCTGGTACCTGGGTGTGTATATCGATGCGTTCGAGTGGGTGGAGTTGCCCAATACGGTGGGCATGAGCCAGTTCGCCGACGGCGGCCTGCTTGGCAGCAAGCCGTATATCAGCGGCGCGGCCTATATCGACCGCATGAGCGACTACTGCGGTGGCTGCCGCTACCAGCGCAAGTTGCGGGTTGGCGCCAACGCCTGCCCGTACAACGCGCTGTACTGGGATTTCCTGCAGCGCCAGCGCGCGCTGCTGGGCGCCAACGAACGCTTGGCGATGCCGTACCGCCAGCTCGACGGCATGGCCCCCGAGGTGCTGGCGCAGGTGCAGGCCCAGGCCGCGCAGTGGCGGGCCCATCTGGAAACGCTCTGAGGTGCGCGGGATCCAACCCGCAGAACGTCGTGCCCGGCGGCCCGGATACTGCTTAGTCCGCAAGGGCACAGTGGCTGCGAGCTTGTACGACACCGGCAAGCCACCGGCAGTGCGCGCACAACGTCGCGGAACTAAACAAAGCGCGTCGATACCCTGATCAGGCGCCTGCCTGAATGCGCGATCTGACGCTGCCACGCGCATCTGCGACAATGCCGCGCTGCGCCGCCACGGCGCCTGGCCCGGGAGTCCCCCAACATGCTTCTGATCGGCGTTGCCGGTACCGAACTCAGCGCACAGGAATGCGACTGGCTGCAGCACGATGCGGTTGCCGGCGTGGTGCTGTTCAAGCGCAACTTCGCCTCGCGCACCCAGGTGGCCGAGCTGTCGGCGGCCATCCGCGCCGCGGCGCCGCGCCCGGTGCTGATCTGCGTGGACCAGGAAGGCGGCCGCGTGCAGCGGTTTCGCGAAGGCTTCAGCGCCCTGGCGCCGCTGCAGAGCTTCGGCACCCGGTACCAGCAGGATCCGGAAGGCGCACTCGCCGCGGCCCGCGCGCACGCGCAGCTGATGGCCACGGAAGTGCGCGCCAGCGGCGTGGACCTGAGCTTTGCGCCGGTGGTGGATCTGGGCCGTGGCAACCGTGCCATCGGCGACCGCGCCTTCAGCGACGACCCGCAGATCGTGGCGACCTTTACCCGTGCCTATGTGCAGGCGCTGCACGGCGCCGGCATGGCCGCCACGCTCAAGCATTTCCCCGGCCACGGCACGGTGCTGGAAGACACCCATGTGGATCACGCCAGCGACCCGCGCTCGCTTGAGGTGTTGCAGGCCGAAGATCTGCTGCCGTTCGTGGCCGGCATCGAGGCCGGCGCCGATGCTGTGATGATGGCGCATGTGGTCTACCCGCAGGTCGCCCCGGAGCCGGCCGGTTATTCGCAGCGCTGGATCGAACAGATTCTGCGCGGCCAGATGGGCTTCCGCGGCGTGGTGTTTTCCGACGACATCGGCATGGCCGCCTCGTTCAGCGCCGGCGGCGTGGCAGGCCGGGTGCATGCGCATCTGGATGCCGGCTGCGACGTGGTGCTGGTCTGCCACCCGGAACTGGTCGACGAATCGCTGCAGGCCGTGCAGGGCCGCAGCCTCAATACCGCAGCATTGATCGGCCTGATCGGCCGCGGCGCACTGGGCTGGGATGGCCTGCTCGCCGGTACCGACGCCTCATTCACCACTCCTCTTTCTGCCCATTTCGGAACAACTGCCTGATGTCCACGCTCACCATTTCCCAGGCCCTGGCCCAAGCCGATCTGCTGGTCGACCGTCCGGCCATCGATGCCGCCGTTGCCACCATCGCCGGTGCGATTGCACGTGACTATGCCGGCGAAGTGCCGGTGTATCTCACCATCATGCACGGCGCGCTGCCGTTCTCCGGCCAACTGGCGCTGGAACTGGGCGCACGCGGCCAGGACCTGCAGTTCGATTATCTGCATGCCACCCGCTACCGCGGCGAAACCACCGGCGGCGAGCTGGTGTGGAAGCACCGCCCGGCCACCGCACTGTTCGGCCGCCGGGTGATCCTGGTCGACGACATTCTCGACGAGGGCTACACCTTGCAGGGCGTGCGCCAGTGGTGCCTGGAGCAGGGCGCCACCGACGTGCGCGTGGCGGTGCTGACCGTCAAGCGCCACGACCGTTGCGTGCCCGGTGTGGCTGCCGATTATGTGGGCGTGGAAGTGGCCGATCGCTACGTGTTCGGCTTCGGCATGGACGTCAACGAGCAACTGCGCGGGATTCCTGCCATCTACGCCATGAAGCAGTAACCCGTTCTTGCCCCGCAGCAATGCGGGCTGCCGAGCGCGCCGTGCTGCGCGCACCATCGTTGATTTTGTTGCAGAGGTCGGTTGTGTCCGCAAATTCCATCGCATTGGCCGTTATCGGCGGCACTGGTGTCTACAAGCTCGCGCAGCTGGACGATGTGCAGTCGCACGAACTCGAAACGCCGTATGGCGCACCCTCGGGGCCGATTCGCGTGGGCATGCTGCTCGGTCATCGCGTCGCCTTCCTGGCGCGTCATGGCGAAGGCCATTCGCTGCCGCCGCACAAGGTCAATTACCGCGCAAACATCGCTGCGTTGCAGCAAATCGGCGTGACGCGCGTGCTGGCGCTCAACACCGTGGGCGGCATCACCGAGCAGTTCGGTCCGCGCGTGTTGGCCTGCCCGGATCAGCTGATCGATTACACCTGGGCGCGCGTGTCCACCTTCTGCGAAGAGCCGGGCAGCGAGGTGCAGCACGTGGATTTCGGCCATCCGTATTCGCCGATGTTTCGCAGCAAGGTGATTGCGGCAGCCAAGGTGACCGGCGTCACGATGGTGGCCGGCGGTTGCTACGGTGCGACGCAAGGACCCCGACTGGAAACGATTGCAGAGATCGCACGCATGCGTCGCGACGGCTGCGATCTGGTCGGCATGACCGGCATGCCCGAGGCCGGGCTGGCACGCGAAAAAGGCCTGGAATATGCGTGTTTGGCGATCGTGGCGAACTGGGCGGCCGGTTGCGGCGACGCGCAGGAAATCACCATGTCCGAGGTGTTGGCCAATGTGGATGCCGCATCGTCCGGCTTGCCGGAGCTGATTGGCGAACTTGCACGCGGGTGATTGTCATTGGGGAATAAGCTTTGCATACTCGGCGCGTACGCACCGCCGTACACCACCCATTAATTATTGCAAAGGTCTCGCATCACCATGCCGAACGGTACCGTCAAGTGGTTCAACGACGCCAAGGGATTTGGCTTCATCTCACCGGAGGACGGCAGCGCCGATGTCTTCGCGCACTTCTCCGCGATCAATTCCAAGGGCTTCCGCAGCCTGCAGGAAGGCCAGCGCGTCAGTTATGACGTGACCCAGGGCCCCAAGGGTGCCCAGGCTTCGAACATCACGCCGGTCGAGTGATGTGACTCGATTGTGCGGTTGAAGAACCCCGCCACGGCGGGGTTTTTTTTGCACCGTTCCATGCGGGATCGGTGCTAGCGAAACAGAGCAGGGACGATGCAACGAACATTACGGATTGCGGTGGTTGGCTACGGAACGGCGGGGCAGGCACTGGCCGTGTTGCTGGGGGCCGATGGGCATCACCTGGAGGTGTTCGAGCGCGCCGCCGCGCCCGGGCCGGTGGGCGCAGGCTTCTTGCTGCAGCCCAGCGGCCTACAGGTGCTCTGGAACATGGGCTTGCTGCCGCAGGCGCTTGCGCATGGCGCACCGGTGCGCCGCTTGTACGGCGACACGCCCTGCGGGCGCGCAGTGATGGACATGCAGTACCGCGATCTGGATGCGCGCCTGATGGGTGTGGGCATGCAGCGCGGCGCCTTGTTCACGCTGCTGCGCGAGGCCTGGCCGCAGCACGCGCAACTGCATGTGGATACGCAGATCACCGCCATCGACCACGACGGCGTGCGCGTGCAGGACCAACGCGGGCAGTGGCACGGCCCTTACGATCTGATCATCGCCGCCGATGGCTCGGCCTCCACCTTGCGCGCGCAGGCGCAGGGAACCCGGCTGGATCGGGTGTATCCATGGGGCGCGCTGTGGTGTCTGTTGCCGCGCGAGGACTGGCCGTTCGTGGACGAATTGCGCCAGCGCTATATCGGCGCGCGCAAGATGATCGGCCTGCTGCCGGTGGGCACGCGTCCGGGCGACGACACCCCGCGGCTGAGTTTTTTCTGGAGCCTGCCGTGCAGCGATTTCGTGGCCTGGGAACAGCGCGGCATTGCAGCCTGGCGCGATGAAGTGGCGCAGATGTGGCCGCAAGCGCACGCGCGGCTTGCCACGGTGCAGGTGCATGGCGCACTGGCGCGGGCAAGCTATCGCGATGCGGTGGTGTCGCGCTGGCATCGCGGCCGCTTCGTGCTTGCCGGCGATGCCGCGCACGCGATGAGTCCGCAGCTCGGGCAGGGCGTGAATATGGCGCTGCTGGATGCACTGGCCATGCGCGATGCATTGCGTGCGGGCAGCGATCTGGACGAGGCGCTGCAGCGCTACCAACGCGAACGCCAGGCGCACGTGGCGATCTATCACCGCTGGAGCCGCTGGCTGACGCCGTTGTTTCAGTCCGAACGCGATCTCTGGGCACAAGGCCGCGACCTGCTGCTGCGCCCGATGGGACGTGTGCCGGGCGGGCGCGGGCACATGCTGCGCGTGCTCAGCGGCACCCAGCATGGCTGGTTTGGCAAGTTGGCGTTGGCGCCGGACTTCGTGGAGGCGTTATCGCAACCAGTGGCGCATGCCGCCGACGCTAAAGCAGAAGCGGCCGCAGCGTCGTAGCGTCGGCCGGCGTATGCGCGGCGCTGGCTAACGCACCGGCAATGCCATCGCATCGCCTTCCACGCATGCCACCAGGCGCTCGCCTTCGGTGAGTGTCGGCACGATGCCTGCGGTGAACTGCGAGAACGCCGGCAGGATGGTCACGCGCTCGCGTAACCAGAACGCAGGCCAGCGCCGTGCCAGCCCCGGCAGCTTGGCCAGTGGATGCAGGTGCCCGCACAGCACATGGCCGGTGCGGTGTGGCACTGGGTCGTGGCGTAGCACGAACGGGCCATCTTCGACCTGTTCGCCGGCCGCTTCGATCTGCAACTGCGCACCTGCCAGTGCGCGGTCGTGATTGCCGCGGATGGCGATCACGCGCAACGCGCAGTGTTGCTCGCGCCATGCGCTCCAGCGCCGATGCCAGGCGGCGCGCGGTGCCGGGCCATGCAGCAGGTCGCCCAGGATCCACAGCGCGTCGACCTTGCGTTGGGCGAGCAACCCATCCAGCCGCTCCAGATCGTGCGCGGTGCCGCCGGCCGGCAAGCCGATGCCGGCGCGCCGGAAGACATCGGCCTTGCCCAGGTGCAGGTCGGCGATCAACAACGCGCGCTGTGCCGGGCGATACAAGGCACGTTCGCCGAGCAATTCCACGGTTTCGCCGGCCAGCTGCAGCTGCACGCTATCGCCCATGCTTGCGCTCCAGTTGTTCGGCAGCGCGCAACACGCGCGCCTTCCAGTCTTCGGTACTCAGTTGCCCACGCACGCGTTCGGCCCATAGCGGAAACGACAACGGGGTGAGGCTGCGCGGCTTGCACAGGCGCAATTCGCGGCGGGCGCAGTCTTCCAGGGCATGCGCAAGCCGTGCCAGTTCGAGTTGGCCTTCGAACACTTCGCGCTCGGCCTGGGCGAGCAGCAGATGGTCGGGGTCGAAGCGCTGCAACACGTCGTACAGCAAGCCGCTGGAGGCCTGCAGCTGACGCAGGCTGCGCGGCGTACGCCCAGGCAACGAGGGCGACAACAACCCGGCCACGCGCGCGATCTCGCGGAACTGCCGGCGCGCCAGCTCGCCCAGATTGAGGCTGTCGCGCAGATCGTCGAACAGGGCCACTGGCGACAACAAGCTCTGCAGCACATCGGCATCGATCTCGACGTCCTGCGCCGGCGACAGCACAAAGCCATAGTCGTTGGCAGCGAAGCTGAAGGTATTGCGCTGGCGTCGGCCCCAACGTGCGGCAAGCAACGCGGCCAGGCCTTCGTTGACCTGCCGGCCGGCGAACGGGTACACGAACACATGCCGGCCATCGCGCGCCTTGATGCTTTCCACCAGCAGATGGTCCGGCCCCGGCAACGAAGAGAGCGAGGCCTGCAACTGCAATAACGGCGCCAAGGCCTGCATCTCCGGCGCATCGCCGGGGTCGGCGAAGACCGCTTCCACCTCGCGCCCCAAGGCCGACGACAGCGGCATGCGCCCTCCCATCCATTTGGGCACCACGCCGCTGCCGCCCTTGGCCACGCGCACGTAGGCGGTCATGTCTTCCAGCCGCACCAGCTCCAGCAGGCGGCCGGCAAACTGGAAGCGGTCGCCGCGGCGCAGGCGGCCGATGAATTGTTCTTCCACCGCGCCCAGCCGCCCGCCGCGCAGGAACTGCACGCGCACGCTGCCATCGCTGGTGATGGTGCCGATGGACAGCCGGTGCCGCAGCGCGACGCGCCGGTCGATCACCCGGTACACGCCGTCGTCGTCGCGCACCACCTTGTGGAAATCCGGGTAATGCGCCAGGGCGCTGCCGCCTTGCACGATGAAATCCAGCACTGCGTTCCAGGTGGTTTTTTCCAGCGCAGCGAATGCATCGGTGCCGCGTACTTCGTCGAATAAGGCGTCGGCCTGAAAGCCGCCGCCGAGGGCGAGGGTGACGCAGTGCTGCGCCAGCACGTCCAGCGATAACCGCGGCGGCGGCCGCGCTTCGATATGGCCGTGCACCAGCGCGCGGCGTGCTGCGGCGTATTCCACCAGTTCCAGCGCATGCGAGGGCACGCACACCACGTGGCCGGATTCGCCGGGGCGGTGACGTGCGCGCCCGGCGCGTTGCAGCAGCCGGGCAATGCCTTTGGGGCTGCCGACCTGCAACACCTGATCCACCGCCGGAAAATCCACGCCCAGATCCAGGCTGGAGGTGGCCACCACGCAACGCAGGCTGCCGTCGGCCAGCCCACGCTCGGCGGCTGCGCGCAGCGATGGATCCAGCGAGCCGTGATGCAGTGCAAGCGTGGCCAGGTCTTCGGGCCATACCGCACTCAAGGCCTGATGCCACAACTCCGCCTGCGCGCGGGTATTGGTAAACACCAGGCTGGTGCGCTGCTGCATGATCTTTTGCAGCACGCGCGCCAGTTGTGCCAGACCAAGATGGCCCGCCCACGGGAACCGCTCGCCACTTTCCGGTAGCAGCGTTTCCAAGGTCATCGTGCGCGGTTTGACGCCGGACACCAGCGCCGCGTCGGGGCGATGCGGCAGCAGTACATCGCGGGCCTGCGACAAATTACCCAGCGTTGCCGACAGCCCCCAGATGCGCAGTTGCGGCGCCCAACCACGCAGGCGCGCAAGGCACAGTTGCAGCAGCACACCGCGTTTGTTGCCGAGCAGCTCATGCCATTCGTCGACGATCACGCAGCGCAGCGCCGACAGCTGTGGCGCGGTGTCCGGATACGACAGCAGCAAGGCCAGCGATTCGGGCGTGGTGACCAGCACATCGAGCTTGCCGCTGCGTGCCAGGCGCTTGTCACGCGCGCTGGCATCGCCGGTGCGCAGGCCTACCTGCCAATCCAGCCCCAACCCCTCCACCGGCTCGCGCAGCGCGCGTGCGGTGTCGGCGGCCAGTGCGCGCAACGGCGTGATCCACAACACCTGTAGATTGCGTTGCTGCTGGCGCCGCGCAGGTGAAGCAGGTTTGCCCTGTTTTACCGCAGAGCTGCGCCCGCGTGCGGCCAATGCTTCCAGCAGCGGCCCGCCGAACGCTGCGAGCGTCTTGCCGCTGCCGGTGGGCGTGTGCAGCAAGCCGGATTCGCCAGCGAGATAGCGCTTCCACACATCGCGTTGAAACGGCAACGGCGCCCAGTCGCGCTGCGCGAACCAGTCGCGCCACTGCTGCAATGGCGTGCCGCGTGCGTGCTGCGCCGCCGTCACCGCGCCAGTGCCTGCAGGCTGCTCAGGTGATCGGCTTCGGCCATCGGCTTGTCCTGACGCCAGCGCAGGATGCGTGGGAAGCGCACCGCAATACCGGATTTGTGCCGTGCGCTACGGTTCACCGCTTCAAACCCCAGCTCGAAGACATGATGCGCGGTGACCGCGCGCACCGGGCCGAACCGCTCGGTGGTGTTGGCACGAATCCAGCGATCCAGCTGCAGAATTTCCCTGTCGTCCAGGCCCGAATACGCCTTGGCGATGGGCACCAGCTGTCCTTCATGCCACAGCCCGAAGGTGTAGTCGGTGTAGAGCGTGCTGCGCCGGCCGTGGCCGGCTTGCGCGTACAGCAACACCGCATCGATGGTGAGCGGGTCGATCTTCCACTTCCACCAATCGCCGCGACGGCGGCCGGCCTGATACACCGAGTTGGCGCGCTTGAGCATCAGCCCTTCCACGCCGCGTTCGCGCGCTTCCACGCGCACCTGCGCTGCGGCCTGCCAATCGCTCACCTGCACCAGCGGCGAGGCGACAATGCGCGGGTCGGCAAGCGTGGTCAACACGCCTTCCAGCAATGCGCGTCGCTCCTGCAGCGGGCGCTCGCGCAGGTCCTCGCCACCCAGTTCCAGCAGGTCGTAGGCCACCACGCGCGCCGGTGCGGCGGCCAGTGTCTTGGGCCCGGGCTTGAGCCGCTGGATGCGCGTCTGCAAGGCGGTGAATGGCATCGGCAAGGACTGCTCCGGTTGCCAGGCCAGCAGCTCGCCATCGATGACGGTGCCGTCCGGCAACTGCAGCGCGGCGTGTTCGATCTCGGGAAAGCGGCCATCCAGGCGTTCTTCGCCGCGCGACCACAGCGCCGCCTCGCCCGCGCGGCGAATCAGCTGCAGGCGAATGCCGTCCCATTTCCATTCCAGCAGCCAGTCGCCGAGGGCGCCCAGCGTCTGCACCTCGGCTTCCAGCGGCGAGGCGAGGAAGAACGGGTAGGGCTGCTGGCGATCGCCGGGCAGTTCTTCGTGGGTCAACAACTGCGCCAGATAGGTCGGATGCGGCCGCCAACTGCCGAGCATGCGCTGCGCGATGCGCGCGATATCCACGCCCGACAACTCGGCCAGCGCCTGCTGCACGAGCCGCTGCGACACGCCGACCCGCAACGCGCCGGTGAGCAGCTTGTTGAACACCAGGCGCTGGTCGAAGGCCAGGCTGCGCCAGGCCTGCACGATGCAGGCCTGGCGCACAGCGACATCTTGATTTGCGATCGGTAACAGGCGCTGTTCGATCCACTCGGCCAATGGCAGATCGGCCGCTTCGGTGAGCGGGTCGTCCAGCAGCAAGGCCAAGGTTTCGGCCAGATCGCCGACATGGTCGTAGCTGTCGGCCACCAGCCAATCGGCAATGCCGGCGGCGGTAATCCACTCACGCAGTTCGCCGCTGCTGGCGATACGCATGCGCGCGCTGGCCACCTTGCCACCGGCGAGCAGATACAGCGCCCAGGCCGCATCCAGCGCCGGCGCATCGCGGAAATACGCCACCAGCGCGGCGCGCTTGTCGAGCGTGCCGGTGCTGCGGTCCAGGGTGCGGTACAACGCGGCGAAGCGCTTCACTGCAGCGCCTGCGGCGTTGTGCACTTGCCGGCTGCACGCAGCTGCAGTGCGCGGCGGGTAAATGCAGCGAGCACGCGTGGGCGCCGCTGCAGCCGCGGCGGGCCGATGGTGGCTGCCGGTGCGTTGCGATGCACGCAAAACGCCAGTGCATGGCGGCGGAAAACGAGCGCACCGCTCAAGCGACTGCGCGGGCGCGCGCGGACATAACGGCGTGCGGGCAACGGGTTCATTCCTCGGCTCCGAAGTCGGTGCGGAAGGCTTCCGCTGCGACGCCGCGTTCCCGCAGATGCTGGATCAACGCATCGGTATTGCCATGGGTGGCGATCACGCGTTGCGCGCCGGTGTCTTCGATGGTGCGCAGCAGGTCCGGCCAGTCGGCGTGGTCGGAGACGACGAAGCCACGGTCGTAATTGCGCCGCCGGCGATTGCCGCGGATGCGCATCCAACCGGACGCGAAGCCCTGTTGCGCGCTGCGGAACCGGCGGATCCAGGCGCTACCGGCCGCCGATGGCGGTGCGATGACCAACTGCCCGGCATAGTCGGCGCCGCGCGCATGCTCGCTGACCGGTTGCGTTTCCAGCATCGGGATGCCGGCCTGCCGATAGACCTCCACGCCCACCGCGACTGCCCCGTGCAGCAGTGCCGGCTGCGTTTCCCAGGCGCGCAATTCGGCCAGCACGCGTTGCGCCTTGCCCAGGGCATAGCAGTACAGAATGGCCGCTTCGCCGCGCTCGGCGCATTCGCGGCGCCAGGCGGAAATATCAGCAGCGACGTCTGCGGTGTCCGGCCAGCGATAGACCGGCAGGCCGAAGGTCGCCTCGGTGATGAAGGTGTCGCACGGCACCACTTCGAATGGCTTGCAGGTGGGGTCGGGCTGGCGCTTGTAATCGCCGGAGGCCACCCAGACTTCGCCATCCACTTCGATGCGCACCTGCGCCGACCCCAGCACGTGGCCGGCCGGATGCAGCGACACGCGCGCACGCCCAAGCTGGAACGCTTCGCCGTCGGCGTGCGTGTGATAGACCTGCTCGCCCAGGCGCCATTGCAGGATCGACAGGCTTTCGTGCGTGCAGTGGTATTCGCCCATACCGCCGCGGGCGTGGTCGCCGTGCCCATGGGTGATCACCGCACGCGGCACCGGCCGCCACGGGTCGATATGGAAGTCGCCCTGCGGGCAGTACAGGCCCTCAGGCCCAAGCACCACCAGGTCGCCGCGTGTGTGAGAGGTGTCGTCGTTGCCGTTGCGCATGTGGCAACTCTGAGCAAGCCGGTGTGCAGATCCTGAGAATGGGAATGGCGTGCATCGGCGCGTGCGTGCGGCACGTGCTAATCGGCTGCCGTTGCAGATCGTGCGCGCGCGCTACACGCGGATTGACGGAGCGCTGCACCTGCCACGCGCAGCGCCTTCAAGCCAGCGGGAGACTTGCTTCCCATCGGAAACAGCCGGTAACACCCGGCAAGCAGATATCTGGGCAAGCTGCAGACCAACTAATCCGCGCGAATCCCCAATCCCGAATCCCGAATCCCGTCCAACCCACCACCACCTAATGCCGCGTACGCCGCCCAGGCGAGCGCACCGCAGTGGCTTCCACTGCCAGGGTGAAGCCGCGTTCTTCGCCGCCCTGCATCGCGCCGACATCGACCACGTGGCGGCGGATCTCTTCGCCTTTGCCGTTACGCACCACCACCACCACGGTGTATTCCCATGGATCGCCATCGGCCGGGTGGCGGATGGTGCCGTCGACCTTGAGCGGCACGATCGGCGCCGGCTGCGCGTGTTGCACCGCTGCCGAATCGAAGCGCAGGTGGTGCTTGCAGGCAGGGCAAACGCTGGCGCTTTCCAGGATCGTTGCCTTGCAATGCGGGCAGCTGCGCGTGGCGCCGGGCGTGCCCGGGCGGGGCGCACTCATGTGGCGTCGCTGTCTCCGCTGATCACCGGCTTGCTGGCAGTGGCCGGCTTGCCGCCCTCATCGCCCCAGCCGAAATCGGCCTGGCCGCGCATGCGCGCACCCGATGCCACCGTGAGACTGCCGGCCTTGACGTCGCCCACCAGCACGCCGGAGGTCTGCAGTTCGACTTGCGCGGCCGATTCGATATTGCCTTCCAGCTCGCCGGCGATGATCACCTTGTTGGCGCGCACGCCGCCATTGAGCTTGGCGCCGCGTTCGATGGTCAGGTCGCCCTTGACGTTGACATCGCCCTTGAAGCGGCCGGCCAGACGCACATGGCCGGCGCCTTCAATCTTGCCTTCGATGCTGATGTCGGCGGCGATCAGCGACTCTTTCGCCTCGCTGCTGCGCTGCGGGGCCGCTGCGGCCGGCGTGGTGCTGGACGGGGCAGGGGCGGGCACCGGCGGCGCCGGGCTGGCCTCGGCAGTGAACAACCGGCCATCGGCAGCGGGGACCTCGGGTGCTGCCGGAACGCCGTCTTTCTTGTTGGGACCTTGATCGCGCCACATCGACATCGGACTGCCTCGCTTTAGGGGTCGAGGCCGACTATCGCCGCGCGACTGGATCTTTTGTGTGACGAACTCCGCAATCCGCGATGGACGGTATGCGTGCTCAGTCCACTGCGCCCGCGCCAGCCCCATGTCGCTCGATCCGATTACGCCCGGCGTGCTTGGCGCGATACAGCGCTGCATCGGCTTTCTGGATCAGGCTGGCGCCCTGTTCGCCATCGGCCGGGAAGCTGGCCACGCCGATCGAAGCAGTCACCTTCGGCAGCGAGCGCGCACCGTCGCTGACCGCCAGCGCGGCGATATGGCCGCGGATCTGCTCGGCGACCCGCAGCGCTTCTTCGCCGTCGGCCTCGGGCAGGATCACGGTGAATTCTTCGCCGCCATAGCGGCAGGCCACGTCTTCGGCACGCAGACGGGTCAGCAGCAATTCGCCCACCGCCGCCAGCAACAGGTCGCCGCCGGCATGGCCCTGGCTGTCGTTGAACTGTTTGAAATGGTCCACGTCCAGCATCAAGACCGACAACGGCAGGCCGCGCCGCGCGCAACGCGCCAGCTCGTGGCTGAGCGATTCTTCCAGATAGCGGCGGTTATACAGACCGGTCAACGCATCGCGGATCGATTGCCGGCGCAGCGATTCGCGCAGGCGCAGGTTGCTCAGCGCCAGCGACAACTGCTCGGCCGCTGCCTCGGCAATCTCCAATCGCGGCATCGGCCCAGTGCCGGGGCAGGACAGAAACAGAAAACCAAGCTGGGTGCCTTGCGCCGACATCGGCAGGCATGCCGTGGTGACGTACGTACCGGGCGCGGGTTCTTCGATATGCGCGCACAGCGCATCCCGGCCCAGGTCTTCGATGATGTGCGGCTGGCCGCGGCGCAGCGCCCAGCAGTGTTCCGGCAGCAGGTGCGGTGCGCTTTGCACCAGCGGCTCGCCCCAGTGGCTGATGGCCTCGGCACGGTCCTGCGAGGCACGCAGCAGGTACACGCTGCCGGCCACGCCCGGCAGCAAGCTGGCCAGGGTGCGGCTGCTCACCAGCAATGCTTCTTCGGCGCTGATGCAGCTCTGCAGCAGGCCGGTGTAGCGGCTGAGCAGATTGAGATCGGCGGTACTGCGTTGCAGCGCGCCGATGCTGTCGCCCAACTCGCGGTTGGCCTGCGCGGCCAGCCGTTCGGCTTGCCCGCGGTGGCGCAGTTCGCGCATCAACAGCGCATAGACCATGCCCACCACCACCAGCCCGAACGGAATGCCGGCCAGTGCGAGCGCAAGCAACAGGTTGGCGCTGTGGCGGCTGCTTTCAGCGCGTTGCGCCAGCAGCTCCTGTTCGCGCTGCACCATGCTCAACGCCTGTTCGCGGATCGCGCTGGTGGTGCGGAGGGCGCTCTGCCGGATGGTGGCGCGGGCCGGCTCCAGCCCACGTTGGGCATAGATGTCGAGCACCTGCTGAATCTGCTGCAGGCGCGTTTCCACCAGCCGTTGCAGCTGCGCAAGACGCTGCTCCTGCGCGGGGTTGTCGACGATCAGGCGGCGCAGGTTGTCGAGCAGGATCGGCAGACGTTCGACACTGGTCTGGTAGTCCAGCAGGTAAGCGTCGTTACCGGTGAGCAGGAAGCCGCGCTGCGCCGACTCGGCGTCCAGCACGCGCGCCTGGATTTCGTCGACCCGGCCGATCACCTCATGCGTGTGCGAGACCAGTGCGGCATCGGCAAGCGAGCGCCGGGCGCCGACGAAGATGCCGATCCCGATGGCGACAAAGATCAGGGCAGAGAAAACCAGCGCCAGCTGGTTGCGGCGGCGCGCGGTAAAGGAAGAGGGCATGTGCGAATGCTAGCCTGCCGGGCTCGACAACACGAGCCGGCGGCCGGCAGATGCGAACGCGCCGGCGTGTGGCCGGCGCGTTGCGGGATGCTTTAGCAGGTGTGTCGACTCAGTGCTGCGGGTGCTCGGCGTCGTGCTTGTCGGCGTTCTGTTCGGCCTTGTTGGCCATTTCGCGGGTCTTGTCGGCGGTGGCATCGGCGGCGTTGGCAGTCGCGCGGCTGGCGTCTGCGGCCAGTTCGCGTGCGGCAACGCGGGCATCGGCGGTTGCGGCCTTGGCCTGCACGGCGGCGCGGTCGGCGGCTTGTTCGGTTGCGGCGGCGGCGTGCCTGGCGGCGGAAGCGGCATCGCGGCGTGCCTGCTCGGCATCCGGGCCCTGACAGGCGGCAAGGGAAAGTGCGGCGATGGCGCTCAATGCCAGCATGCGGATCGTCTTCATGGGTGGTCCTGTTCCTGTTCCGGTGTTGGAAGGCGGAGCTTATGCATGGGCCGATGCAGCCTGCGTCAATGCGCGGCCGGCCATTCAGCCGCCGGGTGGACAGGCGCCGTCTTTGGTCTTGCCAAGGGTGTTGTCGGCAGCTGCGAGGGGCAGCGCCCGAATCGAAGGCAAAGAAAAAGCCGCTGGAGACCAGCGGCTTTTTCCGAACTCGCTTGGAGTCAAGAAGTAATTACTTCTTGGCTTCTTCGGCGGTGTCCTTAGCAGCTTCGGCGGTGTTTTCAGCCGTCTTGGCAGCGTCGGCAGCCTGCTCAGCAGCAGCGTCGGTCGCGGCGCCGGAAGCAGCCTGGGCAGCGTCAGCAGCGGTGTCAGCCGAAGCAGCAGCGGTGTTGGCAGCAGCCTGAGCGGCGTCAGCCGACTGCGAGCCCGAGGCAGCAGCCTGGTCGGCAGCGGTCTGAGCGTCGGCAGCAGCTTCGTTAGCCGAAGCAGCAGCGTCCTGAGCCTGTTCCGGCTTCGAGCAAGCGGTCAGGGCCAGGCCCAGCGCCATTGCGATCAGCAGCTTGTTGATGGTCATTGTTTCAATCCTCGTCGTTAGATTAGGCAACGCGCTATTGCGCGCCCCCGACATGATGACGGCCACAAGACTAGTGTCAAGCGTACGCGCATTCAGCTTTGCAAAATCGACGTTAAAAACAATTAAATCAATTCGATAGCGATAGCGGTCGCCTCGCCGCCACCGATGCACAGCGTCGCGACCCCGCGCTTGCCTCCGCGGCTGCGCAACGCGTTCACCAATGTCACTACCAGCCGCGCACCGGAAGCGCCGAGGGGATGACCCAAGGCGCAGGCGCCACCGTGCACGTTGACCTTGTCGTGCGCGATGCCCAGTTCCTTGATCGGCACCATCGGCACCACGGCGAAGGCTTCATTGATTTCAAACAGGTCCACCTCGTCCAACTGCCAGCCGATCTTGCCGACCAGCGACTGGATCGCCGATACCGGTGCGGTGGTGAACCATTCGGGCTCCTGAGAGTGAGTGACGTGGCCGACGATGCGTGCCAACGGCGTCACGCCGCGGCGTTGGGCATCGTCTGCGCGCATCAGCACGGTGATCGCCGCGCCGTCGGAAATGCTCGACGAACTGGCGGCAGTGACGGTGCCGTCCTTCTTGAAGGCCGGCTTCAGCGTCGGGATCTTGGCCACATCGGATTTGCCCGGCTGCTCGTCGCTGTCGACGACGACCGCGCCCTTGCGCGTGGTCACCGTGAACGGGACGATTTCATCGGCGAATGCGCCACTGCGCTGCGCGGCCTGCGCGCGTTCCACCGAGGCGATGGCGAAGGCGTCCTGATCGGCGCGGCTGAAGCCGAACTTTTCCGCCGTGGCCTCGCCGAACACGCCCATGGCCTGGCCGTCGTACGGGTTGGTCAGGCCATCCCAGGCCATGTGATCGACCGCCTGGAAGTTGCCGTAGCGGTTGCCGGTGCGCGAGTTGGGCAACAGATGCGGCGCATTGCTCATCGACTCCATGCCGCCGGCCACCACGATGCTGGCCGAGCCGGCCTTGATCAGGTCGTGGCCGAACATGATCGCCTTCATGCCCGAGCCGCACACCTTGTTGATGGTGGTGGCGCCGGTCGAGTTGGGAATGCCTGCGGCGATCGCGGCCTGACGCGCCGGCGCCTGGCCGAGATTGGCCGGCAGCACGCAGCCGACGATGACTTCGGACACATCGGCCGGCGCGATGCCCGATTGCGCGAGCGCGCCTTCGATCGCGGCGGCAGCGAGTGTCGGCGCCGGCACTCCGTTGAATTGGCCGAGGAACGAGCCGATGGCAGTACGTTTTGCAGCAACGATGACGATGTCGGACATGAGCAGATACCGTTTAAAGTGAAACGATTATCTGCCTGATGGCTGCCCTGCGCCAGCGCATGGCGTCCCTGCGCGCGCTTTGCGCTTAAAGTAAGCAAAGCGTTATTCGGGCCCGATCGGGCCCTATCCATGGAATGGGTTCGGGGACCACACGGATGAAGAGGAAAGACGTCGCCAGGACCGTCCTGGCCTCGGCGCTGGCCGTTGCGTTGACCGCCTGCGGCGGTTTCCAATGCCTGCGGCGTGGCGATGCGCTATTGCCTGGTTGCGCCGGGCACCTCGCTGTTCATCGACCCCGATGCCACGGCCAGCAACATCGGTTACTTCTATGACAGCGGCACCTCATTCGCGGCGCCGCTGGTGTCCGGCGCTGCGGCGTTGGTGTGGCAGGCATTTCCCTATTTCAACAATGATCTGGTGCGCCAGACCTTGCTGGGCACCGCCACCGATCTGGGGGCTGCGGGGGTCGATGCGACATTCGGCTATGGCTTGCTCAATGTGGGCAAGGCGGTGCTGGGGCCGGCGCGTTTCGATTGGGGCACAGTGGATGTCGACGTCACGACCTTGCGTTCGACCTGGGCCAACGACATCAGTGGCACTGGCGGCCTGACCAAGCGTGGTACCGGCACGCTGCTCCTGAGCAGTAACGCCAATAGCTTTACCGGCGAGACCCAGGTGCTCGGCGGCACCTTGCAGACCGCCAGCCTGCAGAGTGCGCGTGTGAGCATCGCCAATGGGGCGAGTCTGGTCGGTGCTGGCACCCTCGGCAGGCAGGTCGATAACGCCGGCACGCTGCAGGTCAATGGCGCAACGGCGTCCATTACCGGCAATTACACCCAAGCCAGCAACGGACGCCTGGCAGTGAACGTTGGCGACCGTTTGAACGTTGCGGGCACCGCGACCATTGCAGGCGACCTGCAATTGCTTGGGCGGCGCGATTACGTCGTCAACACCACCGCCTACGCAGTCCTGCAAGCGACCAACGGCCTGCAAGGGACGTTCGATACGCTGAGCAGCGGGCCGGCAGTGACCTTTCTGACCGCCACGCGCAGCTACGACGCCAACACTGCGTATGTCTCGCTGCAACGCATGGATGTCACCGCGGTCGCCGCCTCGTTGGGCGCGATCGGCACCGTATCGATGGAATCGGCAATCCGGGTCGAGCAGGCGTTCCAGCAGGTGGATGCGCAACAGTTCCAGGGTAATGGCGCGATCAGCGGCGGCTTCATTCGCGCGGCGGCGGCCTTGCAGCAATCGCCGACCGCAAAGGCGGCAGCCGATTCGCTGCGCAGCCTGTCCGGTCGTGCGCATGCCGAATCTGCCGCGATGACCTTCGACACCATCGATCTGGGCCGCCGCGCGCTGGCGTCGCATTTCGATGGCGTGTCGCAGCAACCGCGGCTGCTGGGCAACTGGCAGCGCGCGCTTGGCGGGCCGGGCGAGGGCGGTGCGACCACGTCGGGCTTTGCCACTTCCGGCTGGATGATGGGCAACGATCTGCGCCTGGCCTCCGGTGCAGTTACCGGGTTTGCATTCGGCGAAACGCGCTCCAGCAGCCTGTGCGAGCTGGACGGTGCGCGCGGGCGCGATTGTCAGGTGCAGGCGCAGCTGTACTGGGGCACGAGGTTGGGTGCCGCATACACGCTGGGCCAGGTGGGCTTGGGCACCGTCAACCGGCAGATCGAGCGCACCCTGCAACTGGGCGAAGACCGCAGCAGCGCCCTTCAGCGACTACAGCGGCAGTTACCTCAGCGGCAATCTGGAAACCGGCTATCGCTGGGGCGGTGCGCACGCAAGCCTGACGCCATATATGGGCCTGGATTACGTGCGCTTGCGCAGCGATGTTTTCCGCGAAAGCGGTGGCGATGGCTTCGGCTTGCGTGCCAATGCAAGCACGTCGTCGCGCACGCAGGCGCTGGCCGGTGTGCGTTCGGCGTATCGCTGGCGCGGCATCCAGTTGGGCAGTTATGCCGAGTGGCAGCAGGCGCTGAGCAGCGAAGGTTTGATGCTGGACGCCAGCTTCACCGGCGTGGATGCTTGGGCGCCGCTGCGTGGCATGCAGCCGGCACGGTCGGGGGGGCTGTTCGGGTTCACTGCCGCGGCACCGTTGGGCCAGCAGGGCCAGCTGCGTTTCGGCTACGACCAGCGGGTGGGCGAGCGCGGCGACGAGCGCGCGCTGAGCCTGCGTTACAGCGCCGATTTCTGATCGGCGCCTTGCCTGTTTGATGCAGGTTTTCCCTGTCCAGGCAACGCGCCTGGACAGCGGCTTCACTCGCCGCGCAGCTTGTGCAGAAAGCGCGGTGCAGTGCGGCCCAGCGGCAGTTTGAGCTTGCTGATGGCTTCGATGCGCGCTTCGGCAATCTGATCGGCCGCCTGCTGCGGCGAGACGCCCAGCTGGGTGGACAGGTCGAACACCTTTTCCAGGTTGTGATAGATGCTGCGGATCAGCCGCATTGCGCGTTCGCGGTTGTAGCCATCGATCTCCAGCGACACATTCATCACCCCGCCGGCATTGACCACGTAATCGGGCGCATACAGGATGCCGCGCCGATGCAGCTCTTCGCCGATGGCGGCGCTGGCGAGCTGGTTGTTGGCCGTGCCGCAGATGATCTTGGCCTTGAGCTGCGGCAGGGTGTTTTCATTGATGGCGCCTTCCAGCGCGCAGGGGGCGAACACGTCGGCCGCCACCTGATGGATATCATCCGGGCGCACCGCTTCTGCGCCGTATTCGGCCACCGCGCGGTCCACCAGTGCCTGGTTCAGATCGGCCACGTAGAGTTTCGCGCCGCGTTCCTTGAGCAGCTTCACCAGCTCCATGCCGATGTGGCCCAGGCCCTGGATCGCGATGCTGGCCTTGCCGACTTCTTCGTGCCCGAGCTTGCGATTGAGCGCGGCCATCAAGGCCTGCAACGCGCCATAGGCGGTGAACGGTGCCGGGTCGCCGGAGCCGCGATGCACCTGGTGCACGCCGGTGACGTACTCGCTCTCCAGGTAGATCTGTTCCATGTCGTTGACGTCGGTGCCCACATCCTCGGAGGTGATGTAGCGCCCGCCCAGGGTGTCGACAAACCGCCCGAAGGCGCGGAACAGCGCCTCGCTCTTGTCGGTCTTGGGGTCGCCGATGATCACCGCCTTGCCGCCGCCGACATTCAGGCCGGCCAGGGCGTTCTTGTAGGTCATGGTGCGGCTCAAGCGCAGCGCGTCGTTGAGCGCCGCCTCGCTGTTGGGGTAGGGGCGCATGCGCACGCCGCCCAACGCTGGCCCAAGACGCGTGCTGTGCAAGGCGATGATGGCCTTGAGCCCGGCGTCGCGGTTGTGACAGAAAATCACCTGCTCGTGGCCGGTGGTATCGAGGGTTTCGAAAAGCATCGAAGGCTCCGCTGGGCTGCGTGATGTGCCTTCCCTGAGGCCGGGTCTGGACCCGTGCAGTGGGAAACAAAAAACGCGCCGTTTGCAGACCCTGTCCGATCACGTCGCGCTGCAACATTTTAAACCACGCCGGCAGGGGGTTGTGCATGAATCTGTTCACCAATCCCGATAGCGCTGCTGCCGAAACCACAGCGTTCCCAACCATTTACTGCCGTCCGTCACCGGCAGGCCCGCGTGCAGCGAAGCGGCATCGGGGCGGCCATCGGCATGCAGGTTGTCGAAGCACACCAGCGCGCCGGCGCGCGGCTGCACGCGAACACCGGCCAGCGGAAAGTCGGTTGCGCCGCCGGTAACGACGTCGTTTAGATAGACGCAGACGGTGCGTTGGCGGTTGCCGGCAGCGGGGCGGTCGGCGGCGATCGTGCCGGGCGGCAGATAGTCGCGGTGTGCGCGGTACTGCTCGCCGGGCGCATAGCACAGCACCGAAAGCGGCTCTGCGTGGGCCAACGGCAGCTGCGCACAGGCGGCCAGCCGCGCCTGCGCTGCACGTGCGGCGAAGTCTTCGATGATCGGATCAAGCGTCGCGCCACGGCTGGTGCGGACCGGCGCGCGCTGCGTGCTGGCATCGTTGGGGTCAATCACCTGGGAGGCACGCAGATGCGGCCGCGCCACCAGCATCAACAGGCGGCATTCGTCTGCCGACAGCACGCCCGTGCGTTCTTCGATGTGCGGTGTGGCGTGGCGCCGAACCGGGGCGTTGCGAGGCGCGAAATCGATGCGGTGATCGGCAGGGTCGCCTGGCGGGTCTGGCGGTGCAATGCGCACCTCGGGCGGCGCGGTCAGGCCCACTGTCTGCAGCTGCCGAAACAACTGCGCGGCGGCCTCGGGTTGGGCCGGCACGCCTTCGCCGCGCAGCAGGCGCTCGGCCAATAGTGCGGCAGACATGGCATCACCGGCTGCCGCAGCGCGTTCGAGCAGGGCGACGCACTGCCGTTGCCGATCCGGATGCGCCACCCGCCCATGCTGGATCGCGATGGCGCGCAGCGCAGGCGGGTAGTCGGCAACTGCTGCCGCCTGCAGCCGATTGAACGCCACAGCGTCCAGCGTCGGCGGTTGCTCTCCAACCGCCAGGGTTGCCAGCAGGTACTGCGCAGCCACTGCGCCCTGCCGCTCGGCCTGCTCCCACTGCACACGCGCCTGGCCGACGTCCACCTCGCAGCCGACCCCATAGGCGCGCATGCGGCCCATTTCGACCTGCGCCAGCGCATCGCCTGCAGCCGCGCTGCGCGAATACCAGGCCACTGCTTCTTCGGGCTGGCCGGCACGCACCAGCGCCTGGGCCAGCGCGTTGATCGCGGCGGGGTGCCCGCCTTGGGCGGCGCGGGTGAGGTCGGCAAGAGAGGATGGCTGCATGCACGCATCCTAAGCGCGGCTGACGTACGTGGCGAGCGGCGGTCAGCAGGGTGCAGACGGCGCTGAGGAACCGCAGTGTACGAGTGATACGTGCCGCACCAAGCGCCGGCGGCGCCCCGCATGGCGGTGAGCGCGGTCGTCTTTTTTTGCCGCTTGGCCTCGACCGGGCGCTGCGCGATCAGCTGTCGGCGGACAGGGCCAGCTGGGTCAGATACAGGCGCAGGTCGAACTCCAGCTGGTGGTAGTCCGGGGTCATGTGGTTGCAGAGCTGGTAGAAGGCCTTGTTGTGATCGGCTTCTTTCAGATGCGCCAGTTCGTGCGCCACGATCATCTGCAGGAATGGTTCCGGCGCGTCGCGAAACACCGATGCGATGCGGATCTCGCGGCTGGCCTTCAAGCGGCCGCCGTGCACGCGCGAAATCGCCGTATGCGTGCCCAGCGCATGCTTCACCACCTGCAGATGGTTGTCGTACATCGCCTTGTGCAAGGTGGGCGATGAGCGCATGTAGCGCTCCTTCGTTGCCTTGACGTACTCGTAGAGATGGCGGTCGGTGCGGATGGCGTGCCGGTCCGGATAACGCCGTGCCAGCACGCTGGCAAGTTTGTCCTGTGCGATCAGTTCGCGCACCTGATCCAGAACGGCAGGCGGATAGCCGGTGAGGTAACGAAGAGTGTCCATGGCGATCGGTCGCGGCGAAGCATGCATGATCGCCGATGCACCACCTGCTGGCGAATCGGTGGGCGCAAGGCCGCGAATATGTGGCCGATCGCGCCTGGGTGCTGCGCGTCGATGCATCGCAAACGCGAGATCTTCTGCAGTGGCGTTTCGATGGATAAGGTATTGCCCGACGCTACGCGAGCAGGGAGTTCCAGTTTTCGGTAGGTGATGGACAGCGCGGTGTCGATCGTTGATGACTTCTCCACACAGCGTATGTCTGCATGTTGCCGCGGCCCTGGCCTGCTGAACGCAACGCACGTGTTGCAGCGTGTGTCAGGCGTATTCACGAATGCGGCACATCCGGATGGGTAGCGTGCAGCGCATGTTTTGCGGCGTTGCGTCGCAAGCACACGATCGAACAACGGCACGGTGCCGATTAGGAGACAACATCATGATCAAGTGGGCGATTATTTTTGCCATCATCGGGTTGATTGCCGGTGCGCTGGGCTTTGGCGGCATGGCAGGCGCAGCGATGGGGATTGCCAAGTTCCTGTTCTGGGCCGGCATCATCATTGCCATCGTCCTGTTCGTGCTGGGCATGACGATTGCCAAGAAAGTCACCTGACGCGCAGCGTGCAGGCAGGCGCAGCGTTGCCGGCCTGCATCACCCGTCATGGAAAGAGCGGCCAGTGGCCGCTCTTTTTTGTTGCGTAAATCAGCACGACAAGCACGTCAGCTGCAGACGATCTCAAGCGTGAGCCGCGCGCAATCCAGACGTTGCACTCAGACGCCGGTAGTGTCGGCAGTGGTATGCAGGGCGATGTTGAGCTGATCGATGGTCACGATCCAGTCGGCATCGTCGAGGCGTTCTTCACGCAATAGCTGGGACTGCGCAGGCGTCCAGAAAGGCGCCTCTTCCAGGCGCATCTCGCCCGGCAGCGGCGAGTGCTCGGCGATGAAGTCGCGGATGCTGGCTTCGTCGGAGGGCAAGCCCAACTGGGCGAACAGTTCTGAGAACGGGTGGACGGGTTGTTCCATTGCAGAATCCTCGAGAGTGCGGATGACTGAGAGCCTGGTCAGCTGCCGTAAGTACCGGCAGCTGACAGTGGCTTGAATGCTAGAGCACCCGGTTTGAGCGTACTGTGCACGTGCGGCTTGGATTTGCCTGCGCCAATGACCATATCCATTCCCTGACCAGTGAGGTGTGGCAATCATGGCGACCGGATGGGCGGGTGATGGGGCGGTGCAGGACCAGATCGACGCCACCGTCGACGATGCGATCAAGCGTGCGCGTAGCCAGCTGCACCAAGGCCCGAGCCTGACGCACTGCGAGGACTGCGAGGCACCGATTCCCGAGGCGCGCCGCAAGGCCGTGCCCGGCGTGCATCTGTGCGTGAACTGCCAGGAAGCGCACGACCTGGAACAGGCGGCGCAAGGTGGGTACAACCGGCGCGGCAGCAAGGACAGTCAGCTGCGTTGAGCGGTCAGGTGTCTGCGCGGGTGCCAAGGCGCGTTGCGCAGTGCTGCGCGTCTGAACGAAAGCGGCATCGCCATCCCAGCCGGCGTCGCAGCGGTGTCTGCGGTGTGCACATGCATCACAGCGTGCCTGCGTCACCATCATTACGCTTCGCCAGCGGTGAACCCACAAGTGTCGCCAGCGCCTTGTCGGCTGCGCCTAATTGGCGTTGAAGCTGCTGGTCTCGCGCCAGCGACGCGTCGTGCGCTGGAAAAACAGACTATTAGGGACCTGTAAGACGCTGCCAGCGTGGTCGCCGGTTTCTTCCAGCGTGGTGTAGATCACATTGATATCGATCACGCGGCCTTTCAGGCCCGGCTTGTCGCCACCTTCGAGCAACTCGATGTGATCGTGCAGCCGAAACGGGCGCGTGGTGATGATCAGGAACGTGCAGAAGATATTGGATAGCACACTCCATGCAGCGAAGAACGCGACGGCGCCGACGGCTGCAAACCCCGTGAATGCGGTCCACAAGGTGTCTGCTCTGACGCCGATGACCCGGAGCGCCATCAACAAGGCGCTGACCGAAATGATGAAGCTGCCGACGCGGCGAATGCCGATCGTCATTTCGGCGGGCACGCTGTAACGCGTACACAAGCGCCGCAGCAGTTGCCGGAGCAGCAGTCGTGCCAACGCGGCAATGGCCAGGATCAACACGATCTTGACCGTCGGCACCGCAACGGCCAGCCATTCCGGGTTCCAATGGGGCAGCAGGCTGCGGATCATGGCGGGCAACGCATCGGACGCGGACATCACATCATGCAGAGTCGAAGGGGACATTCATTGTAACGGGGCGGCCGCTGCGCTGTAGGTGCGCAGGGTGAATGCGCGCTCATCTGCGAAGGCAGGCAATGCGGTGTTTTGCCTGCGATCAGAGCGCGCAAGTGTGCGGGCGCGTGGTGGTGGATCAGGTTGGCGTGGTCTTCCGTGCGCACGGTACGCCGTGGCAGTGCGCGATGCGCTGGGCCGCACGGTCGCCGCGCGTCAGGAACCGGCGCGACGTCGTCAGCAACACATCGCCCTGGACGCCGCGTGACGGAGTGCCGCAAATCGGTGCAATGTGCCTGCAGCGCAGACCTCAGGCGTTGCGGCGTGGAAGGCATTGCCGCAGTTCGGTTTTTCAAAGCATGCTGGGCACCTGGCTGCACCGTCTGGCCGTCAACCCTCACTGATGGACTTCCGTGCGTGCTCTGCATCCAGCGAGCACGTCGTCGACGCTGCCGATGGCGACATGCCCGCGGCAATTGCCGGCGCCAGTGGCTGCCAGTCGATCCACATGGATCTGGAGCGCGCACTGGAAATGCTGCCGCCGCGTGCGCGCGCCGTGCTGGTGCTGCACGACATCGAAGGCTGGAAACATCATGAAATTGCCGAGCAATTGCAGATGGCGGTCGGCGCTTCCAAGGCACCCCTGCATCGCGCACGCGGTTGCTGCGCGCGCGGCTTGGAGAAACCGCATGAATCACACACGGCACGATCGCGAGCAGGAAGACGACAGCGCTCTGCTCGCGCAGGTGCAGGCACTGTCGCCGCAACGCCAGCCACCGGCGCAAGTGTGGGAGCGCATTGCGCCGGCATTGACGGCGCGCTCCAGCGTGGTGGCGTTGACGCCAACCCACCGGCGCGCCTGGTTGCTGCCGGCAGCGGGGCTGGCGCTGGCTGCTGCAGCGGCAGTGGTTGCCATCGCACCCGGGATCGATCGGCAGGCGCAGCCGCTCGCAACGCAGTCGGCACTGGTGGCGCAGGCGCCAGTCATGTCTGGGCATTACCAGCAGGCCATGGCCGAGGTGCCGGTAAAGCAGGTGCCCGCCGATCTGCTGCCGGCACTCGATGAGCTGGATCGCAGCGCGCAGGCCATCCACACCGCCATCGCACAGACCCCGCGCTCGGCATTTCCGTTGTCGCAGCTGCAACGCACCTACGCCAAGCGGCCGCAATTGACCCGCCTTGCATGAGAAGGCGAGGCGTCCTTTCCAATCTGAGGAGCCATTCCATGCGCCATGCCCATCTTTCCGTGTTGCTGCGGGCCGCGTTCTGCGCTGCACCCGCAGCGGCGCAAAGCGCGGTCAAGCAGAGTCATCCGTTGGCGCGCGGCGCACGCGTGGAGTTGGAGAACATCGCCGGCAGCATCCGCGTGCGCGGCTGGGATCGCGAATTGACCGGCAGCCTGGGCGACGGCCAGCGCCTGCAGGTGGACGAAAGCGCCAACCGGCTGCAATTCGAGGTGATCTACCCGCGCAACAGCCGCAACAGCAAGGGTGCCAAACTGGAGTTGCGGGTGCCGCGCGGTGCATTGCTGCAGGTGGATGCGGTGAGCGCATCGGTGGATGTGGGCCAGGTCGATCTGGCGCGCCTGCAACTCAAATCGGTCAGCGGCGACGTGGTCGCTGCCGGGCGAGCCAAGGAGGCGCAGCTGACACGGCGAGTGCGCAGCCGCCAGGCCGGCGGTGCTTGGAATCGGCATCGATCACGCGTGCTGCGTGACGTCCGCGCCGCGCAACTGGCTGCTCACTCCGTGTGAGCCATCGTTCCAACGCCTAAAACAGACGTGCCACCTTGCGGTGGCACGTCGGTACAACCTAGCGGCAATACGCAACAGTGACGAACGACATTTGTGATGCGGTGGCCAGTGCAATCGGCGGGTATTTCGACTTCACACCCGCCTGGCGGCCATGCGCAGTGCTGCTAGCTGGCTCAAGCGATCTTGTCGCCGTCGTTGCGCGCGGGGCCGAAGTTGGTGGTGAGCACTTCGATCCGGCCGCCGGTCTTGCGGAACGCGGCAATGTCGGCAGCGATGCGCTCACGACTGAGCGGCTGCGACTTGCCTTCGCTGCGAGCGATGCTGGGCTGGGATTTCTGCTTGGTCGCGGGACGTGCCATGTGGCCTCCTGTAGCGGGGAAGTGCGGTGACACCGCGTGCGGCTAGGGTGGCGCGCGCAGAAGCGGTGTCGAGAGTGCGATGGCGTTCGGTGCGCAATCGCGGTGACACGGCGGGCGTGCCATGCAGACAAGACGGCGGGGCGTCGAGCAGCAACCGCGCATTATAGAGGGTGAGCCGCCCGGTGTGTTAACCGTCCGACGGACGGGGGCCCTGCGCGGCCGCCCACGCCAGGCCCTGGACCACGCCGAAGGAGGGGTCGCCATGCACCAGCCGCGATTCCGGGAACGCCGCAGCCACGGTGTCGCGGATATAGCCGGCGCGCGACATGCCACCGGTCAGGAACACCGTGGCCGGTGCGGCAGCCATGTCGGCACGCACCTGCGCCAGCAGTGCTTCCAGTTCCCCAAGATAGTTGGAAGCAGACGCAACCAGCGCGTCGGCCTGCACGTCCACGCGCAAGCCGCGCTCGATGAAGTCCAGGGCGGCCTGATGCTGGTCGAGCTCGCTGAGTGCGATCTTGCAGGCCTCCACGCCGCGGTACAGGCGCGCGGTGTTGCCAGTGTCCTGCAAGGCCTGCAGGCGCTTGTCGAAGGGGGCTGGGACGTCCTGATATTTGTGCAGACGGAATTCGCGCTGGCGGGTCATGTCCTGCACCATCGCCGCCTCCACGTAATGGTGGGTCGGCACGCGGGTGATGCCGCGGCCGAACAGCGGCATGTAGGCGGCCAGGCTCAGCGCCAGATCGATATCGGTACCGCCGCGCGCGATGCCCCAGGCACGGTGCACCTGCGGCGCAGCGCTGCCGCCGACGCTGGCATGCGCAACATCGGTGGTACCGCCGCCGATATCCACCACCACGGTGTCGTGGCGGCTGTCGTGGCTGACGTGGTAATGCATCGCGGCCGCTGCGGGTTCTTCGAGAAAATCCACGCTGTCGAAGCCGGCGGCGATTGCGGCGGTTTGCAGGATCTCCAGCGCCTGCGCGTTGCCGGCTTCGCCAATCGAGCTGCGGAACTGCACCGGGCGGCCCAGGGTGGCGCTGCGGATGTTGATGTCGAACTGGCGCGAAGCCGTCAGCCGAATATGCTCCAGCACGTGCGTGGCGATGCCGGTGATGGTCTGGCGCGCGCGCGGATGCAGGTTGTAGCCCAGCATCGATTTGGGGCTTTGCACCAGGCTGCCTTCGCCTTCGAGAAAATACGCATCCAGCGCCTCGTCGCCGTAAACCGCGTTCTGCAGCAAGGCGGCCGAGCTGCGCGGCTCGCGCACCTGTTCTTCCATCCATTGCCGCCGCACGATGCGAATCGCGTCGCGGCGCAGGCTGTCGTTGTTGGGCGTGCGGCCGGCGGCCACTGCGTCGCGGCGGCCGGAGTCGACCAGCCGCTCCACCTCGTATTCCAGCGCCGGTGTGAGGCTGAAATCGTCCGGGTCGCGCATGGTGTCGGGGAAATACACCGTGGTGCGGAACTGCAAGGCCTCGCCGAAGCGCACCGGCACCACTTGCCCATCAACGATCGCCGCGGCGGCGGAATTGCTGGTACCGAAGTCGATGCCGAGTTTCATGCGGACGGGCCTGGAGAGCGGGCCGCGCACTTTACTACGGCTGCCGCATCCGTCGTCGAGACCGGCTACGCCGCTTGCGCTTTTACCGAAGCGCGGCGTGCCTGCGCCGCAGCTAGCAAAGCGTGCGGCGCGCGCCGGGTCAGGCGGCGATGTCGGCTACGTGACCGTCGTCGAGTTCTTCGCTGGTGGCTTCGCGCACTGCCACCACTTCCACCGCGAAGTGCAGGGTCTGCCCGGCCAGCGGGTGATTGCCGTCCACGGTGACCTGCTCGGGGCCGACCTCGGTCACGGTGACCAGCACGGGACCCTGCTGGGTGCGCGCTTCGAACTGCACGCCGGGCACTACCTCGACATCGGTCGGGAACGCGTCGCGCGGTACGTGCTGGATCAACTGCTCATGGCGCGGCCCATAGCCCTGTTCGGGTGCCACGTCGGCGGTGAGTGTTTCGCCCAGGTGCTTGCCTTCCAGTGCTTTCTCCAGGCCCGGCACGATGTTGCCGGCGCCATGCAGATAGCTCAGCGGCGCGTCGGGCGCGGAGCGGTCGAGCACCTGGCCGCTGTCGTCGGAAAGGGTGTAGTGAATGGTCGCAACGCGACCCTGGCTGATTTCCATTGGAAACCTCCATGACGGGTGATCTAGGGGAATGCATCGGCTACTTCACGATGCGAAGAGATGCTGCACGCACACCGTAGGCAATCGCACTGGATCATGCAACCGCAGCAGGGATTGCGGTTGAAGCGAGGATCAGCTTGGTGGAATGCGTGTCACGAACGCGCGCAGTGGATGGACGCGTCAGCACAGTGAAGGGTTCGAATGCGCTGCGGCTACGCTCGTATTCTCAAGCGCTAGCGTATTTGCTGCCTGACCATGCGAGGCCGAACTTGCCCAGACCAACGCGTGTGCATACCGCACCTACATGCACGCACACGCTGTCGCGTTGCTCAGTCCGTTTGTGCGCCACGCTCGATCTGCGCGCGCCGCGCACGCCAGGTTTCCGGGGTTTGCGGCTTGATGAACAGGGCAGTGAGTTCGGGATGCTGCTGTTTGGCAGCAGCTTCGATCCGCCCGACACAGGCCTCGATCTGCGGCGTGGTGCGGCTGTCTTCGAACTCGGCGCTCAATGCGGCAACGACCTGGCTGGGGCCCAGCTGCATGGTGAGCACGCCATTGGCCGCACGCACGTCCGGGTCGCCGGCGGCGATGCGCAGTAACGAGTCGGTGACATGCGCATGCGCCGGTTCGCCGATCAGCAGGCCCTTGGTTTCGCGCGCCAGCAGGAAGGCGGTAAACGCCAGCACGCCGGCAATGCCGATCGAGGCGATGCCATCGAGTTCGGGCATGTCCAACAGTTGCGCACCGGCCAGGCCGAGCAGCGCCATGAACAGGCCGATCAAGGCGGCACTGTCTTCCAGCAACACGGTGAAGGTGCTGGGGTCCTTGCTTTGGCGAAACGCCTGGAGATAGCCCATGCGGCCTTTCTTGGCGCGAAATTCGCGCAGCGCCACTACCCACGAAATGCCTTCGAACACGATCGACACGCCAAGCACGATGTAGGCGATCAGATGGCTCTTGGCCGGCTCCGGGTTGCGCAGATGCACGATCCCTTCGTATAGCGACACGCCGGCGCCCATCGCAAACACCAGGAGCGCGACGATGAAACTCCAGAAATACAACTCGCGCCCGTAGCCGAACGGATGGGTGGGCGTGGGCGGCTGCGCGGCGCGGCGCAAGCCGTACAACAACAGCACTTCGTTGACGGTGTCCACCAGCGAATGCACGCCTTCGCTGAGCATGGCCGAGCTGCCGGAAATGCCGGCGGCAATGAACTTGGCCACGGCAATGGCCAGATTGCCGGCCAGCGCCACATACACCACCAGATGCGAGCCTTTGGGCTTGCCTGGGCCATTGCCGGGAGCGGCGGGGCCGGCAGCTTCGGCGTTGGCGGCGCCTGACGTGGCGGGCGGGGAAGTGGGCACTGGCTGATTGGACATGCGCGATCTGCGGGGCATTCGACAAGCGCCGCACTATCGCGCCGTGGCCGTGCCGGGTGCGTGATCGCGCGGCCGGGCGGCTACAATCCACACCCGCTTCGATCAAGGAATTGCATGTCCACCGTCCCTGCCTGTCCGCACTGCGGACTGGACAACACCTATGCCGATGGCGCGCTGTCGATCTGCGCAGACTGCGGCTTCGAATGGAGCGCAGGCGAGGCCGCCGCGAACACGACGGTGGTGCGCGACAGCAACGGCAATGTGTTGCAGGCCGGCGATACGGTGACCGTGATCAAGGACCTGAAGGTCAAGGGCTCCTCGATCCCGCTCAAGCAGGGCACGGTGATCCGCAATATCCGCCTGGTCGAAGACGATGCCGAGCACATCGAAGGCAACTCGGAAAAGATCAAGGGCCTGGTGTTGAAGACCTGTTTCCTGCGCAAGGCGTAAGACAGCTGCGGCGATGGAAATGCCGCATGCCGCATGCCGCGTGTGTAGGAGCGCGCTTGCGCGCGATGAAGCATTCTCGATAACGCCTATCGCGCGCAAGCGTGCTCCTCGCTGCGACACGATCAATCGCGCCGATACACCGCTGCAACCACGCAGCTGTGCCGCATGCGCGACAACATGCCGCCGCGCGTGCTGCTGAGATCACCTTCGGCGCCAGCCAAGGTGCGTGCACCGGCAATGCCGATTTCGTCGAGCACGTCGACCTTGTCGCCCGGGTTGCCGCAGATCGCGTTCAAGCCCATGCCGGAGACGAAGCGGATGGGCGGTGCGCCGCTGAGTTCGCGGCAGCTGTCCATCAGTTCGACGCGGTAATGACGGTGCGTGCCGGGATGACGTGGCGACACTTCCACCACCAGGCCCTGGCCGTCTTCCGACCATGAGCGCAGCATGCTGGGATTGAAGCAATAGCTGGAGGAGCCGGCGAAGTTGCGGCGGCGCGCCTTGCGCACGCTGACGCCCTCCAGGATCGGCATGCCATCGGGATCGCGTCGACGTGCAAGGCCGGCGTAGTCGCGTGCGCTGAGTGGGGCGACCTGAGCGATTGCGCAGCGCTGCTGGCCGGCGCTCACATATGCAGGTGCGCCGTTGCAGACCCAGCCGTGCGCAGCCAGCAGGCTGGCATCCGGCTGTGCGGCCAGTTGCGGGCAGTCTTGCGACAAACGCGAAAAAAGCGGATTGCAAAATGCGGTTCACACCGCCAGTCGCAGCGAAGCAGGCAGCAGCGGCTCCACATCCACGCCGCCAATGACTACGCCGCTCCAACAATGCACTTACGGCGCTTCAGGCGGATCCGAATCCAGTACCTGCAGCTTGCCGCCAGTGGTTTCCGGAAGGATGCGCTGGTCGGTCGCGACCAGCACCACGCCCGGCGTGAGCAACGGCAGCAGGCCGGCCAGAAAGGCCGGCGGCACCTGCAGCGGCGCGACGGTGTCTGCATCCAGTGCCTGGCCTGCCGCAGCATTGCTGCCGGGAATGCCGATGCGCATCCAGTTGGGCATGCGCTGCCCGGGAAGTCCGGCCACCTTGCCGGGCAGATAGCCCTGGCCGACGATAAAGGCCTGCGTGCCCAGTGGCGCGGCGCCGGGTTGTGCGCGCAATGCGACTTGCGCACGTCCGATTTCCACGCCGTTGCGATACACCATCAGTTGCTGGTCGCTGCTGCTGACCAGCATCGAGATCGGGCCGGTCGGCGCCAGCTCCGGTTGCCACGCAAAGACCTGGCCGTTGGGCAACGGCAGCAGTGCGCGCTCGGCGCCGGTGGTCGGGTCGATCGGGCTGAGCGCGCGCGGGTGCACCACGTCGTCTGCATCGATGCCGGCCTGCGCGACCACCACCACCATGCCCATATTGGAATTGTCGAACAGCAGGCGTGCGAATTCCGATGGCAGATGCACGCAGCCATGCGATTCCGGATACCCGGGCAAGCCACCGGCATGCAGCGCCACACCGTCCCAGGTCAGCCGCTGCTGGTATGGCATCGGCGCGGCGTTATAGATGCTGGAGCGATGGTCCTTGTCCTTCTGCAGGATGGTGAACACACCGGTGGGCGTCTCGTGTCCGGGCTTGCCGGAGCTGATCGTGGAGACGCCGATCAGAATGCCGTTGCGATAGGCGTAGGCGCGTTGCTCGGTGAGGCTGACGATCACGGCCATCGGCCCCCATCCTCTACTGACGCCGCCCCAGATCCATTCGCCCGGTTTGAGTTGCGCGGGCAGCGTGTCTGCGGCACTGGATTGCCGCGCGCCCCAGAACGGCACGGCAACGGCCTGGCCACAGATCAGCAGCGTGCAAAACAAGGCGAAGGTGAGCAGAGGCCGCATCGGTGCATCCAGCAACAGGAATGGCACGATCCTAGCGGGGCAGGGCGTGCGCGTCATGTACTGGCCGGCGGTCATGGCATGTCATGCGAAACAGCGCCCGGCACTGGTGGGTGCGTGTTGCAGCTGGCTGTGCAGGTGTGTGGAAGCTTCCACACGTCTGTGGCTTCGCCCCCGTACCCTCACCCCAACCATCTTCCGCAGGAGAGGGGCTGCGCCAGCACGCCACCGGTGGTGCGGACCGATTGCGTGTAGTGCGTCGGTGCGCGTTGCCGCTGCCCCGCAACCACCGCAGGGCGATGGCTGTGGGCATTGCATAGCCTCATTTGCAGGGTGCTGCGAACGGCCGGCACGCAAGCCAAGTACCGCACGGCCGCCAACAGCGAACATAGCTTGCACCTGTTTGCGGCGCAGCGACCGCATGCCACCATGGCAGCTGCGGTCGCGATATCAGCCGCTATCAGGCGATTACTCCGGCAGTGCGGGGTAGTCGGTATAGCCCTTGGCGCCGCCACCATACATGGTGGCCTGGTCGAGTTCGGCCAGCGGCGCACTCTCGCGCAGGCGGCGCACCAGATCCGGGTTGGCGATGAACGGGCGGCCGTAGGCGATCGCATCGGCATAGCCGCTGCTGATGGCGTGTTCGGACATGCTGCGGTCGTAGCCGTTGTTGGCGATCCAGGCGCCCTCGAACTTGGCGCGCAGCGCGGCGTAGTCGAAGGCGATGTTGTCGCGCGGGCCGCCGGTGGCGCCCTCGATCACGTGCACGAAGGCCAGCCCGCCGATCAGGTTCAGCCTCTCCACCGCACGCTCGAACAGCGGCTGCGGGTTGGAGTCGTGCGCGCCATACACCGGGGTCACCGGCGACAAGCGCACGCCGGTGCGCTCGGCACCAATTTCGTCGGCAATCGCCTGCACCACTTCGGCAAGCAGGCGGGTGCGGTTTTCGATATCGCCGCCGTAGGCGTCGGTGCGCTGATTGGAGCTGTCGCGCAGGAACTGGTCGAGCAGGTAGCCATTGGCCGCATGGACTTCCACGCCGTCGAAGCCGGCATCGATGGCGTTACGTGCAGCGATGCGGTACTCCTCGATCAAGCCGGGGATTTCCTCCAGTGCCAGTGCGCGCGGCTCTGACACGTCCTCGAAACCGTTCTTGGTGAAGGTCTTGCCTTCTGCGCGGATCGCGCTGGGCGCCACCGGCACTTCGCCCGGCGGCAGCACGCTGGTGTGCGAGACACGGCCCACGTGCCAAAGCTGCAGCACGATCTTGCTGCCGCGGCGATGCACTTCGTCGGTGACTGCGCGCCAACCGGCGACCTGCTCCTTGCTGTAGATGCCGGGGGTGTCGAGATAGCCCTGGCCGAGCGGACTGATCTGCGTGCCTTCGGCCACGATCAGCCCGGCAGTGGCGCGCTGGCCGTAATACTCGGCCGCGAGCGGCGAGGGCACCTGGCCGTCGCCGGCGCGATTACGTGTCAACGGAGCCATGATCACGCGGTTGGCAAGATCCAGCGCGCCCAGGCGCACCGGAGAGAACAAGGGGGATTCAGTGGATGTGGACATCAGCAACCAGTCAAAGTTGATCACGCGCCAGGCGCGACGCCGCGCCGATCGCGGTGCACACTATCGATGGAGGCGCAGCCAAGCAGATTCGAGCGATGCAGATAGGACACAGCGTCTTCCATGGTGTTGAAACGACTGGAACTGTGACGCGCTGGGCTTCGGCGCTGAATCGCAGCGGGCGCCGGCCTTTTCTGATTTGCTGCATTGCACAATACTAGGCCGCCCCGCCGTCTCTGGAGTCGGGCATGACCGATACCGATCTTTCCACGCCCCGCGTGTCCCGGCGCGATTACGTGCTGATTCTGCTTGCGCTGGCGATGGGCGGCTTTGCGATCGGCATCAGCGAATTTTCCACCATGGGCCTGATGACGCAGATTGCGCAGGGCTTGCAGATCAGCGAGCCGCAGGTCGGCCACGTCATCAGCGCCTATGCCTTGGGCGTGGTGGTCGGCGCGCCGTTGTTGGCGATCCTGGGTGCACGCTGGCCGCGGCGCACCTTGCTGCTGCTGTTGATGGTGTTTTATGCGCTGGGCAACGTGGCCAGCGCACTGGCGCCGAGTTACCACACGATGCTGCTGTGCCGCTTCATCGCCGGCTTGCCGCATGGCGCGTACTTCGGTGTTGCGTCGCTGGTGGCCGCATCGATCAGCCCGCCCAATCAACGTGCCACCGCAGTGGGGCGCGTGTTGCTGGGCTTGAGCGTCGCGCTGCTGGTGGGCAACCCGTTGGCGACCTGGCTGGGCCAGATGGTGAGTTGGCGCTGGGCGTATGCCTCGGTGTCGGTGATTGCGCTGGGCACGGTGGCCGCGGTGGCGCTCTTGCTGCCGCCGCAGCCGGACGAGCCGCGGCAGCAGCCGTTGCGCGAGTTGCGTGCGTTCAATCAGCCGCAGGTCTGGCTGGCATTGGCGATCGGTGCGGTGGGCTTTTCCGGCATGTTCTGCGTCTTCAGCTACCTCGCGCCGACATTGACTGCAGTGACCGGCGTTACGCCAGCGCGCATTCCCTTGGCCATGGTGGCGTTCGGTGTGGGCGGTGTGCTTGGCAGCATCCTGGGCGGTTGGCTGTTCGACCGCATGCAGTTCCGCGCGGTGCCGGTGCTGCTGCTGTGGTCGGTGGTGGTGATGCTGACCTTTCCGCTGGCGGCGCAGTCGGGCCTGTGGGTGTTCGTGTCCATCGTGGCGGTGGGCACCATGGGCGCATTGGCGCCAGCCCTGCAGACGCGCTTGATGGATGTGGCAGCCCAAGCGCAGACCCTGGCCGCGGCCTCCAACCATGCGGCGTTCAACACGGCCAACGCATTGGGCCCATGGCTGGGTGGCATGGCGATTACTGCAGGCTGGGGCTGGACCTCCACCGGCTACGTTGGCGCGGCCACCGCGCTCGGCGGTTTGCTGGTGTATGCATTGGCGGTGCGGCAAGAGCGTCGGCAGCAACGTGCGGTGTTGGCGAACTGCTGAGACGTTGCACGGCAACGCGGATTTGCCTGGCACGGATTCGTCGAACGCAAGCGCTCTGGCCTTGCCATGCAGCTGTGCAAGATGGCCGCATTGCACGACCACGACCACGACCACGACCACGACCACGACCACGGTCATCTCACGGCCTGCCAGCGAGACTTCGTGCTTTCCCCCAAGCGGACAGGACAGTGCCATGACCGACGACTTCACACCGCCGCCGTGGAAGCGCCCGAACCCAAAGGGCAAGGCGAAGTCGACACCGTTGACCGATGCGCAGAAGGCCGCGGCCAAGCAGCGTGCCGAAGAGGCCGGGCGGCCCTATCCAAATCTGGTCGACAACATGTGGGCCAGTCGTCAACCGAAGTGATCTTGACCCGCTGTTGGCATCGATGAATTGCAATTCATCGCCTGCACGATGGTGTGATGACAATGCCCGCATCGCTCACATATCGATTATGCAGGCGGCGCCAGGATGAGGCCGTACACAACGCGACGGCAACGCAATCAACCCATCGATTGACTCAACCTCCCGCCGCACGCGCAGTCATCGCACAGCGCAGCGTCGGTCCATCACAACAAGGAGCCACACATGAGCATTCAGAGCAACACCGAGCATAGCCTCAACGACCTTATCGCCATCTCGCGCGACGGCAAGGACTTCTATGACGAAGCCGCAGCCAAGGTGGGCGATGCCGAGCTTGCGACGCTGTTCCGTCGCATTGCCGGCGTCAAGACCGACATCGTCAGCAGCCTGAGCAGTGTGGTCACCGCAGTTGGCGGCACGCCGGAGCAGCACGGCACCATGGTGGGCAGCATGCAGCAGTTCTACGGCAAGGTCCGCGCAACCCTGGGCGACACCAAGTACGGCTACGTGGCCGAGCTGGAAGAGTCGGAAGACCGTCTGCTGAAGGCCTTCGATGAAACCATCGCCGACCAGGACACCCCGGCCGCTGCACGCGACGCTGCACTGCGCCTGCTGCCGGAAGTGCGTGCTTGCCACGACGTCATGCGTCACCGCAAGCATGCGATGAAGAGTGCCGCATAACCTGCGCGCTTGACCGAAGTGCATCGTCACCGATCCGATGCAGCTCCGGAGTAAAACGATAAAGGCGGGAACGGGCAGCGCACGCTGCCCGTTTCTTTTTGTGGCGCAGCACAGCCCCAGGAGCTGATCCAACGCTGCAATTGCAGTTCCACGCAGCGCAACATGTTCCACATCGGCATCATGCACGTCGGCATATTCGGCACGCTGCGGGTCTGCTAGTATCCGCCGCCCTTGTCCAGGCAGGTCCGCGTTGCGCGGTCGTGGAATTCAGCCATGAAACAGCAGTTTCTTTACCTGTCATCGGCCGAGGCGCAGTTGTCGCTGGGGCTTGGGGAAGAGAAACCCACCGAACGGCTGTTCTTTGCGGTGATGGCCGACGCGCCCACCGCCGAACGTGCGGCGCGGGTCGCCGACAGCCTGCTGCAAGGCGGGCATGCCGAAGGCAAGCCGCTTGCGCGCGAACGGTTGCATGTGACCCTGCATCATCTGGGCGATTACGCCGGCGGTTTGCCGCCATCGTTGGTCAGCCGTGCCAGTCAGGCCGCGGCGCGCGTGGCGATGGATGCGTTCGCAGTGGAATTCGACCGGGTGGGCACCTTCGGTGGCAGGCGCTCGCAACTTCCCTGCGTGCTGCGGGGCGAAGAACAGGTGCGCGGGCTGTATGAGTTGCAGGGCGCGTTGGGGCGGCAACTTGCGCATGTCGGCATTGCCGGCGATGCGCAATACACACCGCACATGACGCTGCTGTACTGCAATCAGGCGGTGCCGCAACGGCGCTGCGATGCGCTAGCCTGGACAGTGCGCGACTTCGCGCTGGTGCGCAGCTTTCTGGGCCAGTCGCGATATCAGATCGAAGGCCGCTGGTCGCTGCGCTGATGGGCACCGCTGCGCGCACGCGGTAGCCTGCGCGGATGGACATCCCCACGCCATTGCCGTTGTACGCCGACCAGCTGGCCGCACTCGAACAGGCCTACGCCACGCCGCCGCGCGCCTACCACCACTTCGGCCATGTGCGCGCAGTGCTGCAGCACTATGCGCAGGTCGCCGCCGGGCCCGGCTGGCGGCAGCCGGCAGAGGTGTGGCTGGCGGTATTGTTCCACGATGCGGTGTATCGACCCGGACGCAGCGACAACGAGGCGCAATCTGCGCTGTGGGCGGCGGAGTGCATCCCGCGCTGGTGGCCACAGGCGCAGGTGGATGTCGAACGCGTGCAGGCGCTGATCCTGCTCACCGCGCGGCATGGGCAGCTGCAGCTGCAGGAGGTGGACCAAGACGCTGCGCTGTTCCTGGACTGCGACATGGCGATTCTGGCCGCGCCCGCAGCGGTGTTCGATGCCTACGATCAGGCCATTGCCGAGGAATATCGCGGGCATGTGCCGGGTGTGCTGTTCCGGCTCAATCGCCACCGCTTCCTGGCCGGCGTGCTCAAGCAACCCCGCATCTTCCTGAGCGACTACTTCCACACCCATCACGACGCTGCGGCGCGCGCCAACCTGCGCCGCCGGCTGGGGCGCTGAGCGCCTCGGCCACATCCGGGCGGTGCGCCCGGATGTGGCCGAGGCGCACGCTACAATGGCGCATGCACGACAGCGCTGCTTCCAGCCCCGACCCACGCCCGATCGCCCCGCAGCCGCCTGCGCCGAACGAATGCTGCCAGAGCGGCTGCCCGCTGTGCGTGCACGATCTGTATGCCGAAGAGCTGACCCGCTACCGCCAGACCCTGGCGGCATGGGAAGCGCGCCAGCCGGCGAAGAGCGGCTGACAAAAACGACTGTGCTCACTGCCAGGTGGGCGCGGCTGTTGCTCGGTGCAGCATGTGCCACTCGTACACTGCGGTTCCGAGCGCGCCGTCCACACCCGTTTGATCACGGCGCGCAACGGTTTGCTAGCCACTCCAACGGCGCAGTGAGCGCAGTGCTGCACTTCGCGCTTCAGCCTGGAACGATTATCTTTGAACTACTTTTCCCGATGGTGCGACATGCGACGACTTGAGATGTGGAGCGCGCTCTGCGGCGCGGCAGTGTTGACGCTATCGGGCATGGCCGCCGCGCAGGCGCCGGAACCGGTCAGCCATGGCCGTTTCGAGCAGGTGCCGGTACTGATGCCCAAGGACGAGCCGCAGCGGGTGGTGATCTGGCTGGCCGGTGCCGGTAATGCCGCCAAGCGCCAGGCCCAGGCCGAAAGCCTGCGTGCCGACGGTGCGATGGTGGCGGTGGTGGACACCGCGCACCTGTACGCGGTGCTGCGCAAGGCCGGCGGTACCTGCGCGTTCTCGGTCGGCGATGTGGAAAATTTCTCGCGCTACGTGCAGGCCTTCTATCGCATCTCCACCTACCGCCTGCCGTTGCTGGTAGGCGATGGCGAAGGCGCGGCACTGGCCTACGCGATCGCCGCGCAAGCCAAGCCGCATGTGCTGGCCGGTGTGCTCACCGATGGGTTGTGCCCGGCTGCGGTGTCCGACCAGGCGATCTGCCAGCCGGGGGTGCGCCCGGGCAGCAACACGCTGGTGCCGGTGCCGCTGCAGATTCCCTGGGTGCTTGCCGCCAGCCAGGACAAGCGCTGCCCGGCAGCTGCCGAACAGGGCTTTCTCAAGCAGGTGCCGCAGGCGCGCACCTTCAAGCGGTCTGCGCTGGGCGACATCCTGCCCGGCCTGCGTGCCGCGGCCCGCTCGTTGGGCGAGCAGAAGGGCGTGGCGTTGCCACCCCCGCCAGGCGGTCTGGCCGATTTGCCGGTGGTGGAGTTGCCGGCCAAGCCCGATGGCGACGGTGACGACGACACCTTCGTGATCTTCGTCTCCGGCGATGGCGGCTGGGCCGGCCTGGACGAAGAAGTGGCCGACGCACTCGCAGCGCAGGGCATTCCGGTGGTCGGCCTGGATTCGCTGCGGTACTTCTGGACCGAGCGCACGCCGCAAGGCTTCGCCACCGACCTGGATCGCATCGCACGCATTTATGCGCAGCGTTGGCAGCGCCAGCGGGTGGTGTTGATCGGGTTCTCGCAAGGTGCGGATGTGTTGCCTGCGGCCATCAACAAACTGCCGGCAGCGACCAGGCAGAACATCCGCATGACGGCGCTGCTGTCGGTAGGCAAGCTGGCCGACTACGAATTCCACGTCAGCAACTGGCTGGGCTCGGACGACGAAGGCCTGCCGATCGCGCCCGAAGTGCAGCGCCTGCCAGCCGGTACCACCGTGTGCATCTACGGCCAGGACGACGACGACGCGCTGTGCCCGAGCCTGCCAGCCGATGCAGCCAAGCGGGTCGCACTGCCGGGCGATCATCACTTCAAGGGCGATTACGCGACCCTGGCCAAGACGATCATGGAGCAGTTGCACGCGCTGTCGAAGCCATAAGGCGCGCCACCATTTGATCGGTCCGCTGACCTGACAAGGGCGGCCTGTTGATTCTGTGCGTCGCTGTCGAGGGCGACGCACATTCCTTCGACGGTTCCAGCATCGATATTCAGCAGGCCGCCCTTCCTTCAGTCGTCGACATGGCAGGAAGTGCTTGCACGCCGGTACGTGTGCAAGCGCTCGCAGCAGACCGACGTCTTACGAAGGACCGGAAGATCTCATGCGTGGGGTGGGTCAGTGCGAGGAGTTCGTCGGCAGCGCGGCGCCGCATCCGGTGTCGGGACACGCTGTGAATCCATCCCTGGAAGCTTGGTGGCGGCATCCATGCCGCCACACGGTCCCGCCCCCGGATGCGACACCCCGCTCTCACGATTTGCGCTCGCTGTTCGACAAGCCAATCTCAGGCGCTGAAATGCGCCTGCGATTTCCTCATCGGCTCGGGCGGGCACTAATGCGCGCCGGCCAGACCGGCATGTCTGGCGCCGGCGTCTCGCGCTACCTTACTCCTGCCGCCCAGGATCCACCGAGATCAAGCGGGTGGCATCCAGCAATGCGGCCGGCAGATGCATGCCGCCGGGTGCGACCAGGTAGCGCGGGCGCCAGGTCGGGGCGAACTTCGACTTGAAGCGACGCAAGCCGCTGAAGCCGTAGAAGCGCTCGCCGTGACGTGCCACCAGGCTGGCGAAGCGGTTCCAGCGTCCGGCCAGGCGGTGCTCTGCCAGCCCCGACAACGGCGCCATGCCCAGCGAGAACCGCGTGTAGCCATTGGCCTGGCCCCACAGGAACAACTCGATGAACAGGAAATCCATCGTGCCCTTCGGCGCCTGTGCGCTATGTCGCATCAGATCCACCGATAGTTCGCCGCCGGCCGGCGCCCACCACACGTTGGCGAATGCCACGATCTGGCCTTCGGCCTCGGCCACTGCCACCGGGAAGCGCCGCAGGTAGTCCGCATCGAAGCTGCCTAGCGAAAAGCCTTTCTCTTCGCCGGCTTTTTCTTCCAGCCACTGCTCCGACACCTCGGCCAGACGCGGCAACACCGCGTCCACCTGTTCGGGTTGCAGCATGCGGAAGCTCAGGCCGCCGCGCTTGCCGCGGTTCCAGGCCTGGCGCAGATCGGCGCGGTCGCGACCCTCCAGGGTGAAACCTTCCAGCGGCACGATCGCTTCTTCGCCCAGCTTGACCAGGGTCAGCCCCATGTCGAGATAGGTCTGCCAGTACTTTTCGCCGACCTGGTAGAAGACCGGGCGCAGGCCCATGTGGTCGGCTTCTTCGCGGAAGCGCCAGATCAACGCGCGTGCCACCTCCGGCGGCCCCACCGGGTCGCCCATCGAGATCAGCGAGCCGCCGTAGCGCTGCATCATCACAAAGCCACGGCCCTGCTCATCAAGCAGGAAGGCCTTGTCGCCGGTCAACGCCAGGCAGGCCTGGGTGTCGGTGCTGATCTCCAGGATCGGTGCCAGCGTCTGCAGCGTCTTTGCATCGGCGGCCGGCATCGGGCGGCGCCCGCCACGTAGCAGGCGCGCCATGCCGAACACGATCACGCCCACGCACAGGATCAGCGCAGCGCGCAGCGCACGCGGCGCATTGGCCGAAGTGGCGAACTGCCACCACAGGTCGTTGCTGTATTCGACATGGCTGTAGACGAAGAACAACAGCCAGAAGGTGGCCACCAGCACCAGGCCCAGGTTGCTCAGCCAGCGCCACGACCAGGCTTCGTCCAGCAGCGCGCCCTGGCGGTAAAACTCGCGGCGTGCGGCCCACAGCGCAACCGCTGCCAGCGCCGCCGACAGCGACACCGAGATATGGCTGCCGCGCAGCAGCGACAGCGGCGGCAGCAGCACGCACACGCCCAGGGCCAGCATCCAGGCCGCATGGCTGCGGCGCTGCAGGCCCTGGCCGATCAGCAGCAGCAGCATGCCGCCCAGGCTGACCAGCAGATGCGATGTTTCGATCAGCGGCAACGGCGCCACTTCCTGGCGCGCGCGGGGCGTTGGCAGGGTGCCGTCGATCACCAGCGCCGCACCCACTGCAAACACTGCCAGCGCCAGAATCTGCGGCAGCCACGGGCGCAGCGCCTTCCACACCGTGCGCGCCGTGCTGGCGCTGGCGCGCACCGGCGCGCCCAGCCCGGAGGCGGCTGCCATCGCCACCGAGATCAGCAACGGCACGATGTAATAGGTCACCCGGTAGGCCAGCGCCGCCGCCAGGACTGCGGCGGGCGTGACATGCGGCAGCAGCTTGAGCAGGCTCCACTCGAACACACCCAGACCGGCCGGCACGGTGGAGATCAGGCCGGCCACCACCGCCACCAGCCAGATGCCGATAAAGCCGAAGTAGCCGGTGCCCGGGTCCGGCGGCAGCAATACGTAGAACGCCGCCGCAGCCAGGCCCAGTTCGACCACGCTGAGCGCGGTGACGCCCAGCACGGTGGTGCGGTCGGGTAGCCAGAACCGGTGGCTGCGGATGCCGAACTCGCGGCCCTGGCGGCCGACCAGCACCAGCATGGCGACATAGCCGACCATCAGGCCGATGCCGGCGATGCGGATGGCCTGGGCGGTGATCGGCAACGCGCGTGCGGCCGCTTCCGGTTCCAGCATCAAGGCCAGGCCAAGCAACACCCATGCGCCGAAGATGAAACCCAGCGTACTCATCAGCACCACCTGGCCGATCTCGGCCAGGGTCAACCCCACGCTGCCGTAGCCGCGCAGCCGCACTGCGCCGCCGGTGAGTGCGGCAAAGCCCAGGGTCTGCCCGACCGCATGCGCCATGAAGGCGGTGATGCCCACCCGCGCCGGATGCAGCCGCTTGCCGGTGCGCTTGAGTCCCACCCAGTCGAAGCCCACCAGGCACGCATAGCTGCTCAAGCCGAGCAGCAGCGTCAGCGCGATCTGCCCCGCGCCCAGCGCACGGAACGCCTGCCGGATCTGGCGATAGCCGTGGTCGGTGAACTGCGAAGACAGCGCATGCAGGGCCATCGCCAGGATCGCCAGGCTGATGATCACCGGCAGGGCGCGACGCCAACCGCTGGCGGGCGTTTCGGAAGACACGGGGGTATCCGTCATGAGGGCAACGGGTTCTGCTGAAAGGGAAGGAGGGCGCATGCACGAGGTGTGCCGCGCGCGCGTCTGCAGTGCATGGGCCGGTGGGGTTGAAGGTGCATGCAGCGTGATCGCGACGGTGCCGACATCAAGTGAACGCGTGGTTCGATCGTGCCGACACAGTGTCGGTGCAGGCCGGCCGCGCGCATCATAGGGCAAAGCCGCACACACGTGCCGCGCGAACAACACAGGACCGCCATGACAGTTGGAAGGCAGACAGGCTGCTGATGCTCCATCAACAGGATTTCCCAACGTTCGCGCACACTGCGCGGACCCGGCCGCCGCGTTGGAGCGGCTACGCCGGCAGCATTGCCGCCGTTTCCGGCGTGGCCTTCATCGGGCTGGTGCTGGTGCTGCAATGGCTGCGTCGCGATCTGTGGTGGGTGGAGGCGCAACTGAGCGCCTATCTGCACGGTCCTCACGGTTTGCTGCTGCGCACCGCTTATTGCCTGCTGGCCGCCAGCATGGCGTGGCTGGCGCTTGGCCTGTACGCGGCGCTGGTGCCGGCCGCGCGCAGCCGCACGGTGCTGGGTCTGTTCTGGATGGCGGCGGTGGGCTTGTGCCTGGTGTCGATCGGCGACAGCTGGATGCCCGAGCTGGCGCCGGAGGCGGCCAAGATGGTGCATGTGCTGTCGGCGGACATGACGTTCCTGTGCGTGATTGCCGCGGTGTTGCTGCAATCGTGGTATCTGCGCCGCGATCCGCTGTGGCGCGCGCAGTTTCCTGCGGCCTTCGTACTCGGCTGCGCGGCGTTTGCGGTGTTGCTGTTCCACGTCACCGTGACCAGCGCGCCGCTGGGCATCAGCCAGAAGATCGCCATCGTGCTGATCGTGGTCTGGATGGTGCGCGCGGGCTCGTGGCTGGCGCACTGCGTGCGCGACGGGGCTGCACGGTTGCCGCATTCGCGGGACAATGCGCGCGTCAATCAACCGTAGGAAGTCTGAAATGCTGCAGCGATTCGATGCGGGTCCGCGTATGTCCGAAATGACCGTCCATGCCGGTGTGTGTTACCTGGCGGGCCAGATTGCCGATGACACCAGCGAAGACATCACCGGGCAGACCCGCCAGGTGCTGGGCGAGATCGACAAGCTGCTGGCGCTGGCGGCCAGCGACAAGACCAAGATCCTGCGTGCGGAAATCTTCCTCGCCGACATCGCCGATTTCGACGGCATGAACGCCGCCTGGGACGAGTGGGTACCGCACGGCTTCACGCCTGCCCGTGCCACCGTCGAAGCGAAGTTGGCGCGGCCGGAGTGGAAGGTGGAAATCGTGATCACCGCTGCGGCGGGCTGATCGCCGGGCGGCGCGCCGATCGCGAGGCGATCGCGCGCGCCGACGTCGTGTCATCTGCGCACCTGCAATCGGCATCGTATTGCAGCGTTGTCCGCACACAGGTGCAATACCCGGTTTGCGCGCCGGCTTGGTCACATCGCCACCGCGCTTGCTGAAGCGCCAGCCTGAGTGAAGCGCCGAGATGACGGCTGCCATGTTTGCAGGCGGCAACCTCGTCACGGCGCGCGCTGCGCGATCAGCGCTTGACGAAGCGGTAATGCGCCACGCCCCATTCGCGGCCCTGGTTGTAGCCGAACAGCTCCGCGCAGGCCAGCCAGAACATGCGCCAGCGCTGCCACCAGCGCTGTGCGTCATCGCCGTAGGTCTGCTTCAGCAGCGGCATGATCTGGTCGCGATGGCGGTCCTGATTTTCCAGCCAGGCATTGGCGGTCTTTTCGTAATGCTCGCCCGACAGCACCCAGCGTTGTTCGATCACCACGTCCTGCTGGAAATGCAGCAAGGTATCGGCCGCCGGCATCAGCCCGCCGGTGAAGAAATGCCGGCCCATCCAGTTGTCTTCGCCGGCCACTTCGAACGGGTAGGCCAGATCGCGGTGGCAGAAGATATGCACGAACAACTTGCCGCCCGGTGCCAGCCAGCTGCCGACGCGCGCGAGCAGCTCGCGGTAGTTACGCATGTGCTCGAACATCTCCACCGACACCACGCGATCGAAGTTGCCCGGCGGCAGCGCCAGCGCGTTGACGTCGGCGGTGATCACCTGCACGTTGCCCAGCCCGCGCACGCGGCACTGCTCCAGAATATGTGCGCGCTGCGGCCGTGAGTTGGAAACCGCAGTGATGCTGGCACCCGGATAGCGCTCGGCCATCCACAGGGTCAACGAGCCCCAGCCGCAACCCAGCTCCAGAATGCGCTGGCCATCGGCCAGTTCGGCGCGTTCGCCATACAGCGCCAGCATGCGCTCTTCGGCCGCATCCAGATCCGGTGTGCTCGCGTCCCAATAGCAGCTGCTGTACTTCAGCCGCTTGCCCAGGCACAGGGTGAAGAACTGCGGCGGCAATTCGTAATGCTGGCGATTGGCCGCGTCGGTTTCGATCGCGATGGCGCTGGCACGCAGGCTGTCGATGAAGGCGCGCTGGCGTTCGCCGTTGGCATCGGCATCGTTGCCGCGCTCATCGCGCAGGCGTTGTGCGCACAGGCGACGGATGCCGTAGCGCAACGCGGCGTCGGGCAACACGCCGGATTCGGCAAGCCGGGTGGCGAAGGATTCTTCGGGCTGCGTGGAGGGCGGGACGGTGACGGTAGACATGCAACTCTCCAGGCAACTCAGGACGAAGGGGGAAGCGGAAAGAACGCGCTGGTGCTGCGCTGATACTGGGCGTAATCCTCGCCACGCGAGCGCAGCGCCTGCTGCTCGGTGTAAGGAATGCCGGTGAAGCGATACAGAAACACGAACATCACCACCGGCCCGAGCGCGCATAGCGCCAGCGGCCACGGGCCGGCACCGACGGCCAGCGCCAGGTAGGCGAACCAGTGCACGAACTCGAAGAAGTAATTGGGGTGGCGCGAATAGCGCCACAGCCCGCTGCGGCAGGTCTTGCCGCGATTGGCCGGGTTGGCCTTGTGCGCCGACAGCTGCCGGTCGGCCAGCGCCTCGCCACCGACCGCGATCAACCACACCACAATCGCGATGGCGCTCCACACGCTCCAGTCGGGATTCGGGTTGCTTGCCGCGGCCAGAAATGGCACCGCAAACAGCACCACCACCACCGCCTGGGCCAGGAAGAAACCGAGGAATTTGCTCTGGCTGCCATTCCAGTGCTCGCGCAACGCGCGGTAGCGGCCATCTTCGTGCGGGTCCCCGAACACGCGTACGCCCAGATGCAGCGCCAGGCGCGCACCCCACACACCGCCAAGCACTGCCACCAGCACGCGCGGCAGCAGCGCACCGTCGGACATCCACGCGCAATACGACGCAGCCACCGCCAGACAGCTCGCCCACAACACATCGACCAGGCCGGCGTTACCGCTGCGGCGTTGCCACAGCCAGCCGATCAGCATCACCCCACTTGCGAACACGCCCACATGCAGCAGCGGCCAGGCATTCATTGCAATTCTCCGGTGATGTGCTCCGGCAATGGTCGCGCCAGCCGGCGTGCATACAGCGACAACACGCCGCAGGCCACGCCCCAGCCGATGCCTACGGCAAGCACGGCGTGCAGGTAGGGCGCCTGAAATTCCACCGCGTGCCAGCTGCGTTGCGCCAGCCAATACGAGAACGGCCCGAAGATGGCGCCGAGCACTACCGCCAGCCACGGCCGCTGCATCACCGCGGCCAGCGAATGATTGAGGGTGAGCGCAAAGCCCAGCCACAACGCCAGGATCCACGGCGGTGCCAGCAGGCTGCCCGGCCATGGCGCGGCGTAGCGCACCCAATTGCCTGCGGCGAGCGTGGTGTCCAGCAACAATCCCAGCGATAACGCCGCGGTCATCAACTGCACATCGCCCGGCGCGCGGCGCGACGGCCACAGCTGATACAGCGCGAATACGGCCAGTGCCAGCAGCGCCGGCCAAGTGCGCGCATGTGCAGCGGCACTGACCGCCACCAGCCACAGCACCTGCAGGCCAAGGTAGTTGCCGAGCTGTTTCATGCGTCGGTGGCAAGGCCTGGCACGAACTGCGGCGGGCGTGCGCCGGGCTTGCTCAGCCACAAATGCACATCGCCGATCGAGCGTTCCAGAAAACCGGCTTCGCAATAGGCCAGATAGAACTCCCACATGCGGATGAAGCGTTCGTCGTAGCCCAGCGCACGCACCTGCGGCAACTGCGCCATGAAGCGTTGCCGCCATGCGCGCAAGGTCAGCGCATAGCTGGGGCCGATATCTTCCAGATTGAACAGGCGCAGATCGCTGGCGCGCGCAACCGCGCCGGTCATCGCCGCCACCGAAGGAATGAAGCTGCCCGGGAAGATATGCCGTTTGATGAAGTCTACCGAGTGCAGGGCCTGTTTATAGCGATGGTCTTCGATGGTGATGGCCTGGATCAGCGCCTCGCCATCGTCGGCCAGCAGGCTGCCGACCTTGGCGAAGTACGTGTTCAGATACTGGTGGCCGATCGCTTCGATCATCTCGATCGACACCACGCGGTCGAAGCGGCCTTCCAGATCGCGGTAGTCGCGCAACAACACCGTCACCCGGTCGCTCAGACCGGCTGCGGCGATACGTTGCGTGGCCAGTTCGAACTGCTCGCGCGAGATGGTGGTGGTGGTGACGCGGCAGCCGTGGGCGCGCGCGGCATGCAGCGCGAAACCACCCCAGCCGGTGCCGATCTCCACCACATGGTGGTGCGGGCCCAGGCGCAGTTTCTGGCAGATGCGTTCGAGCTTGCGCGTGGCCGCTCGCTCCAGCGCCGCTTCGCACTGCGCTTCTTCGCCATCGACGAAGATGGCCGACGAATACATCAGGTTTTCATCGAGAAACAGCTTGAACAGCGGGTTGCCCAGATCGTAGTGCGCGGCGATGTTGCGCCGGCTGCCGCTGCGGGTATTGCGCGCGAACGTATGCAGGCTGCGCATGGCCCAGCCGCCCACACGCGCGGTGCCGGTCTCCATCGCATCCAGCCGCTCGCGGTTGCGCAGCAGCAGCCGCATCAAGGCCACCAGGTCGTCGCACTGCCACTGCCCATCCATGTACGACTCGCCCGCACCGACGCTGCCGTTGAGCGCAGCCTGGCGATAGAAACCGGGGTCGATCACGCGCAGTTGCATGTGCAGGGCATCGGCGCCGGTGGCCGTACCCAGCGTGGTGACTGCGCCGGCTTCATGCAGGCGCAGCTGCCCGTCGCGCAGCTCGCCGAGCGTGGCCAGCAGGCGCTTGCGCAGCAGGCGGTCCGTCCAGGAGGCCGCGCGCGGCGTAGCGTGATCGGGCAGGGACGTAGCGCTCATCGGGGTTCTCGCACAGGCGGGTGAGGGTGGTCGTGGACCGGGTTGCCGCGTAACCACAGGCGCAAGGCCTGCCAGTGAATGGCGATCACCACCCAGACCGTCATCAACGGATAGGCCAGCAAGGTGCGCGCCAGGTTGCGCCCGGTGAGCGGTTGGCGTTGCAGCACCAGGGTGGCGTCGAAGCGGCGCGTGCCGCTGTTGTCGATTGCCCCGCCGGCGTCGTCGCCACTTGCGTCCAGCACATCCATGTGTACGCGCAACTGCGCATCCGGCACGCTGAAGCGCCAGTCGTAGCGGTGCTGCATGCCCATGAACGGCGAGACGTGGAAGCGCTTGTCGAAGCGCCATGCGTGCACATCGCGGTGCGTGCGCGCCTGCGCCACCGGCAGCACATAGGTATGGCGCTGCTGCCAGGGCGTGTTGGTGATTTCCGCCACGATCCAGCGCAGGCCGTCGTGGCGATCGAAGCAGTAGTAGAAGCTGACCGGGTTGAACACGTGGCCGAAGTAGCGCAGATGGGTCAATAGCCGAATCGCACCCTCCGGGCGCTCGCCGGTGTGCGCCTGCACGCAATCGCGTACCGCCTGATCCAACGGAACCTGCGCATCGCCCAGGTAATCGCTACGCCGGAACTGCGCCAGGTTGGCGCGCCCCACCGACCATAACCAACGCTGTGCGAATACCTGATCCAGCTCGGACAGGTCCAGGTACATCAGGAACAGGCGATAGCGGAAATGCAGCGCCTTGGGCAGGAATCGGCGATGCCGCACCCAGCCGGTGTAGATCGCGCTGCGCAACGGAGCCGCCACGCGGCCGGCACCGCTGCCCTCGGTGGGAGGCAACGGCACTGCGTCGGTGTGGGCTTCGCGCAGCAGCTGCATTACCAGTGCACCCCCAGGCCATGCGCAACGTCCACGCCGCTGCGCAGGCCGTCTTCGTGAAAGCCGAAGCCCCACGCCGCGCCGGCAAACCAGGTGTGCTGCACGCCCTGGATTTCGGCCTTGCGCGTCTGCGCAGCCAGTGCGGCCGCGTTCTGTACCGGGTGGCGATAGCGCATGCGCCGCAGCACTTTACCGGGGTCGATATCGTGGTCGCGGTTGAGGCTGACGATGAACGGCTGCGGCGAAGCGATCGACTGCAATGCGTTCATCCAGTAACTCACCGTGCACGCCGCGTTCGGGTCTACCGGCACGTGCGCGTTCCATGCGGCCCAGGCGCGCTTGTCGCGCGGCAGCACGCTGGCGTCGGTATGCAGCACGGTGTCGTTGTCCTGGTAGGTGATGCCGCCAAGGATCTGCTGTTCGGCAGGCGTGGCATCGCTGAGCAAAGCCAGCGCATCGTCGGCATGGCAGGCCAGCACCACATGGTCGAAATGTTCTTCGCCACGCAACGAACTCAAGGTCACGCCGTTGGGCGCGCGGCGGATCGAGTGCACCGGCGTGGACAGGCGTTCGATCACCTGCCAACGCCGCCGCAGCGCACGCACATAGCTGTTGGATCCGCCACGCACCACCTGCCACTGCGGGCGACCGCTGAGTTGCAGCATGTGGTGATTGGCCATGAAGCCGATCAGCTGGCCCATCGGGAATTCGAGAATGATCTGCGAGGGCGACGACCACAGCGCCGAGGCCATCGGTACCAGATGCTGGTCGCGAAACGCCTCCGAATAGCCGTGCCGCTGCAGGTAGGCGCCCAGCGTGCTGAAGCGCTCATCGCTGTGCAGCACCGCCGGTGCCTGGCGATAGAAGCGGCGCAGGTCGGCCAGCATGCCCCAGAAGCGCGGGCTGAGCAGATTGCGCGGCTGGCAGAACAAGCCGCTCAGGCTGCCGGCGTTGTATTCCAGCCCGCTGCGCGCATCGTGCACCGAAAAGCTCATCGTGGTTGGCTGCGCACACACGTCCAGCTCGGCAAACATGCGCGTGAGCAGCGGATAGTGCTGCGGGTTGAACACGATGAAGCCGCTGTCCACCGCGTAACGCTGGCCCTCCAGCTGGATGTCGTGGGTATGCGTGTGCCCGCCAAGGTAATCCGACGCTTCGAACAAGGTCACTTCATAGCGCCGCGACAACAGCCACGCCGCGCCGAGGCCGGCGATTCCGCTGCCGACCACGGCAATCCTGCCTTCGCTCATTGCCTCACCCGCTCGGCACGCTGGGTGAGCATCTTCGGCATCGGCTTGAGATCCCACACCAGCCCCACCCACGACATTACGGTGAGCCCGTACCAGGTCATGTCGTATTCCCACCAGCGCAGGCCCTGGCGCGCGGAGCCGGGGAAGAAATGGTGATTGTTGTGCCAGCCTTCGCCGAAGGTGAGCAGCGCCAGCAGCCAGTTGTTGCGGCTATCGTCGCGCGTGTCGAAACGCCGGCTGCCGAAGCGATGGGCGAGCGAGTTGATGGTGAAGGTGGCATGGAATAACGCCACGGTGGAAATCACAAAGCCCCACACCAGCAACTGCGCGCCATTGGTCTTCAAGGCCGGTGCCGCATCGGCCAGCCAGTCGCCGAGCAGGTACAGGCCCAGCGCCAACAGCACCGGCATCACGATGTCGAAGCGGTCCAGAAAGCGCAGTTCGGCAAAGCGGCGCAGGTCGGGAATCACCTCCCAATCGGTGCGGAAATTACGCGGTGTCAGGAACCAGCCTGTGTGGCTCCACCAGAAGCCGTGCTGCGCCGGCGAATGCGGGTCGCGGCCGGTGTCGGTATGCCGATGATGGTTGCGGTGATGCGCCGCCCACCACAACGGCCCACGCTGCACGCAGGTGGCTCCGATTGCAGCGAACACGAACTGCAGCACCCGCGAGGTCTTGAACGCGCGGTGCGAGAAGTAGCGGTGGTAAAACCCGGTGAGCGCGAACATGCGCAGCGCGTACAGCGCCACCGCCATGCCCACCGCAAACCACGACGCACCCACCCAGAACACCGCCAGGCAGGCCAGGTGCAAGGCAATGAAGGGAAACGCACGCAGCCAGTCGATGCGGTCGGCGCGCGCTTCGTCCAGGGGCTCGTCGGTTTGCGAATCCACCCAGCGACGCAGGCTGCCGATACGGGCTGCCACACCGCCACGCGGTGGCGCGGTGGCGGGCTGAGGCGTTGCGGCGTGAGGGTCGAGTCCAGTGCTCGGCACGCGTGATTCTCCGTGTGTAGTCGTGGCCTTTTACGGACGCTGCCGGCAAACAGATGCACCAGGCCGCTTGATCGTCGCATGCATGGGCGGGGTTCGCTTGTCGTGGCGAATGAATCGCGCAGTTGCGCACACATTGCCTGCGCCAGCTGACGCTGACGCGGATGAGGCTGATAGCAGGAACGCCGCGCTTGCCAAGCGCTCGCAAGCACGGTCAGGAGTGCTGGGTCAGGGCGCCATCGCCAGCGTGCTGATGCCGCCCTTGGCCACCACGGTGCCGGTGGCAACGCCACCCGGTGCGCCGCCCGGCGGTTCCAGCGTGACGGCCAGGATCGCCTCGTTGCTGAGCATGGGCATCAGCTGATCGGGAATCTGCGCGCGGCGTGCGCGTTGATCGTCGAACGTGCCCATCGAATGCGCCTTGCCATCGGGCGTGATCAGCCACAGCTCCGGCACCTTGTCGGCGGTGGCGGTGCGGTCCAGTGGCGTCACCGTGATGGTGTGCTCGTCGGCATCCATCAGGGCCACGTAACCGGGGCGACCGTCTTCGGTCGCCAGCGTCGAGGTCATGGCGATCCCGGTCGCGGCCGGCGGGTTGGTGGCAGGCGGCGGGGTGACCGGGGTCTGCACCATCGGGCCGGTTGCCGGTGGCTGCACCGCTGCCTGCGGCGTGCGCAGGTTGAGCAAGGCGAGCACGCATACCGCCGCAGTGGCCAGGCCACCGGCGCTGGCCCAGCGCCAGAACCGCACGCTGTTCCACAACGGCGCGGTGGGTGCGGTGGCGGTAGAAGGCGCTGCAGACGACACCGCGCGCAAGGGCGCATCGAAGCCCAGCGTCTGGCGCACGCGTGCCCACACCTGATCCGGCGGCGTCACTGCTGCGATCTCTTCCAGCAACGGCGCCAGCAATTCCTGCCACTGCAGCACTGCCTGGGCAAACTGGCCGTCGGTGGCAATGCGTTGTTCGGCCGCCAGGCGCTCGTCTGCGCTCAGCAGGCCAAGCACGTATTCGCCGGCAAGCACGTCGCGCGGCGGTTCCTGGTCGATGGGGAAGGGCGTACTCATCGTTCCAGACAGGCCTTGAGTTTGGCCAGACCACGGCGGATCCAGCTTTTGACCGTGCCGATCGGCGTGTCGGTGCGCGCGGCGAGTTCTTCGTAGGTGATGCCTTCGAAAAACGCAGTGCGGATCAACTCGCTACGCGGCGGTTCCAGCTCGGCCAGGCAATGGTCGATGCGCCGGCGCGTGCTGGCGCGCTCTGTGCGCTCCAGCGGTGAGGCGTCGCTGGCGCGCAGTTCGCCGGCATCTTCCAGCGCAACATTGCGACGCTGCGGCGCGTTGGCGCGCAGATGGTCGATCGCCTTGTTGCGCGCGATCATCGCCAGCCAGGTGAGCCCGCGTGCGCGGCTCGGGTCGAACTGCCCGGCCTTGTGCCAGATCAGCGTGAACACGTCCTGCAGCACCTCTTCGGCTTCAGCGCGTTGCGGGATCATGCGCAGGCACACGCCGAACAGCTTGGGCGAGGTCTGCCGGTACAGCGCTTCGAAGGCATGCCGGTCGCCGCCCGCGGTTGCGGTCAGCAGGCGTCCGGTCTCATCGTCGTCGTGGCCAGGAATGGCACTCATGCGGTCGGGCGTTGGGTAAGGTGGGGGCGATGCTACCGGAGTGCGCAGGCGCTGTCTGTCACTTGCGCAGCCACAACAGCACCGCGGCGAGCAACAACAGGATCTCGACACCGGCAAGTGCGACAGTTGGCGCCGAAACCGGCCACAAGCGCGACAGCGAGACGCTGCGGAACAGCACGATCGGCACGTAGAACGCCAATGCGACCACCAGGCCGGTGCGGGCTTGATCGATCCATGCGAAATAGCCGAACAGGAACGCCATGCCCAACTGCAGGCCGCCGTAGATGACCAGATATTCGGATTGCCCGGCCGGCGAGAGCTGGGTATAGCCCACTGCCGTTGCGGTCTTGGCCGGCGAGAGCGTGCACCACACCGCCAGGGCGAAGTAAAGCACTGCATTGATCCAGAGATAGGCTTTTGCCACGACGGTGCTCCTGTGCGGGGAATGGGTGCCCGGGCCGTTGTACGCAACGGCGCGTGGTCGAACGTGAAGATGACGCGCGCGCGGCTCACGGGGCGCTGCACGACTTGGTCAGCGGCTGCTCGCGCGCCTGGCGCAACTCGTCGGCGCTGGCGGCGCGCGCAGCGGTGTCCGGAAAGACGATGCGCACGTGCGGGTAGCGGCCACGTTCGTCGCGAAGATTGCCGACCCCGCGGAATTCCAGCAGACGCTTGTCGGCAATCGAATAACGCACCTCCAGCGATGGCACCGCCGCCCCATACCAGGCATCCAGACCAATGCGGAAACGCCGCTGCCCGGCCGTGTCATCCACGCGTTCGACACGGAACGCCAGTTGCTTCTGCAGACTTGGCAACACGAAATCCACCTTTTGCGGTGCGCTGGCCACGGCATCCCACTGCTTGCGCAGATAGGCGTCGAACCCGGCATCGATCACGCGCGCGCCGGCGCTGGGCGGCAGCGTGGTGCGGCGTTCGGGTTTGCCCGGCGCGAGCTGGAACATTTCGCGCACGCCATCGCGCTGGCGCACCCCTTCGCGGTAGCCATCGCGTCCATCGATCAGGCTGAAGTCGGGCGAGGCGCCACCGCCGTCGACCTGCTTGCGCGCGAACGGCCGCCCGTCCACGCAGCGGTACAGCACCAGCCGCCCGCCGTCGTCGAGCAGCCAATGCGATTCGCGATACCGCAATGCGCCACTGTCGCCATCGAAGGCATCGCCATCCACCCGCGTCACTGCCGCGGCACCGAGCGGCAGGCTACCCAGCACCAGCAGCAGCAACGGCGGGGTCGGCCGGCAACGGACGGCGAGCGCGGTGAGGGCAGCGGCTAGTGGGCGCATCGGCAGATCCTCGATGGAAGTGCATACCAATACGGGCACGACCGCAGCATGGATGCGCGGGATGCGTCAGGACGTTCCTGACGTCGAGGTGCGCTGGGTGGCTAACGTAGATGGCCAGGAAGGCGCTGGCGGCAGGCGGTGATGGCACCGATGGGGCCGGCGGCAGCGTTGGGTGCGCCGGCTCGGGTGATCTTGCTGCGCTGCGCCACGGTAGTGGCCGCGCAGGCGTCCACGGATTGCGCTATCGCTTTTGAATGCCGCGCTTAACCGACTGCGTGCAGCTCGATGCAATCGACCGGGCAGGCCGGCAGACACAGTTCGCAACCGGTGCACAGCGGCGCGATCACCGTGTGCATATGCTTGGCGCCGCCGACGATCGCATCCACCGGGCAGGCCTGGATGCACTTGGTGCAGCCGATGCAATCGGCTTCCACGATCCAGGCCACCTGCGGCAAGGTGTGGGTGCCGCGCGTGCGGTCGTACGGGCGCGCCGGCACCTGCAGTACCTGCGCCAATGCACGTGCACCGGCATCGCCGCCGGGCGGGCAGTGGTCTACGTCTGCAAGCCCATCTGCCATCGCCTGCGCATACGGGCGGCAGCCGTCATACCCGCATTGCCCGCATTGGGTTTGCGGCAGCAGGCGGTCCAGGCGTTCGACCAGATCCCGGGCAGGCGTGGTCATCAGTGCAGCGGATTGCCGCGATACCAGCGCTGCTGCGCTAGCGCGAGCATCGGTCTGTCTTCACGGCTGTCGCCGTAGGCGTGCACGCAGGCGTATGCAGGCAGGTCGTAACGTGCCGTGATCTGCGCCGCCTTGTGTGGACCGCAATCGCCATCGGCATAGCGCCCGGTCAACACGCCTGCAGCGTGTTCCAGCCGATTGCAGATCAGCGACACCCCGTGCTGCGTACACCACGGTTGCAGATACAGATCCAGCGAGGCCGACACCAGCACCACCTCATGTCCCTGCGCCTGATGCCAGTCGATGCGCTGCATCATCTCGGCACGCAACACGCCCGGGAGTACGGTGCGCGCGTAATCGGCGCCATGCGCGACCATCTCGTCCAGCGCGCGGCCACCGAAGACCAGGCGCGTCACGCGGGCGCGCAAGGCCGCTGCAGACACAATGCCCATGCGATAGCCAAGCACCCAGGGACCGACCTGCCACTTTGCCGTTGCCACCTGCGTCGGAGTCGCCACCTTGCGCAGAAAGCGCGCGTAGGTGTCGCAGGTGGTGATGGTGTGGTCGAAATCGAACAGGGCCAGGTGCATGGGGGCTGGGATTGGGGATTGGGGATTGGGGATTGGGGATTCGTGGGAGTCGGGGCGGGAGTCGGTTCGGTAGCGAGAGTCGGGGAGGGCGCTGTATTTCTCGGGCCAATCCGTTTTTTCCCTTCTCCCTGTGGGAGAAGGTGCCCCGCGGGGGCGGATGAGGGTACGGGCGAAGCCACGTGCAGTTGCACGTCCACGCGTGGCTTCGCCCCGTACCCTCACCCCAACCCCTCTCCCGCAGGAGAGGGGCCTAGCCTCTTGCTTCTCCCACCGGGAGAAGGTGCCCCGCAGGGGCGGATGAGGGTACGGGCGAAGCACTCGTGTCAGGTCTCCCTCAACAATCAGGTCTTGCTTTTACGAATCCCCAATCCTGCCTCACCGCACCGGCATTCCCGGCTGCGCGCCGCTATCGGCATCCAGCAGCGCCAGTGCGCCACCGTCGAAGCCGGCCGACAGGATCATGCCTTCGCTGATGCCGAAGCGCATCTTGCGCGGGGCCAGGTTGGCGATGAACACCACGCTGCGGCCGACCAGCGTTTCCGGTTCGCCGTAGCTGGCGCGGATGCCCGAGAAGATCTGGCGCTTGCCCAGCTCGCCAGCGTCCAGTTCGAAGCGCAGCAGCTTGTCCGAGCCTTCCACGAACTCGCAGACCAGCACCTTGCCGATGCGCAGGTCGAGCTTGGCGAAATCGTCGATGCCAATAAGACCTGCACTCGAGACGGACGTAGGGGGATTGGCCGGCGCAGCCGCTTTTGCATCGGTTTTTGCCGCCTTTGCAGCGCTGGCAGTGGTTACAGCCGGTGCGGCAGGCGCGGCGAGGGTGTCTTTGGAAGCGTCGGTCATGGCGTCGATCAGTTTGGGGTCGATACGGGTGAACAGGGCGGTGTAGGGCTGGATCGTGTGCGAGGTCAGTGGGCGGGTCACATCTTCCCAACTGGTCATCGGCGCAGACAAAAACGCCTCGGCCTCGGCGCAGGTGCGCGGCAGGATCGGCTTGAGCGCAGCCACCAGGATGCGGAACAGATTCAGCCCCTGCGTGCACACCGATTGCAGCTGCGCATCGGCGCCGTCCTGCTTGGCGATCACCCACGGCTTGCTGTCGTCGATGTACTTGTTGGCCTCGTCGGCCAGCGCCATGGTCTGACGGATCGCACTGGCGGCATCGTTACGTTCGTAAGCCTCGCGGATCGGCGCCAGTGCGGCGACGAAGCGGTCGTACTGCGCAGCATCGGGTAACGACTCGGCCAGCTTGCCGTCGAAGCGCTTGCCGATGAAGCCGGCGCAGCGGCTGGCCAGGTTGACGAACTTGCCGACCAGATCCGCGTTCACCCGCGTTACGAAGTCGCCCAGGTTGAGGTCCAGGTCGTCCACGCCGCCGGAGGATTTGGCCGCGAAGTAATAACGCAGCGCTTCCGGCTCCAGGCCGACATCCAGGAACGTCCGCGCCATCACGAAGGTGCCGCGCGATTTGGACATCTTGGCGCCATCGACCATCAAATAGCCGTTGACGTGCAGCCGCGTCGGCGCGCGATGGCCGGTGCCGTGCAACACCGCTGGCCAGAACAGGCCGTGGAAATTGACGATGTCCTTGCCGATGAAGTGATGCAGCTCGGTTTGCGTACCGGCGACCAGATGCGATTCAAAATCTTCGCCCATCTGCGCGCACAGCGTCTTGAAGCTGCACAGATAGCCGATCGGCGCATCCAGCCAGACGTAGAAATACTTGCCCGGCTGGCCGGGAATCTGGAAGCCGAAATACGGTGCATCGCGCGAGATGTCCCACGCGCGCAGGCCGCCTTCGGTGTCCAGCCACTCCTTGAGCTTGGCCTTGACACCGGGCAGCGCCACGTCGTCAGCGAGCCACTGCCGCAGGAAGCCGTCGAAATGACCGACTTCGAAAAAGAAATGCTCCGAATCGCGCAGCTCCGGGGTGGCGCCGGAGATCACCGACTTGGGCTCTTTCAGCTCGGTCGGCGCATAGGTCGCACCGCACACTTCGCAGTTGTCGCCGTACTGGTCGGCGCTGCCGCAGTTGGGGCAGATGCCCTTGATGTAGCGGTCCGGCAGGAACATGCCCTTGGCCGGGTCGTAGAACTGCGCCACCGAGCGACGGCTGATATGGCCGGCGGCTTCCAGCTTGGCGTAAAAGGCTTCGGTAAGCTCGCGGTTGACCGGCGAATTGGTCGAGTCGTAATGGTCGAAGGTCACCCCGAACGCGGCGAAATCGCGCTCGTGGCTGGCCTGGATGCTGGCGATGAAGGCTTCCGGGGTCACGCCGGCCTTTTCGGCGGCCAGCATGATCGGTGTGCCATGGGTGTCGTCGGCGCAGACGAACCAGGTCTTGTCGCCGCGCAACCGGCGCGCGCGCACCCAGATATCGGCCTGGATATAGCCGACCAGATGGCCAAGATGCAGCGGGCCGTTGGCGTACGGCAGGGCAGTGGTGACGAGTGCGGTGCGGGTCATGGCAGGCGTGATGCGGGGGACACGCGATTATCGCACGGCTGTGCCAGCTGCCCGCCAACGTCCCGGGGCACGGCTGCAGTGCCGGCGACCGGACCCCTTTACCAGGCCCGGTCGCCGGCAGTCCTTAGAACCGGTGGTTCAGGGTCAGCATGTAGCGACGGCCCAGCCCGTCATACACGAAAGGAAACGCCGCCAGCTTGTCGGTCACGTTCAATGCCGCCAGGTTGAGGCTGGTGTGGCTGTCGAGCGCATAGCCCACATTGGCGTCGTAGGACGTAAAGCTGGGGATGCCTGCAAAGTCGCGTGTCTCGACCGTGTTGTTGAGGTCATACACCGCGCCGCTGGTGTAGTTGGCGCTCAGGCCGAGATTCCAGTGCGTACTCATGTAGCGCGCATTCCACTGGAATTGCCGCTTCGAGGTGTTGATCTCGCCAACCGCTTCGTCGGGCGGAACATCCTGTGCCGGCGCGCTTTCCAGGGTCTTGGGGAAGTAGCCGTAGAAACCCAGATCCACCACACCACTGCCCCAGTTCATGTCGGCCAGATCAAACCGATAGTTCACCTCGGCAGTCCAACCGCGGAAGTTGGTGTACGGGCCGTTGGTATAGCTGGTGCGGATACTGTTGGCGACACCGGTTTGCGGGTTTCGCGTGATCAGGCTGCAGAAGCTGTTGGCATTGGGCACATCGTTGACGTTGAAGGTATCGCTATCGAAGCAGCCTGAGGCGATGTCCGCTTCGGTCAGCGTGGTAATCGAGTTGGTGATCTGGATGTCGTACCAGTCCGCTGCGATACGCAGGCCCTTGATCCATTCCGGCTGCAGCACGATGCCGGCCGTCCACGATTCGGCCTGCTCGTTCTGCAGGCGCGTATTGCCACTGACCGACCCAAGCTGGCTGCTGGGTGCCTCTTCAAACGATGCCGGGTCGACGTTGCTGTAATAGTCGAAGAAGGCCTGGCAGTTGCGTGCCCGCACGTCCGGGCGGGGACCGCTGCCGATCTGTGCTGCGCTGCACGGCTCGGGGATGAAGTAGAACGCCGGTTGCTGGCTGGTGTAGAGCTCGGCGATGGACGGTGCGCGGAACGAGCGGGTCTTGTTGCCGCGCAGCTGCACGCCGGCAACGGGCTCGTATTGCAGCCCGTAGGTGTAGGCACTGAACCACCCGTTGACAGTGTTTTCAACCCGACGGATCTTGCCGGTTACATCCAGCCGGTGCAGGCCAGGAATATTGGCATCCGGATTGACCAAGGGCGCAAAAATCTCGCCGAAATACTCGTTGGTGGTGTACTCGCCGGAGGCCGGCTGGATCGGAACCGAGCGCCCCTGACCCAGGCGTTCGAACTCGCTGGGCGTGAAGCTGCCCTGTTCCTTGCGGCGCTCGTAGCCGGTATTGAAACGCAGTTCGCCGCCCGGCAGGTCCAGCAGCGCGCCGGTGATATTGGCGTTGAACACGGTCTGCTTCATTTGCGCTTCTGCATGCGTCGGCGTGGTGACGTAACCGCGTGCGGCCGATGAGGCGACACCTTCGCCGAAGATGTTCAATGGAACGCACGCCGGGTCGGCGGTGGTCCCGGCAGCCGTACTGTCGCAGACGATCTGGCCTGCACCGTTACGGGTGACGTTGAGCGCATTGATGAAGTTCTGCTGGATCAGTCCGGTGCCGTAATAATCGAAGTTGCCTTCGCCGTGATTGACGCTCGCCTCCCAGGTGAAGTTGCGACCTGCCGCATCGAACGCACCTTGCAGGCCGAAGACCGCGCGCCACAGGTTGGTGTCGGTGCCCGAGTTGTTCAAGGCCAGATCGCGTGAGGAGCGTGAAAGTACAAAGTCTTCTGCACCCAGGTTGCGCAGCACCTGCCGGTTTTGTTCGGTGAGGAACGGGTTGTTGATGTTGAAGTTCAAGGTGCCGCTCTGGTCACCGCTACCGTCGACGGCTCCCACGCCGAAGCCGGCGGCGTTATAGACGTTCTGATCAATCAGTTCGCGTGCAGTCGAAGAGTAGAACGAAGCTTCGAAAAAGCCGGAGACGTGCTCGTTGAAGTCGTAATTGCCGAGGGCAAACACCGACTTGCGATCCAGGTCGGAAATGATCTGGGATGTTTCGGTCAGATCGACGCCGTCACCGCCGGAGGCATCGCTGACTCCGAAATTGGTGCCGGGGTTGTAGCTCACCAGGTTGCCATTGCGATCGAATTGCACGAACTGATCTTCGTTGCCGCCGAATCCGCGCAGCTGCCCGCTGGCATCGCGCACTGTGCCCCCGTCGGCGGGAAACAACAGGCCCCCCCAGGTCATGTCGCTGATACGACGATTGCGGATCAGAACGCGCCCGGGGATGCCGTCGTTTGCGCCGGTATTGAACCCGGTTTGCGGGTTTACCCGGCCGTCGTTGCCAGGCGTCCGGCCCGGCTGAAATGCCGCGATCGCGCTGGCCGACGGGTTGGGGCGGGATGAGTAGCCTTGGCGAAAAAATCTGCGCGCGGTATTGAGGACGCCCTGGCTGTTGTCGGCATCCAATGCGATGGTCACGTTACCGCGGCCGTCGGCAAAATTGCTGCCGAGCAGCGCTGAATAGTTGAAACGCTCGTTGTCGCCGCGGTCGGTGAGGCCATACCCCATGCGCACCTCGGCACCCTGGTAGTTCTTCCTCAGGAGGATGTTGCTGACGCCGGAGATTGCATCCGAGCCGTAGGTCGGAGCGCCGCCCACGCCGATGGTCTCGACCTGATCGATCAGGATCGTCGGGACAACATTGAGATCGACCTGGGTGCCGCCGCCATCGGGACCGAAGACGGTTGGAGGATTGGAGGAAACGAAGCGACGGCCGTTGATCAGGGTCAGTTGGCGATTCGAGCCCAGACCGAAGCGGCCCAGAAAGTTGACGCCCGCACCATAGCCTGATTGGTCGCCTTGCGAGGACGCGCCCGCGCTGAAGCTGGGCTGGATGAACATCGCATCGGCCACATTCGTAAAGCCGAAGCCCTGGATGTACTCGCGGCCAACAACGTTGGCCGGCTCCAACGAATCGAACCCGACACGGGCAATGCGTGAGCCGGTCACCATGACGCTATCGAGCTGCTTTGCCTCTCCCCCGGCACTGGCCTGGTCGGATGCGGGCGTCGTAGGGGCCTCGTCCGTCTGCGCCTGTGCAGTGGTGGCGGCCACCAGTGCAGACATCAGGGCAAGACTCAGCGAGCTGGCGCGTGGCCAACGTGTGCAATTACTCATGGAATGGCTCTCTCCTCTAGCGGGCAGCGGTCATGTCGCAAAGGCATGATCAGCGGATGAATTCCTGGGATATGTTTACCCCTTGTTAATTCATGCACGGTTGTGATCGCTTTTGCAACGCCTCCGTCTGCATTTGCTACGTATTGGGCGCGCTGACTTCGTTTTATCGCCACCTAGCCTGCCAGGCGCAGTCGATGGCACAAGTTGAAGATGAAGTCAGCAGTTCCGGGCGAAGACGAGAGTCGCCGCCGTGGGCTCTCGCGAGTTGTAGACCGCAGGAGGGTTCGCGCAGCAGACCAAGCAGGTAGGTCTCGCGTGCTGCACAGATAACGAAAGGGGGGGGCGATTACGCAGCGCGCGGTGACCTCCTTCGATAATGGGAGGCCGTCGCTTACGGCTCGCCTGCGGCGCAAACGGGGATGGTGGCGCATTGCACGCCACCATTGGCCATCGCATGTGCTGGTTACTCACGCACCCAGGTCTGGGTACGGCCCAGCGCTTCGATGCCGACGTAGCCGCGCATCTGCAGCTTCTTGCCACCGTCGGTGAGGGTGATCTTGGACTTGTAGGTCTTGCCCTTGGCCGGGTCGAGCACCGAGCCGCCGCTCCACACCGCGGTGCCGTCGGGCTTGAGGCCCCACAGGATGGTCATGCCCTTGATCGGCTTGCCCTTGAGCGCGCCATCGCACTTGTCGCAGACCGGGTTGGGCCCCTTGGCCGACTGCAAAATCTCGACCACCTTGCCGCTCAGCGTGCCATTGGCGGCCTGCTCGATCTGCACCACCGACTTGGGCTTGCCGGTTTCATCGTCGATGGTGGTCCAGCGGCCCACCGGCGAATCGGCGGCCTGCGCCATCAGCGAGGCAGCCGCCAGCGGCAATGCCAGCATCAGGGTCTTGAAAGTCTTGCGCATGGTTCCCCTCCCAGGGATTGCTAGGGCCACCGTCGGCGGCCTGATCGCGAATGTATACCGTGGAGTATGGTGTGGGAAAGACGCAACGTTCAGTTTGAGGCAGCGCAGCGGGATGCCGGGGACGTTTGCTCCGCCGTCAGGCGCGTTCTTCCTTGCTGGATGACGATGCGAGAGACGTCCACTTCGCATTCGGGCCCACGTGAAAGGATTGTCGCAACATAGTCCTGGCTTGCTTGCGGAACGATGCTGCGACTCGCGGTACACAGCGGTGTGTTCACCGAGCAGCGGTTATCCATACAGCCACCTAGCGATGGCAACAGAGTGATCGGCTCGCCCGCACGAAGATGCGCTTCGGTCACAAAGCGTCCTCCGCTGACAGCGACGGCGGGAATGCCGATCTCTTGCCCGGCACCCGTGCCGAACGGACGAGGCCGTGAGCTTGGTGCAATACCCGCGCCCTGTTGGTGCAGTTGTTGGTGGTCAGGCTTCGACGACGCTGCGGCGAGGCGACGCCACTTGATCGCTAGCGGCCGCGTCTTCCTTGGCTTAAGCCCCGCAGCCGACATTGCAAGCGTCGAGGTTAGGTTGTTCTAACCGTACGCGCTCCTTTCCTGCACGGGCGGCGACTGCTACAGCACGTTCTAACCGACTTCGTACAATTCCAGCGGCAACGCATCCGGGTCGGCGAAGAAGGTGAATCGGCGGCCGGTGTATTCGTCGATACGGATGTCTTCGGTCACCACGCCGTGTGTGTTGAGATGCGCGATGGCGGCATCCAGGTCTTCGACGCGAAACGCGAGATGACGCAGGCCGCGCGCTTCCGGGCGGCTGGGGCGCAAGGGCGCGTTGGGGAACGAGAACAGCTCGATTTGCCCGCCATCGGGCAGTGCCAGATCCAGCTTCCACGAATCGCGTGCCTGCCGGTAATGCTCGTCGATCACGCGCAGGCCCAGAATCTCGCAATAGAACTGCTTGGACACTGCGTAGTCGCCCGCGATGATCGCCACGTGGTGGATGCCGGCAAGCATCATGCCGCGCTCCGAAGAAGCGCTGTCGGCAGGCTCGATGCCGACGTGTTCGGCCACGTGCCGCGCGTGCAGCGCATGCGCGCGTGCGCGACTGAAAGCGCAGCGCGGTCAGCGATGTCCGTGCAGGTTGCGCTGTGCGCAGTTGGCACGTGCCCGGGCAAGCCCGCGGCAACAAGGCTGCGTGTGGATGTCTGCAACGCTGGATGGCGATGGTGTGGCATGGGGATGGCCGGCAAGAACCACCCATCAGCATAACGGTCCGCTGGTGAGCGGCAGGCCAGTGCGTGGCAGGTCATGCGTCACAGCTCGCCTGCCTGTGGCTGGGCTCGCCTGTGCGCGCATGGCAGGATGGAGTTCCTCCGATCAAACATACCCATGCCCGAGCCCGCGTCCACCACCGCACCGCAGTTCCAGCGCAGCATGCAGGTGCGCCACCTGGTGATGCTGTCGCTGGGCGGCGTGATCGGCACCGGCTTGTTCTTCAACACCGGCTACATCATCGCCAGCACCGGCGCGCTGGGCACAGTGATCGCCTACCTGATCGGTGCGCTGGTGGTGTATCTGGTGATGCAATGCCTGGGCGAGTTGGCGGTGGCGATGCCGCAGACCGGCGCCTTCCATGTGTATGCCGCGCGTTACCTGGGGCCGGCGACAGGTTATGTGGTGGCATGGCTGTACTGGCTGACCTGGACGGTGGCGCTGGGATCGAGCCTGACCGCAGCGGCGTTCTGCATGCAGTACTGGTTTCCGCATAGCCCGGCGTGGCCGTGGTGCCTGCTGTTTTGCGCGCTGATCTTTGGCTTGAACACGGTGTCGGCGCGCTGGTTTGCCGAAGGCGAGTTCTGGTTCTCGTTGATCAAGGTGATCACCATCCTGGTGTTCATCGTGCTGGGTGGTGCGGCGGTGATCGGCGTGCTGCCGTTGGCCGATGGCTCGTCCGCACCCGGGCTACGGCATCTGCGTGCCGAGGGCTGGTTTGCGCACGGCACGCTGCCGATCCTGATGACGATGGTGGCGGTGAATTTCGCGTTTTCCGGCACCGAGTTGATCGGTGTGGCCGCCGGCGAAACCGCGCAGCCGGCGCGCGCGATTCCGTTGGCGATCCGCACTACGCTGGTGCGGTTGGTGGTGTTGTTCGTGGGCACCGTACTGGTGCTGGCGGCGCTGCTTCCCGCCGAACAGGCGGCAGTGGAGACCAGCCCGTTCGTGCGCGCATTCGAACTGTTGGGCATCCCTTACGCAGCGGATATCTTGAACGCAGTGATCCTTGCCGCAATCCTGTCGGCGGCCAATTCCGGCCTGTACGCGGCCGCGCGCATGCTGTGGTCGTTGGCCAACGAAGGCACCTTGCCGGCGGGCCTGGCGCGTTTGACAGGCCGCGGCATTCCGCTGCGCGCGGTCTCGCTGAGCATGCTGGGTGGCTTGCTGGCGCTGTTGACCGGCGTGTATGCGGCCGACACCGTGTTCGTTGCGATCTCGGCAGTCTCGGGGTTTGCGGTGGTGGTGGTGTGGTTGAGCATCTGCGCTGCGCACTACCGCTTTCGTCGCCAGCTGTTGCGCGATGGCAGTGCGCTGGAAACGCTGGCGTATCGCGCGCCGTGGTATCCGTGGACGCCGATCCTGGGGTTTACGCTGTGTCTGCTGGCCTGTGCCGGCCTGGCATTCGATCCGCAGCAGCGCATCGCGTTGTGGTGCGGCATTCCGTTCGTGGCGCTGTGCTACGGCGCTTACGCATTCACCCAATGGCTTGCGGCCCGGAGACTGCACGCATGACGATTCTTCCACGTCGGCCGCGCGCCGATGCGCCTTTCAGCCAGGCGTTGCAGCACGACGGTTATGTGCTGCTGGATGGCGCACTGGCCACCGAGCTGGAACAGCGCGGCTGCGATCTCAACGATGCGCTGTGGTCGGCGCGCGTGCTGATGGAGCAGCCGGAGTTGATCTATCAGGTGCATCGCGATTACTTCGCTGCCGGCGCGCAATGCGCGATCACCGCCAGTTATCAGGCCACCCCGTTGGGGTTCGCAGCGCGCGGGCTGGATCTGGCGCAGGCGCAGGCGTTGATCGCACGCAGTGTGGCGCTGGCGCTGCAGGCGCGTGCCGATCATCTGCAGGCGCAGCCGCAGGCCGGGCCGTTGTGGGTGGCAGGCTCGGTGGGGCCGTATGGCGCGTATCTGGCCGATGGCTCGGAATATCGCGGCGACTACGTGCTGCCGGTCGAGCAACTGATGGACTTCCATCGCCCGCGCATCGCTGCCTTGGCTGAGGCCGGGGTGGATCTGCTGGCCTGCGAAACGCTGCCGTCGGCGAGCGAAATCGTGGCATTGCGGCAATTGCTGGAAGAGGAATTTCCGCAGCTGCACGCGTGGTTTTCCTTCACCCTGCGCGATGCGGCGCACCTGAGCGATGGCACGCCGCTGGCGCAGGTGGTGCCCGCCCTGGATGCCTGCGCGCAGGTAGTCGCGGTCGGCATCAACTGTATTGCGCTGGACCAGGTGACGGCGGCATTGCACAGCCTGTCGGCGCTGACCGCATTGCCAATGGTGGTGTACCCCAATTCCGGCGAGCACTACGACGCCACAGACAAGCGCTGGCATGCCGGCCATGGGGCGGCGCTGACGTTGGCCGACCAGCATGCGCAGTGGCTGGCTGCCGGCGCGCGCCTGATCGGTGGCTGCTGCCGCACCACGCCGCGCGATATCGCCGCACTGGCGGCCGCGCGTGCGGTGGACTGAACGTGTCCAACAACGCGTACGCGTGACGCTTACCACACCCAGCCTGCATGGCCGGGGCCATGTCCGCCGAAGACAGCCTGTGAGGCGATGCGGGCTAGCGCAACCTCGCAAGGCTTGCGCCCGCCTCAACGCATCGCCGCCCGGCGCCTGACCGCGTTCGCGCCTTCTACCGGGCGCGAGCGCTCGGCTTACCCCTTCTGCGTTGCGATCCAGCGCTGGATCTTGTCCTGCAGGATATCCAGCGGCACCGAGCCGTCCTTGAGCACTTCGGTATGGAAGGCGCGCACGTCGAAGCGCGGCCCCAGCTCGCGCTGCGCCTGCTCGCGCAACTGCGCGATCTTCATTTCGCCCACCTTGTAGGCCAGCGCCTGGCCGGGGATGGCCATGTAGCGGTCCACCTCCGCCTCGGCGTCGGTGCGGGTCATGGCCGAGTTGTCGAGGATGTAGTCGATGGCCTGGGTGCGGGTCCAGCCCTTGCTGTGGAGGCCAGTGTCGGTAACCAGCCGAATCGAGCGCCACAACGCATTCTGCAGATAGCCGTAGGTGTTGTACGGGTCCTGATACAGCCCCAGCTCGCGACCCAGCGATTCGGCGTACAGCCCCCAGCCCTCGATGTAGGCGGTCTCGCCTCCGAGGCGTCGGAACTTGGGCAGGTCGGTCAGTTGCTGCTGCAGCCCGAGCTGGTAGTGATGGCCGGGAATCGCTTCGTGCAGGTACAGGCTCTCCGCTTCCCAGGTCTTGCGCGACGGCAGGTCGGAGGTGTTGACGTAGAAGATGCCCGGCGTGCCGCCATTGCTGCCATTCGCACTGGGGCGCATGTACGAGCCGCTGGCAGCCGCTTGCGCCCGCTGCGGTTCCACCGCGCGCACTTCCAGCGGCGGCATGTCCTGGATGTTGAACAGCCGCGGCACTGCGCCTTGCACGCGGCCCTGCAGGCCGCGGTAATACCCCACCAGCTCGGTGTCGCTGCGGAAGCTGAAGCGCTTGTCGGTCTGCATGAACTTGTAGAACTTGGGCAGGTTGCCGCGGAACTTGACCTGCTTGGCCAGCGCGGCGATCTCGCCCTGCAGCCGCGCGACCTCGTCCAGCCCGATCTGGTGGATCTGCTCCGGGCTCAGATCGGACGTGGTGCTCTGCCGCACGTCGTAGGCATACCACGCCGCACCATTGGGCAGCGCCGCCAGGCCGTCGGCATCGCGGCAGGCGGGCAGGTATTCGGTGGCGATGAAGCCACGCAGCGCCCGGTAGGCCGGCAGGATGCGCACCTCGATCAGCCGCTTGTACTCGGCGGTGATGCGCTGCTTGTCGGCCTCGGACATGTCGGCCGGCAGGTTGCGCACCGGGCCCCAGAACAGGCTGTCTTCGGCATTGCGCGCAATGATCGCGTCCAGCTGCGGCAGCACCTTCTGCATCAGGACCTTGGGCTGCACCACGCCTGCCTGCATGCCGGCGCGCATGTTGGCGATGGCCTGGTCGAACAGGTCGGGAATGCCCAGCGCACGCCGCGACCAGTTGTCGTAATCCTTGACCGTCTTGAACGGTTGCGCGCCGGTGCCCGAGCCCAGCACTACCGCGATGCTGGCGATGTTGTAGAACTGGTTGATCGGCAGCATCCAGCTGGGGAACTGCTCTGCGGCCAGCGCACTGCGCGCATCGCGCACGAAGATCTGGTAGCTGAGCAGGTCCTGCCCGCTCAGGCCGTCCGGCCCCAGCGCCTCGGCCTTGCCCAGCCACAGCACGGTGAAATCGTGCGACTGCTGGCGGAACGCCGGCGACAGGAAGTTGGGCAACTCGTCGTTGTAGCGGCTCTCGCCCTGGAAGGTGGCCTGCAGCGGATTGAGCTTGAGCGAGGCGTCCCAGTACTGGTCGTAGAGCAGGTTGAGCTGCTGCGCCTTGGTCAGCACCACCGGGGCAACGACCGGGCGTGGGCGCGCCTTGGCTGCCTTGCTGCCCTTGGCGGTTCTGGACGCCTTGGCCGCAGGCTTGGTGGTCTTCTTGGCTTTGCTCGCCTTCGCGCGCGTTTGCGTGGTCTGTGCCTTGGCGGTCTTCTTCTTGGCCGCATCGGCGGGCGCTGCCACTGACAGGCTCAACACAGCGGCGAGGGCCAGCGACAGCAGGCGGGAAAAGCTGAGGGGCATTACCGGCTCCGGAAACAAGCGAGCGGGGAGCTTGCCCGATCTGCACGGTTACGGCCACCCACTGCGGTCATACCGCCTATCGGCAATTCATGCGGCGCATGGGCGCGGACCGCGCTGCCCTGGCGTGGTGCGCTGCGGCATTGGTAGGGAATGTCGCATTCGACCACAGCGCAAGGTGCGCATGTCTGTCATGCGAGGGTAAGTACCACTGATGGTGAGGCGTTGCTGCGGCGATGCACCGGCGCGATGACTCGGCTAGACGCGGCCCGGTCACTCCGCGGCGGCTTCTTCGCGCAGTTGCTCTGCACGCTCGGCGCCCAGATACGCGCTGATGCCGCGCCGCGCCAGATACAGCAGCGGGATCAGTGCAATGGCAAAGCCCATCTTGTAGACATAGTTGAGTGTGCTCACCGCCAGGAACTGGTCGATGGACCAATGCTGCGGGCCGAGCACGAAGGCGATATAGATCACCACGAAGCTGTCCACCAGCTGCGACACCGCAGTGGAGCCGGTGGCGCGCAGCCACACGTGTTTTTCGCCGGTGACGCGGCGGATCCGGTGGAACACCGAGACATCGATCAACTGGCCGAACAGGAACGCCACCAGCGAGCCGCCGATGGTCCACAGCCCTTGCCCGAATACCGCCGCGAATGCAGCCTGGTAATCGGGAACACCCTGGCTCTGCGCCGCAGTCACCCACCAACCGGCCGGTGCCAGCGCGATGGCCGCGAACGCGAACGCGAAGCCATAGCCGATCAACGCCACCGCCACCCACGAGATGAAACGCACCCCGCGGCTGCCGAAGAACTCGTTGATGGTGTCGGTCATGATGAACACCACCGGCCACAGCAAGGTGCCGGCGGTGAAGCTGAGCGAGCCGCTCTGGCCGAACAGGTTCCAGTTCAACGGCGCGATGCCGAGCGTGTCTTCCAGCGCGAAGATCTTGACGCCGATGAACTCGGCCAGCGCTGCGTTGACGCAAAAGAACGCCGCCAAGGCAATGAACAGGCGGACCGCACGATCGTCGAGGGTACGCGCCTGTTTCATGGTCTCAGCGATCCGCAGTCCGGGTGAAGGGAACCGATTCGGGCGCCACGGCGCCGCCGGAGATGATGAAGCTCATTGCCTGATCCACGCTCCAGTCGGTGGGCGTGAGCAGTTCCACCGGCACGATCTCCAGATAGCCGGAGGTGGGGTTCGGCGTGGTCGGCACATACACTGCCGCCAGCTCGCGTCCGGTGCCCTGTTCCTTGATCACGCGGGTGACCAAACCGACTGACTTCATGTCGCGATGCGGGAAGTCAATCAGCACCACGCGTTGGGTACTGCCGGGCTGGGTCTGCAGGATGTCGAGCAGCTTGCGCGCGCTGTCGTAGACCACGCTGGCCAGCGGAATGCGCCGCATGATCGCCTCGAACCAGCGCAACAGGCGCTGGCCGATCACGCGCCGGCTCAGGATGCCGACAAACAGGATGGCGGCCACCGTGGCGATCAATGCGATGGTGTTCTGCACCCACAGCGCCTTGATCCAGCCCAGATAATCGGGGAACGAGGCCGCGATGCGCTCGGACAGCGGCACCACCCACGGGCTGCTGATCCCGGAAAGCAGCGAGAAAACGAACTTCACCACCACCCAGGTCAACCAGACCGGCAGCAGGGTGAGCAACCCGGTCAAAAAGACCCGTTGCAGGGAGGGGCGTGCGTGCGGAGTAGGGGATTCGGACATCTGCGCATTGTAGGCACTCGGCCGCGTCCGGTGGAGGTGGGGCGGGGATGTGGGATTGCGCATTCGGGATTGGTAACAGCGGCTGGCTGTGCGTGGAGCTGCTGCAACTCAGGCGATCGTGCGTCAATGGCAACGGCAACTGCAGTGGCACAGACGGCGGCACAGGCGCGCAGACAACAGGCACCGAGACCTGCACCGAGACCGAGACAGGCCCGGGCACCGACACAGGCAAAGGCACAGGCAAAGGCGCGGCCAAAGGCACCGACAAAGGCAGCGACAAAGGCACCGAGACAGGCTGCGGAACACCTCCCTTCTCCCACCGGGAGAAGGTGGCGCGCAGCGCCGGATGAGGGTACGTCCGCCACGGCTGCCTGAGTGAGCAGCCTCGGCGCTCTTCGTCCCACCGCAAGAGCGGAACTCCAAGCATGTCATCTACCTGGCGGGGCTTGTGTCCAAGCCGTACGCAGCTCTCACGCATCAGCTGCCGATGTATTTGCATCCTGAAACAACGCGGTGCCCACGCGACGACGCGCATTCGCTTGCCCATCGCATGCACGCGCCAGTGGCCTAAGATGCGCCACTACGCATGGAAGGTTGATCGGATGCTTACCAGATTCCTCAAGACAGCGTTGCTTGCCATTTGCATCCTGATGGCGGTGCTGGTGGCGCTGTACGCGACCTCCAAGCGCTGGCCGATTCCCCAGGCGCAACGTCAGGCATTGGCGCAGTTGCGCCAACCGCAGCCGCCGTTGCGTGGGACCAATATGTTCGCCGCGCTCTGGTCGCTGTCGTACGCCATGCCGGAGGCGCAGCGTGAGAACGTGCTGGCGCAGGATCTGGAACGGTTCAATCGATTGCCGGCAGGTGCAGCGTTCCAAAGTGCCGCTGCGCGGTATCCGCGCCAGCCGCAGTGGCCGTCGACCGCGCCTGCATTGTGCAGTGCCAGCGCTGGGAGCTGCCTGGATCTGGTCAGACAACAACCGCTCGCCTACGCCGATGCGCTCGCCGCCCAGGCGCCGCTGTTGGCAAGGCTGCGCGCGCTGGCAGATTACGGTGATTACCGCAGCCCGTTCCGGCCCGACATCAGTGCACTGCTACCGGAGTCGCCGCGGTTAACCCTGTCGATGACCGCCAATGCGCTGGATTTTGTCCAGGGACGTACCACGCAGGCGTTGTCCGGTGTCTGCGCCGATGCGCAGGTTGCACGTGTGCTGCTGCGCAGCGGCGATAACCTGCTGATGCCGATGATTGGCGCGGCGATGCTGCGCGGCAACGCGCACCTGTTCGCCGACATGCTGGCCGAATTGCCGACGCAGCATCCGTTGCCCGCGCAATGCACTACTGCCTTTGCGCCGCTGGCGGTGGACGACATCGCACTGTGCAATGCATTGCACGGTGAATCGCGTCTGGCATTTTCGATGCTGCAGGAGGATGCCTTGAGGCAAGACCGCCAACTATCCTGGCAGGATCGGTTTCCATTGCGGTTGCTGGACCCTGAGCGCACCCAGGCCTTGCTGGCACCGACCTACACCTGGGCCTGCGGCGCGCCGGTGCGCAACTTGCTGGCGCAGGATCAACCGGTTCCACACACGCTGATTCCGGAGCCCCAGACCACGTTGGTGGCCTGTATCGCCAATGCAACGGGGTGTTTGCTGGCAAGCGTGTCGCGTCCTGACTATGCCAATTATCAGCACAAGCTGCAGGACACCGCGGCTGCAGTGCGCGCGCTGGCAGCGGTGCAGTGGCTGCGTGATCGCCCTGCCGATGCAACGCCGCTCGCGCAGCGTCTGGCCGACCTGCCACCCGCGCTACGCGGGCAGGCGCGCCCGCTGCAGCCCGGTCACGATGGCAAGAGCCTGATGCTGCGTCAGTACGCAAAACCGATAGGCAACGCCGGCGAAGAGCGTTGGCCGCTGGCAGGCAGCGCGCTTGCGGCCCAGCGCGCTGCCCCATCGTTGCAGTAACGCAAGAGGATTTCTGCTCTGCCAGGCGGCTGCCTGCGTACGCCTTCTGTGCGTGCACGCGCAACGCCTGCAGTTGCGGCAGCTGCTTGACGACCATTCACGTGCGGCAAGCACAACGTAGCGAGCAGTCGTCAGGTTGGCCTGGATCGCATGGAAGACCCGCAGCGAAGTGGTATGCCGATCCCGACCACCGGCTGCTTCCGCTTTACAGCTCCGCGGTCGTTTGTAGCCGCTCTAAAGCTGCTGGGTAGTCGTTCGCCAGGAGCTGCTCGTTGCTGTGAGTGCTGATTGCGCGCGTTTGCTTGTGCCCGTTGCATGGCGCACGCAGCGGTTTGCGCTGCTGTCGCGCATGCCCACGCTCAAACCACCATGCCGCGTCCTTGCGGGACGCGGCATGTCATCACGGCAGCAGATGCTGAGGATGCAGAACGTACCCATCCACTCAGCGCACTCGAGCGCGCTGACCACACGGCGTGCTTAGAACCGGAAATTCAACCAGCCCATCACAAAGGTCGAATCGCCGTAGCCGGCTTTCTCCAACGCCGGACCCGCCATCAGGTGTTCGGCGCGGAAGGTCACCGACCAGTTCGGGTCGATGTTCCATGTGGCATTGATGCGCGGCATGGTGCCGATGCGACGCTCGCCGGTGCTCTGGGTGCGTGCGTAGGCGCGCGCCTGATTGTTGTAGATCGCATCGCTGGTGGTCTGGCGCCACAGGGTTTCCCATTCCAGATTCACGGTGATCTTGGACGTGGGCGAGAAGGTGAACGTGGGCGCGGCAGTGACCAGGTTCACCGGGCCGAAGAACGTGGCCCAGCTGAAGTAGATCGTATTGCCGTAGAGGAAGTTGTTGTTGCGCAGCGTGCCGGTGCCGGAAGCACCACCGCCACCGGAAGCGATTTCGCTATGGAAGCCCAGCCGCGGCTTCCAGCCGGTTTCGCTCAACGACCAGGCGTTGGAGGTGCTGGCCATGTAGGCGCGCAGGTCGCGTCCGCCGAAGCTGCCGCGCTGCACGGTCACGAACGAGTCGGTGCGCAGCTTGCCCACGTTGCCCCACAGGCGCAGGCCGTAGTAATTGCGATTTTCTTCGGCAGTCTGGCGGCCCCAGAGCTGGTTGTCGTTGCGGAACTGGTAGAAGAACGGCTCCAGATACATCGGCTTGGCGGTCGGCAAGCGGTAGCCGCCGACCACGCCGCGGAAGTGCCGCGAGCGGTCGATGCGGTCGTCGCCCAGGCCTTCGGTGCCATCCAGATTGAAGTTGAAATCGAACACGTCAACACGCGTTTTGTCGCCGATCGCCCAAGCGCGCACGCCGTTGAAGGTCACTAAGATGTCGGTGTTGTCGCGCAACGCCATCAGCGTGGTCGGGCCATCGACGAACACTTGCCGGCCCACACGCAGGCCCAGATCGGTATCGGCGGCGCGCCCCTTCACGTCGAAAAACACCTGCTGCAGGATCGCGTTGTTCTCCTGCGTACCGGTCTTGGCGCCTTCGTTGCGCCCATCCAGGCTGCCGTGCGCCAGCTCCGTATACAGACGGAAATGCTCGCCCACATGCAGGTCCGCCCCGAAGAAGGCGCGCAGCAGATACTGCTGCTGCGAAGGGCTGCCCGGAATCAGCCCCGGGTTGGTGATGGTGTTGCTGCGCACGCGCAGCTCGTTGCTGAGCGACACATACACATCGCCGGCGTCATTGAGCGGGATGTACTTGAGCGGGTCGAACGGGCTTTTGCGCTTGGACGGGTCTTTCAGATACGACCAGTCTTCGACCCAGCGCACCTGCCACATGTTGCCGCCCTGCTTGGCGCCCCAGCCCTGCGCTTCGAGCGGATAGCCCTTGGCGGTGGCAGGCGCCGCGGTGACCGGCTTTGCCGGCTCGGCCACGGCCTGCTCGGCTTTGACCGGGGCAGGTTGCACCTGCGCAACGCCGAGTGCCGGCAACGCCAACCCAATCGCAAGGCACAGGCGCCGCGTGGCACCAAAGGAAGTGTCAGCCATGGTCGGCTGCGCCAAGCGCGTCAATTGCATCGTATTGCCCCATCGAAAAGTGAAAAGCCCCTGAGCGAAACTTATCGGCGCGAGGGGCATTGACTGTAGTAAAGCCGCGCCGGAAACGCAGTAACCCAAAGGTTCTAAGCTCATGAACGCACTAGGGTTTGCGCAGGCGGGCGCTACTGGGGCGGAGAAAGGGGATTCGGCATTGGGGATTCGCAACGGCGACGCTGCGTTCTGCGGTGGAGCTCGCTGTGATGCTGACAATTGCTCAAACACGCTGGCGACCACGGCGTTGTTTTGTGTTGCGAATCCCCAATGCCGAATCCCCGATCCCGATCCCCGATCCCCGCCCATGACTACCGACACATTCGCTATAGCTAGATTTTACATAGCATCACCTTCGACCTAGTGGAGATGGCCGATGAGCGAGCCGGATGTCTACCTACGCAAATTTCAGAAGGAGCTGAGTGCCGGCACGGTATCGCTGGCCTTGCTGGCGGTCCTGGCCCAGGCCGATGAGCCGTTGTACGGCTATCTCATCGCCAAACGGCTGGAGCGGCTGGAAGGCGTGCTCAGCGGCAAGCAGAGCGCCTTGTATCCGGTACTGCGCAATCTGGAAGGGGCAGGGCTGTTGCAGAGTCATATCGAGCCATCTGCATCCGGGCCGCCGCGCCGTTATTACCGCATTACCGACAGCGGGCGAGACTGCCTGCGCGAATGGACCGCCGCCTGGCGCGCCACCCGTGATTCCGTTGACTCAGTCCTGCAGGGGACCCACTTATGAACACGATTGCGCAGTCACATCCGTTGCCGACCACCATTTCCGATTACTTGGCGCAGCTGCGGTAGGCGCTGGCGGGCGCCGAACCGGCGATGATCCAGGATGCGCTCTACGACGCAGAAGAATATCTGCGCGCCGAGCTTGCGGAACAGCAACGGCAAGAGCGAGGCGGAGGTCATTGCAGGCGTGGCTGCCAGCTACGGCGCGCCGGAGGAAGTGGCCGAGATCTACCGCGAAACCGAAATAACCGTGACCCGCGCGTTGCGTCCACCGGCGCCGCCCAAACGCGCGTCGTGGATTGCCAACTTCGGCCGACCCGCGTACCTACGGCGCACTGTTTTACATGCTGCTGTCGCTGCTCACCGGCGTGTTCTATTTCACCTGGGTCGTCACTGGCGCGAGTCTGTCGATCGGGCTGCTGATCCTGATCATCGGCGTGCCGCTGCTGGTGTTGTTCTTCGACTCGGTACGGGTGTTATCGCTGGTGGAAGGCCGCGTGGTCGAAACGCTGCTGGGCGTGCGCATGCTGCGTCGCCCGCAACATCCGGGCCTGCAAGGCAGTTGGCTGCAACGCATCGGCGCGATGTTCACCGACGTGCGCACCTGGAGCACGATGCTGTACTTCGTGTTGATGCTGCCACTGGGCACTCTCTATTTCACCGTGTCTTGCACGCTGCTGTCGCTGGGGCTGGCCGCTTCACCGCTTGTAGTGTTGTTCGACAACACTGCCGTGCTGACCTGGGATGGCGTGGACATCACCGGTTCCTGGTTGACGTTGCCGTTGTTCGCGGTGGGCGTGCTGTTGTTGTTCGTCACGCTGCATCTGGCGCGCGCCTTCGGCAAGCTGCACGGCATGTTCGCCAAGCAGCAGTTGGTGAAGGGTGGTGAAACGGCTGCGTGACGCGCGCGCGATGTATCGGCATGCACAGCATCGATGATGGCGTTGCTGGCTGGCATTGCTTCACCTGGACTGTCGCACGTAGAGAGCAGCTAGCAACACGTGGCGAGCAGTTGTCGGACGGGTGTGGGCAGCGGCCATGTAACGGAGCGTGCGAGCGAAACCTGCCGATTGTGGCCGCGGCCCGCGCACGCCTGGCGGCTGCGTAGCAGGTTTGCTGGCCGATCTTAGTCGCGATACAAAAAAATCCCCGGCCGTGCCGGGGATTTTATTTCTTGGATCAGGCGCGCTTGCCGCGCTTGCGGATCGGCGTCACGGTGGCCGGGTCGCGGCTGCCGACCGGGTCGGCATCGTAGCGGGCGATGAATTCGCGTACCTGCGGGTACACCACTTCACGCCAACGGCGGCCACTGAAGATGCCGTAGTGACCGGCGCCTTCCACCACCAGATGACGGCGATGCGCCGCATCGATGCCGGTGCAGAGATCGTGCACCGCCTCGGTCTGGCCGAGGCCGGCGATATCGTCCAGTTCGCCTTCGATACTCAGCAGCGCGGTGTTGCGGATCGCCGACGGCTTGACCAACTGGCCATCCACTTTCCACTTGCCCTGCGGCAGCAGGAAGTCCTGAAACACCACGCGGATCGTGTCCAGGTAATACTCCGCCGGCATGTCGAGCACAGCGTTGTATTCGTCGTAGAACTGCCGGTGCGCCTGCGCATCCTGCAGGTCGCCCTTGACCAGATCGGTGTAGAAATCCCAATGCGACATCACGTGCCGGTTGGGGTTCATCGACAGGAAACCGGCGTGCTGCAGGAAGCCCGGATACACCTGACGGCCATGGCCCGGATACGGGAACGGCACGGTGTGGATCAGGTTGTTCTGGAACCACTCGATGCCATTCTCGGTGGCCAGGTTGTTGACCTGGGTCGGGCTGCGGCGCGCATCGATCGGCCCGCCCATCATCACCAGCGAACGCGGCGTGGGTTCGTCGTTGCTCGCCATTAGCGACACTGCCGCCAATACCGGCACGGTGGGCTGACACACGCTCACCACATGCAGGCGCTCGGCGCCGATATGGCGGATGAACTCCTGGATATAGGTGATGTAGTCCTCGAGCCGGAACGCGCCGGCTTCCAGCGGCACCATGCGCGCGTCCACCCAGTCGGTGACATAGACCTTGTGGTTGCGCAGCAGGGTGCGCACGGTGTCGCGCAGCAGCGTGGCGTGGTGACCGGACAACGGCGCAACCACCAGGACGGCAGGCTGCTCCTTCATCTTGCCGATCAGCTCGACGTGGTCGCTGAAACGCTTGAAGCGCAGCAGCCGGCAGAACGGCTTGCTCAGCACTTCACGTTCGATGATCGGCAGCGAATGGCCATCGACCTCGACATCGTCGAGCGCCCAGGCCGGCTTTTCGTATTCCTTGCCCAGCCGATGGAATAGCTCGTTGCTGGCGGCCATGCGCTCGGCGCCGGGAAGCGAAGCCCACAAACTGTCGGGGTCGGAGAACATCTTGGCGTTCGCCTGGGCCTGATGCACCCATGGGGCCAGCAGATTGCGAGTCAGCTCATGCAGTTGATAAAGCATTCCACCCATCCGTGCGGTTTTGCTGCCACGCAGCATACCGGGTTTGGCGCATTTGCACCTTAATGGGGCTGCGGACGGTTGAGGCTGTCACGGAAGCTATGGCAGGCACAAGCAGCGTTATTTGCTGCTGTTTGTGGTCTTCCGGATGGCTCGCATGGCTGGAAGATCGCGTTCGGCAGCAGCCAACGTTGGGCCTGCAGAAGTAAGCCCCTCTCCTGCGGGAGAGCAACTGTCTTGATCAACTGGCGGCGCTAGCCGCCAGTTGATCTCGCATCTTGGCGTTGAGGATGACCAATAATTTGCGCATCGCCGCCACGAGGGCGACCTTGCCCGCTTTGCCCTGCGTGCGTAGCCGCTGGTAAAACTCGCGCAGGGCCGGGTTGAAG
>NZ_LYMI01000017.1 GCF_001660815.1 Xanthomonas nasturtii
GGCGTGAGTGATAACAGCATCGCCATCTGCGCCAGCACACGCGCATCCAAGGTGTCGGTCTTGGCTAGTTGGCCGATGGCCTTGGCAAAGTCACGCGCCTGGCGAGGGTTCACACGCGCCACCGGCAGGCCGGCCGCATGCAGCGCATCCAACGCTGCCAGTTCGTAGCCGCCCGTGGCCTCCAGCACCACTTGGTGCAGCTCCATGTGTCCCAGCCAGCTGCGCAGCTGGCGCAGACCTGCCGCCGTGTTGGGGAAGCGCCGCTCGCCCTTGCAGCCATGCACATGCACATCCAACCACTGCTTGCTGACATCGATACCTACGCCGTATGCCATGGAAAAACTCCGCTATGCTCGAAGGGTCGAGAGCTCTCCTGGGCTGCCCAGCCTGATCGTTACGAGTGCCAACTCCAGCAACTGTTCGGGCGTTTGCCAGGAGATCCCGGCGTGGCGACCTCGCTCTCCCGCGGTTGTTTAGACCTGTGGGTTATCGGTCGACCACGCCGGCTCTCGACACCTAATCTGGCAGATCGCCAAGAGATAAGGGGTTGGGGTGAGGGTACGGTGCCAAGCCACTGACCAAGTTGGATAACACGAGGCTTCACCCGTACCCTCATCCGGCGCTACGCGCCACCTTCTCCCGGTGGGAGAAGGGCAACATCGCAGCAGCTCGAAAGCCCCTTTCCCCTCGGGAGAGGGGTTGGGGTGAGGGTACGGGGGCGAAGCCCCTGACGAATTGGATAACACGAGGCTTCGCCCACACCCTCATCCGCCCCTGCGGGGCACCTTCTCCCCCATAAAGGAGGACAATGTCCCGACGGGAGAAGGGCGACTCACCCCACGTGCAACCGGCTATTGCGCCGCCCGTACGCCAGGTACACCACCACACCCAGCACGTTCCAGACCAGAAACCATAGCTGCGTCTTGCTCGGCAGGCTCCAGAACAGGTACAGGCAGCCCAGGATCGCCACCGGGCCCACCACCCACGCCAGTGGCGTGCGGAAGGCGCGCGCACGGCCGGGCTCGCGCACGCGCAGCACCAGCAAACACGCAGCCACCGCGGTGAATGCCGCCAACGTGCCGGCATTGGCCAATGCGGCGATCTCATCCAGCCGCGCCACGCCCGCCAACGCCGCCACCAGCACCGCGGTGAACAGCGTGATCGCCACCGGTGTGCCGGTGCGTGCGTTGACCTTGGACAAGCCGCGCGGCAACAGCCCGTCGCGCGACATCACGAAAAAGATCCGGCTCTGCCCGTACAAAAACGCCAGCAGCACGGTCGGCAACGCAATGATCGCCACCGCACCGATCACCAACGCGGCCTTGCCGTGGCCGAGTTCGCGCAGGATCAGCGCCAGCGGCTCGGGGCTCTTGCCGAACACGGTGAAGCTCATCGCACCCACCGCCGCCAGCGCCACCAGCACATAGATCAGCGTGCAGCCGATCATCGAGCCCACGATGCCGATCGACAGATCGCGCCCCGGGTTCTTGGTCTCTTCGGCCGCGGTGGAAATCGCATCGAAGCCATAGAACGCAAAGAAGATGATCGCCGCCGCCGCCATCACCCCGCGCTCCACGCCGTCCGGGCCCATCGCCTTGGAGAAGCCATACGGCATGAACGGTTGCAGGTTGGCGCTGTTGAAGGTTGGCAACGCGATCGCCACGAACACGCCCAGCGCGATGATCTTCAGCACCACCAGCACCGCATTGAGCGTGGCGCTTTCCTTGGTGCCGGCCATCAGCATGCCGGCCACCAGGAAGGTGATCACCACCGCCGGCAGGTTCACGATGCCGCCGGCATGCGGCCCGGCAATCAGCGTCTGCGGCAGCTCCACCCCCAGCCATTGCAGGAAACCGACGAAGTAGCCCGACCAGCCCACCGCCACCGTGCTGACCACCAGCGAATATTCCAGCACCAGGCTCCAGCCCACCACCCAGGCGATGCTCTCGCCCAGCGCGGTATAGCTGTAGGTGTAGGAACTGCCGGCGGCCGGCATCATCGTGGCCATTTCCGCATACGCCAGCGCCGCGCAGGCGCACACGATGCCGGCCGCCACGAACGACAGCAGCACCGCCGGGCCGGCCTTGTCGGCGCCCACACCAATCAGCGTGTAGATACCGGTGCCGACGATCGCGCCGATCCCCAGCGCAATCAGATGCGGCCAACTCAGGCTGCGGACCAGTTGCCGGCCGGCCTCGTGCACGGTGACCTGATCGATGGATTTGCGCCTGAGCCAAGACGACATGCGGACCTCGCGGGAATCAAAAGAATGCGCGAGTGTCGCCCAACGCAGCGCAGCAATGCTATCGGTCCAAGGTCATGTGGCGGCGCAGGTCGGGCAGGGTGGACGAGCGCACCTGTATCGCCGTGGCGCGCGCTTGACCTTGCCAGATCTTCGCCAACCCGACCGACGTCTGCAGCCCAGCGCTTCTACAGATTCCACATCCCGACGCACCGATCCCGCTTAATCGCTCACTCAACCGACGGACGATGCGGCGGGCGCGCATTGCGATAAATCAGCTGCACCGCCCAGGCACCGGCAAGCCCGACCACACCGGCAGCGAAGTGGCTCCAATCCAGCAACTGCGGCGCTGCGCCATTGGCTTCATGACCCCACAGGTTGAACCACAGCAGCACCAGCGCAGTGACGCCCATGCCGATCCAGAACCACAGCCGGGTTCCACCGATCGCATAGATCAGAAACGGCAACGCTGCGCCGATCAAAAAATGCACCGGGAAAAAATACGCCGTGCCGTAAGGCCGCATCAAAGACCACACGATCGCCGCGAAGGTGGCCAGAAAAGCAAACAGGCCCAGGGCCAGCAGACGAGTTTGGTTGGTGGCAGTGGTCATCGGCAAGCCTCGCAAAAACAGAATCTCACCCTACCCATGCGCAGGTCACGTTGAGGTCAATGCAGTCGTTGCGTTGTCTGGCTCGCTTCGCGCCGGCGGTGTGCGCCGCGTTACGGGGCCGTGCAACCGTGGCGCTGAAAACCGGCGCGTGTTTCAAGCATGCGTAATACACCGACACCGCAGGCAATGCCGCATGCGCGATCGGGCTGGCGACCCAACGTTGCCTCGACAGGCCCAGCACAATATCGGCCAGGGTGAAGTCTGCACCCAGGACGTCGGACCGCCGCGCTGCAGCTGCGCATCGAGGATCGCCATGTGCCGGTTCCATTGCGCCACGCTGTCGGCAATCGCCCGCGGACCGGTATGCGCCGCACTGCCACGCACGCTGGCCATGAACGCGTAGCGCCAGGCGGTGTTGAGTTCGGTGGCCTGCCAATCCATCCATTGCTCGACCACTGCGCGTGCGGCCGGTGCGGCCGGCAGCAGATCGTGGCGTTGGCTGCGCGCAGCCAGGTACCGGCAAATCGTATTCGACTCCCACAGCACCAGCTCGCCATCGCGGAGCACCGGCACCAGCGCATTGGGATTGAGCGCGCGAAAGGCCGGCGTCTGCACCGATGCAAAGCCGCTGCCATAGGGATGCAAGGTGTACTCCAGCGCCAGCTCATCGCACAGCCACAGCACCTTGCGCACATTGATCGACGTCGGCTTTCCGTAGAGTTCCAGCATGTATTGCTCCGTGCTACGCATGAGTGGCAGCAATGCGCGATGGCGGCGCGCGCTGCCTGCAAGGACGCGCGCGCGCTACACCCAGCGCAGGCGCATGTATCCACGCACTCTGCCAGGCAGCTGCAGCTTGCGCAGTGCATTCTCACAAGACGCACCGCTCAACGCGTTGCCTTTCATCCACCCCATCACTCCACAACAACCCCATCCGCCTACACCGGATACAACGCCGTCAGCGCCTGGCAGCGTCGTGCAAACAACGCATGCAATTGCCGGATCGCCGGTGAAAACTGCTTGCGGTGCGGGCACACCAGATGCAGCGGCAAGCGGTCGCCACAGTCCGGCAACAGCACCTCCAGCCGCCCGGCCTGCACGTCGTCGCAGACATCCAGCCACGACTTGTAAGCGATGCCTTCGCCGGCCACCGCCCAGCGCCGCACCACATCGGCGTCGTCGCACAGCATCGCGCCGCGCACCGGCACCACCTGGCGGCGGCCCTCCTGTTCGAACTGCCAGCGGTCGTAGGCGCGCCCGGCCAGCACATACAGCAGGCAGGCATGCTCGCGCAGCGCCTCCAGCGTGGCCGGCCGCCCGTTGCGCTGCAGGTAGGCGGGCGCGGCCACCAGCACGCGGCGATTGTCCGGCGCCAGCGGCAATGCCACGTGGTCCGCACCGTCGATGCGGCCGAGCCGGAATGCCACATCCACCGGCGCGCGATACAGGTCGGCCACCTGGTCGGACAGATGCAGGCGCAAGGTCAGCTTCGGATGCGCAGCGCGGAACTCGGTCAGCCACGGCAGCAGCACGTTGCGGCCCAGATCCGACGGCGCGGTGACCTGCAGCAGGCCCTGCAGTTCGGTGTCGTGCCCACGCACCTGCTCGCGCCCGTCGCGCAGCAGCTCCAGCACCTGGCGCGCATACGGCAGGTACTGTTCGCCCTCGGCGGTCAGCCGCAGGCTGCGGGTGGACCGGGCGAACAGGCGCAGATCCAGTGCCCGCTCCAGCCGGGCCACTGCCGCGCTGACCTGCCCCGGCAGCAGGCCGGCCTCGCGCGCGGCATTGGAAAAACTGCCCAGCGCCGCCGTGCGCACGAACAGCGCCAGGTCCTCGAAGCGGACCATCTTCACTCCAATCGTGAAAGTGCTTGTGCAGTTTGCCGGTTTTTCTCCTAATCCCGGCAGCCGACCCTGCATGTCCCCTCCCTGCATGACGCCCGCCATGAAAGCCATCGCCTACCCGCAACACGGCCTGCCCATCGACGACGCGCGCGCGCTGGTCGAACTCGAACTGCCGCTGCCCGAGCCCGGCCCGCGCGATCTGCGCGTGCGTATCCATGCCATTTCGGTCAATCCGGTGGACACCAAGGTGCGCGCCAACGCGCCGGTGGAGTCGCCGCGCGTGCTCGGCTGGGACGCCAGCGGCGTGGTCGATGCGGTCGGCAGCGAGGTCAGCCTGTTTCGCCCCGGCGATGCGGTGTACTACGCCGGCGCGCTGACCCGCCCGGGCACCAATGCCGAATTCCATCTGGTGGACGAGCGCCTGGTCGGGCGCAAGCCAAGCACGCTCGACGACGCTGCGGCCGCCGCATTACCGCTGACCGCCATCACCGCCTGGGAACTGCTGTTCGACCGGCTGCGCATTGCCGAAGGCGGCGGCCAAGGCCAGGCACTGCTGGTGGTCGGCGCGGCCGGCGGCGTCGGCTCGGTCCTGGTGCAGCTGGCGCGCACGCTGACCAAGCTGACCGTGATCGGCACCGCCTCGCGCCCGCAGACCCAGGATTGGGTCTACGCACTCGGCGCGCATCACGTCATCGACCACACCCAGCCGCTGAGTGAAGGCCTGCAGCGGATCGGCATCGCGCAGGTGCAGCACGTGGCCAGCCTCACCCACACCGACCAGCACTTTGCACAGCTGGTGGAGGTGCTCGCACCGCAGGGCCAGCTGGCGCTGATCGATGACCCGGCCACGCTGGATGCGCTGCCGCTCAAGCGCAAGAGCCTGTCGTTGCACTGGGAGCTGATGTTCACCCGCTCGCTGTTCGAAACCGACGACATGATCGCCCAGCACCACCTGCTCAATCGCGTCGCCGACCTGGTCGACAGCGGCGTGCTGCGCACGACCCTGGGCGAGCACTACGGCCGCATCACCGTCGACAACCTGCGCCGCGCCCACGCCGCGCTGGAATCGCACCGCACCCGCGGCAAGCTGGTGCTGGAAGGCTTCTGAGCGCAGACGCCTCACGCGCGTCAGCGGCCTGGCATGGCCGCTGTCTCGCTGGCGCATCCTGCAGCGCTTGCGCGCAATTGCCGCTGGCCGAACTCAGCGACGCAGCTGTTGCGACAGGCACCGTTACACTGCGCGCATGTCATCCGAATCCCTGATCCTTCTCGGGCTGCTTGTCGTAGTCCTGGTGTTGCAGCTGCTCGCGCTGCTGCGACGTCCCTCCACCACCGCGCTGGAGCACGCGCTGCGCGCCGAACAACGCGACGGCCGCGGCGAACTGCGCGAGCAACTCGAAGGCCTGGCGCGGCAGCAGGACGGCCGCCTGGAAACCTTTGCGCGCAATCTCACCGAACTGTCCACGCGCACCGACCAGCGCCTGGACCTGCTGCGCGACGCCCTCGGCGAAGATGCCCGCAAGGCGCGCGAAGAAAGCGCCCTGGCCCAGCAACGCACCGGCGAACTGCTGACCCTGCGGCTCACCGAACTGCGTACCCAGCTGGAAGGCTTCGGCCAGCAGCAGGAAACCCGCATCCATATCTTCGGCCAGCAACTGACCGAGCTGATTGCGCGTACCGACACGCACATGGCCGCCTTGCGCGAAGCGCTGGCCGAAGATTCGCGCAAGGGCCGCCAGGAAGCCGGCGAATCGCAACAGCGCTTCACCGAAGCGCTGGGCCAGCGCCTGACCGAGCTCACCCAACGCAACGAACTGCGCATCGGCGAAATGCGCGCCACGCTGGAACAGCAGCTGGCCAATCTGCAAAACGACAACGCCAGCAAGCTCGAACTGATGCGCGCCACCGTCGACGAAAAACTGCAGACCACCCTCAACACGCGTCTGGATGCCTCGTTCAAGCTGGTGTCCGAACGGCTGGAACAGGTGCAGCGCGGCCTGGGCGAAATGCAGCAGCTGGCCACCGGCGTGGGCGACCTCAAGCGCGTGCTGACCAACGTCAAGGACCGCGGTGGTTGGGGCGAAGTGCAGCTGGACAACATCCTCGAGCAGACCTTGACGATGGAGCAGTACGCGCGCAGCGTGCGGGTCAGGCCCGATAGCGCCGAAGCGGTGGATTTCGCCATCCGCCTGCCGGGGCGCGGCGACGACACGGTGGTGTGGCTGCCGGTCGATGCCAAGTTCCCGCGCGAAGACTACGAACGCCTGATCGACGCGCAGGAAAAGGGCGATCTGGAGGCAATCAAGACGTCGACCGCACAGCTGGAACGCGCCATCCGCGTGCAGGCCAAATCCATCAGCGACAAGTATGTCTGCCCACCGCATACGACGGATTTTGCGGTGATGTTCCTGCCCACCGAGGGCCTGTATGCCGAAGTGATTCGGCGCGCCGGCCTGGTCGATCTGCTGCAGCGCGAGCATCGCGTGGTGCTGGCCGGCCCGACCACGTTCACCGCGCTGCTCAACAGCCTGCAGATGGGCTTCCGCACGCTGGCGATCGAGAAGCGCTCCAGCGAGGTCTGGCAGGTGCTGGGCGCGGTGAAAAGCGAGTTCGGCAAGTTCGCCGGCATTCTTGAAAAGGCCGAGCGGCAGATCAGCACGGTCGGCAAGAGCCTGGGCGAAGCCAGCCGCAAGACCCGCACCATCGAACGCCGCCTGCGCGGCGTGGAGACGTTGTCCGGCGAGCAATCGCAGGCGCTGCTGGACGATGGCAGCGACGAAGGCGCCGGGGTCTCACACGACGACAGCAGCGACGAGCAGGAGTAGCCAGCAAGCGCAGGAGGCCTGACCGGCCGCACAGCGCCCGAAAAGCGACCCACCCGTAGGAGCGCCCTCGGGCGCGATGAGGCGTTGCCGATAACGCCTCATCGCGCCCGAGGACGCTCCTACACAGCAGGTCTGTGTCGTCCTGCTCCTGCGCCGGATGTCGAGCACACCGCGCAGACATCGCCACCGCGATGCTTGCACGCACCCTATTCAAGAAGAGCATCCCATGGCGACGCGATGGATCTACGCAACGGTGTGCGTGCTGCTGCTGGGCGCCTGCAGCGCGACACCGGCATCTCGTTCGGGCACCACCGCAGCCGATGCGCAGCCACCGCGCGCAGCCTCTGCCGATGCCGCAGCATGCACCGCAAAGGGCGGCCAACTGCGTCCGGTCGGCCGCATGCAGATTCCGCGCTGCATCGTGCCCTACGCGGATGCCGGCAAGACCTGCAGCGACAACAGCGACTGCAGCGGCGATTGCCTGGCCACCAGCATCGTGCCGACCGGTGCCGATACCAACGGCAGCTGCCAGCGCGACAGCGACCGCTTCGGCTGCCGCCAGGAAGTCATCGGCGGCAAGGGCCAGGCCGCGTTGTGCATCGACTGATGCGGCGGTAGGGCGTCAGGCGCGTCGCGTCGAGATGCCCCAACGCATGCACCGGCGCCAGCGCCTACGCGTCCACCACCGCGTCCGCGGTGCGACGCGGCCAGCCAGGCCGGCCGAACATCGACCCAGCGGCAATGGCCAGCGCAATTCCCACCCCAGACACCAGCAGCGCCGCGCTCTGTGCCAGGTAGACCTGGTGCAGGCCGCCGCCCAGCCGGATCGCCACGATGCCGATGCCGGCCGCGATCACCAGGCGCAGCACGGCCGCACCGATCGGCCATCGCAGCCTTCCTGCGCCCTGCCAGGCGAAGTACATCGCCAGACCCATGCCCAGGAAGCCGTAGAACGGCCCCACGGTCTGCAGGTACAGCGTGCCGGTCTGCAGCATGGTCGGGTCGTTGCCATACAGGGACAGCCAGCCGCGCGGGAACAGCGCCGCCGCAACGCCGATGGTTTCGGTGATGGCAAACGCCATGGCCGCACCGATCCAGGTCGCGCGCAGTGCGCGCTCGCGTTTGCCCGGTCGCCTTCAGACCGCTCGCACTCAGCTATGTCGCGTAATGGACGCGACACCATCCGCGACACGCGGCGCAGGCGGAAATTGGTACAGCCGGTCGGCGTGCGGGGTGTGGCCATGCGGCGAGTGTCGCCAAGATACTTGCATCTACAAGTGTTGGGGCATGGTGCAGCGCAGGTCACCCATGCGCGCGCGGCGGTTTATGCTGGCTACCCCGCAGATCAGGACAGCCCCGATGAGCCAGACGCTGTACGACATTCCCGTGACCCGCATCGAAGGCGAGCCGGCCACATTGGCCGACTACCGCGGCAAGGTGCTGCTGGTGGTCAACGTGGCCTCCAAGTGCGGCCTGACCCCGCAGTACGAAGGCCTGGAAGCGCTGTATCGCGACAAGCAGGCGCAGGGTCTGGAAGTGCTGGCGTTTCCGGCCAACGACTTCAACGGCCAGGAGCCGGGGAGCGAGGCGGAGATTGCGCAGTTCTGCCAGCTCACCTATGACGTCACCTTTCCGATGTTTGCCAAGATCGCCGTCACCGGCGCGGACACGCATCCGCTGTATCAACAGCTGACCAGCGCACACCCGCAGGCCACCGGCGACGGCCCGATGCGCGAAAAACTGGCCGGTTACGGCATTACGCCCAACCCCGCACCTGGCGTGTTGTGGAACTTCGAAAAATTCCTGATCGGCCGCGACGGCCAGATCGTCGACCGTTTCGCCCCCGATGTCCCCGCCGACGATGCACGCCTGCGTGCAGCGGTGGATGCGGCGCTGGCATCCAAGTGAAGCTGCTCTCCTCTCGAAGCGATAAGGCACGGCTTGCGCGCCACTGGCGCGCGTGCCTTGGAGCGACCGCGTTGTTTCCCAGCTGCGGGACCTTGCATGCCGCAGACCTGTGCGTTGACTTGCAAACAACCGCTGAGAGCAACGCGTGCTGGGTCAAAGAGGTCGCCATCGCGCAGGCGCGCTTGGACGATTACTTGGGCGTTGCGCGCGAAAGAGCAGTAACCACGTTAGGTGTTGCAGCCGATGCATTCGACAATGCGCAGACCGCCTGGGCCAATTACGCGGCGCTGCAATGCGGCAACGTGCGTCAGCGCTGGGGCACTGCAAGTGTCGCAGCAGCAAAGGCAGCCAGCTGCATGGTCGACCTCAACGATCAACGCGCGCACGATCTTTGGAAGGCCTATCTCACTTACGTAGATCGCACTCCATCGATCAAACCCGAACCCCCGCAACACGCCGGCAAGCGATGAGGCGACAATGATCGCGTTGCAAGCGCAACTGCTGTGTCACAGGCATCGCGTCAGCTGCCAACGCGACAACGCGCACTGAGCCATTGCCCAACAAAAAAGCCCGGGATCGCTCCCGGGCTTTTGCATTGTGACACCACGCCAAAACTCAGACGATCAACGAATCCACTGCGGAATCGGCATTGCGTCCACCGGCACCGTGTTGTCCTTGTCTTCGCGCAGATAATCCGGCAGCTCGTTGTTCTCTTCGCGGTGGCTGCGCAGGTCGCGGGTGATCTGGTAATTGCGGCGCTGCATCCAGGCATCGCGGGTCAGGGCGTATTCGTCCGGCGCCTGGTCGCGTAGCGAATCCAGCGACATCAGCTGCGCGCGCGTGTCCACCAGCTGCAGGCCCTGCAGTGCGAAGCGCGCACCACCGTCGTCCACCTGACGCACCCACGACAGCGGAATATCGCCCGCCAGGCCGAAGGTGTCGCGCACGGTGCGCGGCCCGAACAGCGGCAACTCGAAGTAGCGCGAGTTGCGCCAGCCCCATGTACCCAGCGTCTGCCCGAAGTCTTCGCTGCGCCGTGGGATGCCGGCCGCCGAAGCCGGGTCGAACAGACCGGCCACACCCAGCGTGGTGTTCATCACGAAGCGACCCAGCGACTGCGCCGCATAGACCGGGTGGCCCTGCAGCAGCTGGTTGACCATGGTCAGCGGCGTGCCGAGGTTGTCGAAGAAGTTGGTCACACCCAGACGGGCCGGGCTCGGCACCACCTTGGTGTAGGCCGTCGCCAATGGACGCGCCACGCCACGGTCCACCGCCATGTTGAAGCGGTGCATGCCGCGGTTGTAGCGCTCCCACGGGTCGTACGCCGGGGCAGCGCCCGGCTGTGCCGGGGCCCCATTGGCCCCTGCCTGCGGGGTGGTCGGGCCGTACAACGCGTCGAAGTCGGCTTCGGCATCGGTCGGCGCGCCCGCAGCGGCGGTGCCGGTGTCTGCAGTGGCCTGATCGGCGGGTGCCGCAGCGCTGGCAGGCAAGGCATCCGGTGCGGCAAGACCGGCGGCGGCTGGCTGCGCCGTCACCCCGGCATCGTCGCGTACGGGGGCATCGGCGGCAGGCGCGATGGCGGTCCCGCCCGAAGGCGGTGCGGATTTCGGTGCCTGGCTGGCGCACGCACCAAGCAACAGGCAGGCCAACAACGGAAGAAAGCGGAACTGGGTCATGGGGTGGCGCTCAGGCCTGAAAATCGAGAGTAGGGGACAACCGATAGGCGGCGCGCAATTCGTCCAGACCGGGCGCCTCGCCCACCACCGCGCCGCTGCCGGCGTGGCGCAACCGCGCTGCCAGCTCGGCCAACATCGCCACGCCGGCGCTGTCCAGACGTTGTACACCCGCCAGGTCCAACGTGCGCACGCCGTCCAGCTGTGCAATCGCCTGCGGCCAGGCCGTAGTGACTGCCGCACGGTCGATCACGCCGGTCACTGCCAGCGTGTCGCCGGTGCGTTGCACGGTATTACTTGCCATTGGCCGGTGCCGCACCGACCTGCAGGTTGCCGCTACGCAGCTCGGCGGCAACCTTGGCAATGCCCTTCTCGCGCAGCGGGCCGTCGAACTGGGTCTTGAAGGTCTGCACGTAGGAAATGCCTTCGATCATCACGTCGAAGATTTTCCACTGGCCACCGACGTTACGCATCATGTAATCGACCGGGGTCGGGTCGTTGCCGGCGCGCAGCAGGTCGGTGGACACCTTGACGCCGCGGTTGCCCGGCAGCGCGCTTTCGGACTTGGCGCGGAAGGTCGGCTTGCCTTCGAAGTTCAACAACGCGGTGCCGTAACGCTGCATCAGGTTGTCGGCCAGCGCATCGGCAAACAGCTTGACGTCCGCATCGGAGGCGCCGCGGCCGTTCACGCCCAGCACCAGGCGGGCCGAGTAATCGCGGTCGAAGGCCTTGTTCAATTCGCCATCGATGAACTGGCGCAGCGCCGCCGGGTTGCTGCGGAACTCGGCGCGGCGCTGATCCAGCGTGCTCAGGATACGGGTGCTGCTGTCGATGACGGTCTTGGTCGCCGCGCCCTGCGCAGGCGCGCTGGCAGCAGCTGGCTGGGCCAGGACGGTGGCCGGTGCGCACACCAGCAGGGTCGAGGCCAGGATGGCGGAAAGCAGGGTGGTCTTCATTGGTGTGGTTCCGTAGAGGGAGAAGCGGTCTGGGCAGGCGCGGGCGCCTGGCCGTCGGTGGCGGCCGGGGCATTGCTGCCGCCACCGCCACCACTGAACATGTATTTGCCGACCAGCTGCAGCAGATCCACTGCCGGCTGGGTGAAGCCGATCTCTTCGCCCGGCTTGAGCGTTTCCGGGTCGCCGCCCGGCTGCAACCCGATATAACTCTCACCGAGCAGGCCGCTGGTGAAGATGCCGGCCGAGGTGTCGGCGGGCAGATCCTTGTATTTGGTGTCCAGCGACAGCGTCACCACCGAATCGAACTTGGTCGGGTCCAGGCTGATGTCGGCCACCTTGCCGATGGTCACGCCACCGATCTTCACCGGCGCCTGCGCGCGCAGCTGGCCGATCTGGCTGAAGCGCGCGGTCAGCGTGTACTGGCTGGAGCCGAAGCCCCAGCGCTGGTTGGTCGAGGCCACCGCCAGCACCAGCAGCGAGGCCAGGGTCAGCAGCAAAAAGGCGCCAACGGCGAATTCGAGTCGTGGTCCACGCATGGCCATGGGCTATCTCACCTAAACAACATTGCAGAAAGGACGAAGTTGAACATCAGCACCAGCAACGAGGCATTCACCACCGCGCGGGTGGTGGCGATGGAGGTGCCTTCGATGGTCGGTTCGGCATGGAAGCCCACGTAGGCGGCGACCAGCGCAGCGGTGCCGCCGAAGATCGCCGACTTGAGCATCGCCACGCCGAAGTCGTCCCAGAAGTCCACGCTGTTGCTCAGGCCCGACCAGAAGGTGCCGTTGTCGATGCCCAGCACGTGCACGGCTTCGAAATAGCCGCCGGTGATCGCCAGCGAACAGAACACGCCGGTCAGCAACGGTACCGTGAGCACCGCCGCCCAGAAGCGCGGGGCCACCGCCTTGGCGACCGGGTCGATGGCCATCAGCTCCAGCGCCTTGATCTGGTCGGTGGCGCGCATCAAGCCGAGCTCGGCCGCAATCGAGCTACCGGCGCGACCGATGAACAACAGCGCGGTCAGCACCGGCGCCAGTTCGCGATACAGCGACAGGCCGAGTAGCGTCGACAACGCATCCGAGGCACCGTACGTGGTGAGCGTGCGATAGCCCTGCAGGGTCAGCACCAGCCCGACGAAGGCACCGCCCACGGCGATGATCGGCAACGAGCGCGCGCCGACCTTGTAGATCTCGCGCACCAGCTCGGCGATGAAGTCGCGGGTGGGCAGCGAACCGCGCAATACCGTGAGCGAGAACAGCCCGGCACGGCCAAAGGCGCGGATCGAGTCGGCAAAGGCCATCAGGCAGCACTCCGGTCGCGGCGCGGGGCGGCATCGAAGGCGATCGGGCCGTCCGGCTGGCCGTGCAGGAACTGCTGCACCAGCGGATCGGTGCTGTCCTGCAGTTGCGCCGGTGTCCCGGCGAACACGATGCCGTCATTGGCGATGACCACGGCCTGGTCGCTGATCGGCAGGGTCTCGTGCACGTGGTGGCTGACGATGATGCTGGTCAGGCCAAGGCTGTCGTTGAGGCGCTGGATCAGGCTCATGATCACGCCCGAGGCGATCGGGTCCAGCCCGGTCAGCGGCTCGTCGTAGATCATCAGCGGCGGGTCCAGCGCCAACGCGCGCGCCAACGCCACGCGGCGCGCCATGCCGCCGGACAACTCGCGCGGCCAGGCATCGGCCGCGGCCAGCAGGCCCACCGCATGCAGCTTCATCTGTACCAGGCGCTGCAGCACCGGCGCCGGCAGGCGCGTATGCGTGCGCAGCGGCAGCGCCACGTTGTCGGCCACGCTCAGGTCGGTCAGCAGCCCATTGCCCTGCAGCAGCACGCCGACATTGCGGCGCATCTCCAGCAGCGCACGGCTACCGGTCGGAATCGTGTTGCCGAACAGCGTGACCGTGCCGGCCACCGGGCGCAGCTCGCCGGTCAACGCGGCCAGCAGCGTGGACTTGCCGCTACCGGATGGACCGAGCACGGCCGTGATGCTGCCGCGGGGCACATCCAGCGAGACATCGCGCAGGATCGTGCGTCCGCCGCGATCGATGCGGACATCAGACAATTGCACGACAGGGGGAGCGGACGCCGTCATCGAGACCTTTAACAGAATTCCAACGCGATAGAGTAGCCGTCACACCGCTGAACATAACCAGACTGACGCGTGCAGTATTGTCGCATTCATGCGGCAAGCAATGTGGGTGCGCATGTCGCCATCCTGCGTAACAGCGTGTCCCGCAGCGCAGGCACCGTCGCGCAGGATTGCATCGCTGTTCAACGTACGCTGCAGTAGGGAGGATTGGCGCGCTATCACTCGGTACATTTCGCAATCCCCGCACCGTCGTGTCGTTTCTCGCGGTCAGGTATTTCGTCTGAGGGTTCCTGCCCGTCCTCCCGATCTGTCGAGTGCGTCGCGTTGTCGGCATCGCTGCCTTGTGGTGCCTGCGCAAAAGACGCGACGATCTGCGCACACCGTCGCTAAGGAATCATCCATGGAGTTGCTGACGCTTGAACACTTCGCCGGCAGCGTCAACGACACCTTCGCTGCCTCCTTGAATGAGGGCGAGGTACCGTTCGTGCTGGTGGAAGCCAGGCCATTGCAGGACACACGCAACGCGCAACGTGCGCCGTTCTCGCTGTTGTTTCGCAATGGCTCGGCCTTTTTGTTTCCGCAACAGACCTATCAGATGCGTCACGCGCGCCTGGGCGAGATCGGCATTTTTCTGGTGCCGGTGGCGCGCGAACGCGACGGGTTTCTGTATCAGGCCGTGTTCAATTGAGCGCGCTCAACTGAGCAGTTGAGCGTGCGGATTCCAGTGCATCTGCAGATGTGTCTGGGTGCTGTGGCCCGCAACGAAGCCGTGCCGAACATATAGCCGCTGCGCTGCGCGGTTGGCATGCAGCACATGCAGGCACAAGGCGCACGGCGCAGCGCGTGCCGACGCCTGCGCGTAGGCAATCAGGTGCGAGCCAATGCCCTTGCCGCGCCGGTCCGGCAGCAAGCTGATATCGACCAGCGTGTGTTGCGTTGCGGTGCGGTGCAGATACAGGCGACCGATACGTAACTCCCTGACCTGGACGATCAGAAAGGCGGCATCGGCAAAATGGTGTCGGTAATGCGTGCGCTGCAAGTCGAATTGCTGCTCCAGAAACGCACGCTTGGTCGTGTCTGGCCAGGGCACCTGCGTCATTTCGTCGTGACGCGTGCTGGCATAGAGATCACGCAACCAGGCCAGATCGTCGCCCTGCTCGGGGCGCAACGAGATGCCGTGGGCGCTCAGCGCATGCGGTGGCACGACGCCGGCGTGCACGCTTGCGGATGCATCTGCATCGTCCTGCATGGCGTCAATCAAACATGGGATAGCTGCCGGACAACGCGATGCAGAAATTCATGGCCAGATAGGGCTGCCGGTTCTCGTGCGCCTGGCCGTTGCCGGTGGGCAGCACCATGGTCGGGGAAAACTGCTGGTCGGGTGCGACTGCACTGAACGGCCGGTCGCTGTTGCTGTTCAAGTTCGACAGCGCTGCTCCGCTGCTGGGGGTGCCGCTTTTCTTGCTCGGATCCGCCTGCGAAAACGCATTGAAGCCATGCGCGTGATTGGGCATCTGCGTGCTCAACAGGCTCACCGAGGCGGAGCCGAACGTACTGCCCAGCGCATGTGGAGTCAGACCCGGCCCTGTCCCCTGCTGGCAGCCGGCGCGCGCGGAGAAGTTCGGCAACTGAAATGTGGTGCTGCCATTGCCGCCATAGGCCATGCCCAGCAACGAGAATAGCGCGCTATTCTGCATAGCCGGCAGGGTTGCCCCGTTGCACAGCGCCCAACCGTAAGGGCTGTAATCGAAGGGAAACAATTGGATTTCGCCGAAATAGGGTTCGGTCATGCGCATTTCCTCCAGTGGAGCGATGCAGGCCGCGACCGACTCGGCGCGGCGCGGTGGATCAGGGCTGCTGCGGAAAGATGCCCGTGGTGGCGATGCAGTACTGCACGGTCAGCGTCGGCATGGTGTTGTCGTGCGGCTGGCTGCCACCTGTGAACGAGGTGCTCTGCGTGGACATCGCCAGCGCGGTGGCCCCGGTCACGTCGCTGACATAGAACAGCGTGGCACCGACCGCCGCTGGCAGGAGTCCGGCCGGTGAGGGGCTGGTTGCCGCTACCGTCGTGACCTGCGCAACATGGGTGTGCGCCGGCATCTGCGGTTCGGTCAAGGTCACCGTTTCGGTACCGCTCTTCTGGGCGAACACGTAGTTGCTCAGGCCAGGGCCCTGGCCCTGGTGAATCGGCAGGCGACCGCGCAGATCCGGCACCCCGAAGGTATTTTGCCCATCGCCGCCATAGGCGATGCCGAGTAGGACGTACAACGGCTCGTATTCTGAGATCTGCAGCAGCGAGCCGTCGCACGCCTGCCAGCCCTGAGGCGTGCGGCCGAAGCCGAACATGCGGATTTCGCCGATGAATGGAGTGCCCATGTGATCCTTCCTGGTCGATGAGGCGCCGCGCATGCAGGCGCACCCGAATGGGGTTGCGTTTAGCCACGCGAGGGGAAAATGCCCGACAGCGCGATGCAGAAGTTGATCGTGGTGTAGGGCTGCACATTCGGATGCGGTTGGTTACCGCCAGCGGGCGAGACCGTTGGCGGCGCCAGTGGAACGGTCGTTCCCGAAGCGGCATACAGCGGCGTGGCGGCACCGGATGTGGCCACGTTGGCGGCAAACACGCGGCCGGTCGGTGTGCGGTTGTTGCCACCGGTGCTGCTGCATTCCACCAGGTGGCTGTGCGCGGGCAGGTCGGCAGGCACCAGGGTCACCGCTTCCGCGCCGCCCGCCTGACCGATCGGAGTAACCGGCGGCTGCCAATTCGCATCGACCGAAGGCGCATACCCGATCGGTGTGCGACCGCGCAGATCAGGCAGGGCAAACGTGGTCCGGCCATCACCGCCAAAACGCGGACCTAGCAGACTGAACAATGCCTGGTTCTGATTGACCGGCAGCAGCTGGCCATTGCATTGCGCGAAATATTTCGGCGCGAACGCGAAACCGGTCAGCATGACCTGGCCGATGAAAAACTCGCTCATGCAGCTCTCCCTGCGTAGGTGCGTCGCCGACATGTGTCGGGGGTCGCCGTACAGATACCCGTCGCACCGGTGTCTCACAAGCCAGGAAAATTCAGAACTGGAATGAAGTATTAATTTTTTGTTCTTTAACTGAAAGTCAGTTCCTGTTTCAATTCGCTCGCAATGCCAGGGGATCACTTCTCTAGGGCGGCATTGCCTTCAGGCATGAGGACCGTGCCGGCGCCGGGGTGGCGCTTCATAGGGGTAGAACGTGAACAAGCCGCAGTGGCGTGGAACGGGCACCGGTGCGCCGGTGCGCTGGATGGTGGCCGTGATGATCTGCGCCCTGGCGCTCCTGCTACCCGCACAGGTCTGGGCACAGGGGGCGTCGGCCTATTGTTCCACCCGGAACGCCACGATCAATCAGAGCGGTTCGGTGACGTTCGACGTCAGCAACTGCGATGGCCCCTCCAACATCGGCATGGGCGATGACCCCAGAAATCCGCTGACCCCCTTCGGCAACGGCGGAGGCAACGGCAGCACGCCCAACGGGACCATCTCACTCAGTGAGCTCAGCGGACCTGGTACGCAGACCGTTACCTACACGCATGGAAACAATAGCGCCACGTCCGACGCGTTCTACCTGCGCGACGAGGAAGAAAATGTCCTTACCTTCAACATCACCATTGTGCCGTCGCGGTCTGCCAGCATCGCGGTCTCGCCGGCCAGCGCCAACGAAGACAGCGGCACTGCGTTCGTCTACACGGTGACGCTGAGTCAGACCAACAGCGTGCCCACCACGGTGAACCTGGCCGGCAGTGGGACCGCCGACAGCGCCAGCGACTATTCCGGCGCGCGCAGCAACATCGTGATTCCGGCCAACGCCAGCTCGGCCAGCTTCACCATCACGCCGACCCCCGACGCGATGGTGGAAGCGAATGAGACGATCGTCTACACCGTCGGTACTGGCACCGGCTATGCCCCCGGCAGCCCGGTCAGCGCCAGTGCCATCATCGTCAACGACGATACGCTGCCGGCGCTGTCGATCAACGACGTATCCGTGAACGAAGGCAATGCCGGCACCACCAATACCACCTTCACTGTCTCGCTGAGCCAGCCGGCCGGCACTGGCGGCGTCAGCTTCGATATCGCCACGGCTGACGGCACTGCCACCGCGGGCGTGGACTATGTCGCTGCCAGCCTGAGCGGGCAGAGCATTCCCGCCGGCAGCAGCAGCGCCACCTTCACCGTGCTGGTCAACGGCGACACGCTCAACGAACCCAACGAAACCTTCTTCGTCAACGTCAGCAACGTCAGTGGCGCCAGCGTCGGCGACGGCCAGGGCCTGGGCACCATCGTCAACGACGATGCGGCACCGTCGCTGTCGATCGACGATATCAGCGTGAACGAAGGCAACAGTGGCACCACCACGGCCACCTTCACGGTGAGCCTGAGCGCGGCCAATGGCCAGACCGTTACGGTCAATTACGCCACCGCCGACGGTACCGCCAACGCGGGCAGCGACTATAGCGCCCGCTCGGGCACGCTGACCTTTGCGCCAGGCACCACCGCGCAGGGCGTGGCGGTTACCGTCAACGGCGACACCGCGGTCGAACCCAACGAGACCTTCAGCGTCGGTCTGTCTGGCGCCAGCAACGCAAGCATCGCGCGCGCCACCGGCACCGGCACCATCCTCAACGACGATGTGGTGGTGACGGTCGGCCCGGCATCGCTGCCGGGGGCCACTGCAGGCAGCGCCTACAGCCAGAACCTCACCGCCAGTGGCGGCACCGCGCCCTACACGTTCGCGCTCAGCGCCGGTACCTTGCCGGCCGGGCTGACCCTGAGCGGCACCGGCGTGCTGTCCGGTACTCCCACTGCCAGCGGTAGCTTCAACTTCACCGTGACCGCCACCGATAGCGGCGGCAGCCCCACCAGCGGCAGCCGCGCCTATACGCTGACCGTGGCCGGCGCGATGGTGATCTTGCCGGCGACCAGCTTGCCGGCCGGCACGGCAGGCCAGGCCTATGCGAGTGCGCTCAATCCGGCCACGGGCGGTATTGCGCCCTACACCTACGCCGTTACCGCCGGTAGCTTGCCGGCGGGCATCACGCTCAATGGCAGCAGCGGGGCCCTGACCGGGACTCCCAGCACCGTGGGCACCTTCGCCTTCACCGTGACCGCCACCGACAGCACCTCGAATACGCCCTCGCAAGGCACCCGTAGCTATGCCTTGAATATTGCCGCGCCGTCGATCGTGGTGGCGCCGTCCACACTGCCGAGCGCCACGCGTGGTACGGCCTACAGCCAGCTGCTGAGCGCCAGTGGCGGCACTGCGCCGTACACCTACACGCTCGCTAGCGGCACGCTGCCGGCCGGTATCACCCTGGCCAGCAACGGCACGTTGTCCGGCACCGCGACGGTGGAAGGCAGCTTCAACTTCACCGTCACCGCGACCGATGCGGGCAGTTTCACCGGCAATCAGGTCTACAGCCTGACCGTGGCCGGCCCGAACCTGGTGTTGCCGGCGAGCACCTTGCCGGCAGGTACCGCCGGGCAGGCGTACTCCGCGGCAATCACGCCCGCCACCGGCGGCACCGCGCCCTACAGCTACGCACTGACCGGCGGCGTCCTGCCGACGGGTGTGGTCGTGGACGTGGCGACTGGCACCCTCAGCGGCACCCCGACCGTGGCAGGCACGTTCAACTTCACCCTGACCGTGTCCGACAGCACGCCCAGCCCGGCGGCGCAGGCCAGCCGCAGCTATGCGCTGACCATCGCGGCACCTGTCATCGTGGTTGCGCCTACCGCGCTGCCGGCTGCCACCCGCGGCACGGCGTATAGCCAGGCCTTGAGCGCCAGCGGCGGCACCGCGCCATATACGTATGCAGTCAGCGCGGGCACCCTGCCGGCCGGGCTTACGTTGGCCAGTAACGGCACGCTGTCCGGCACCGCGACGGTGGAAGGCAGCTTCAACTTCACCGTCACCGCGACCGATGCGGGCAGTTTCACCGGCAATCAGGCCTACAGCCTGACCGTGGCCGGCCCGAACCTGGTCTTGCCGGCGAGCACCTTGCCGGCAGGCACCGCCGGGCAGGCGTACTCCGCGGCAATCACGCCCGCCACCGGCGGCACCGCGCCCTACAGCTATGCACTGACAGCGGGCGCGTTGCCCAATGGGGTTGTCCTCGACACTGCGACCGGCGGGCTGAGCGGTACGCCGACCTTGTCGGGCACGTTCAACTTCACCCTGACCGCAACCGACAGCACGCCCAGCCCGGCGGCACAGGCCAGCCAGAGCTATGCGGTCACCATTGCCGCGGCAACGCTGGTGCTGGCGCAGCCGACCCTGCCACCGGCGGTGCGCGGCAGCGCGTACGACCAGGTGCTCACCGCCAGCGGTGGCATTGCGCCGTACCGCTACAGCGTCGCCAGCGGCACCTTGCCGGCCGGCCTGAGCCTGGCCAGCGACGGCACGCTGTCGGGAACGCCAACGACGCAGGGCAGCTCGTCCTTCACCATCGCAGTGGCCGACGCCGGCAATGCCAGCGCCACCCAGGCCTACACCTTCACGGTGAGCGATGCGGCGCCGGTGGCGGTGGCGGATGTGGCAGCCACCATGACCGACACCGCGGTCACCGCGGCGGTTACCGCCAACGACACCGGCAACATCACGGCGATTGCGGTTGCCACCGCGCCGACCAACGGCACCGCCGTGGTCAACGGCCTGGAACTGGTCTACACGCCGAACGCAGGCTTCGTCGGCAGCGATGTGCTGAGCTATACCGCCACCGGTGCGGGCGGCAGCTCGGCGGCGGCCACGTTGACCATCACGGTGAACGCGCGGCCGGTGGCGGTGTCGGTCACCGCTGCCGCAGTGCCGGGCGAAGCGCAGCAGGTGGACATCACCCGCAACGCGACCGGTGGGCCGTTCGTGGCCGCTGCGGTGGTCGCGGTGCTGCCGGCCTCGGCCGGTACCGCCACCATCACCCGGGTTGGCGGTACCGCCACCGCAGCGGCGGCGCGTGCCTCCGGCCCATCGCCGGCCGCGGCTGCAATGGCCGAAACGCCCACCTTCATGCTGACCTTTACCCCCAACCCGGCGTTCGTCGGCCAGGCCACGGTGCAGTTCACCTTGTCCAACGCCTTTGCGACCTCGGTGCCGGCCAATGTGGTGTTCAACATCGCGCCGCGCCGCGACCCGAGCCAGGATGCGGAAGTGCGTGGCCTGATCGATGCGCAGTCCGAGTCCACGCGGCGGTTTGCGCGTGCGCAGATCGACAACTTCCAGCGCCGTCTGGAGGCCACCCATCGCGGTGGCGGCAGCTTCACCAACGCGGTGAGCTTCCAGCCGACTTCGCATTGCCGCCAGGCCGAGCGCGGCATCACTGCGCAGCCGTGCAGCCCGGACACCCAGGATGCCGACAACGACTTCCGCGATGCGCCGGCAGCGGCGGCGGGCAACAGCGAGGGTGTGCAGGGCCAGGGTGACCTGGGTCTGTGGATCGGCGGTGCGATCCGCTCGGGCAGCTTGAACCGGCAGACCAACAGCAACGGCGTGGATTTCCAGACCGACGGCCTAAGCGTCGGCGCCGACTACCGGGTTGCGCAGTCGCTGGCGATCGGTGCGGGCCTGGGCTGGGGCCGCGACGACAGCGATGTGGGCACGCGCGGCAGCCGCAGCAAGGGCACCGCGTACACCATGGCGCTGTACGCCAGCTTCCACCCGGGCAAGGCGTTCTTCTTCGACACCCTGGTGGGTTACCAGATGTTGTCCTACGACCTGCGCCGCTTCGTCACCGACGACAGCTCGCTGGCCGAAGGCAACCGCGACGGCAAGCAGTGGATCGCCTCGGTGTCCACCGGCGCCGACCTGCAACGTGGCGATCTGCAGATCACCCCGTATGCGCGCGTGGATGTGGCACGTGCCACGCTGGATGGCTATGCAGAAGACGGCGTGGCGCCGTTCGCACTGCGCTATGCCGACATGGATGTGGCCACCACCACCGGCAATCTCGGTCTGCGTCTGGAATGGCGCCGCGAAGTCGCCTGGGGACGGCTGACCCCGCAGTTGCGCGTGGAGTATCAGCGCGACTTCCAGGGTCGTGGCGATGCCACGCTGAGCTATGCCGATCTCAGCGGCGGCCCGTTCTACCGCACGGCGCAAAGTGCGTTCGACCGCAACCGGTTGATGGTGGGGATCGGCGCGGCGTTGCTGACCGAGCAAGGGCTGTCGACGCGTCTGGAATACCGCGGCATCACCGATGGCGACAGCAACAACGATCAGACCTGGATGCTCAATCTGGAAAAGAAATACTGATCGCGTCGCGCGTTACGCACTAAACAACGCGATGGGCCGGGCGGAAACGCTCGGCCCATCGCGTTTGCGTGCCGCATCGATCGCCATCGTGCGGTCGTCGGCGCATGCGCAAACAACGCTGTCCGCCGGCATCCGGCACAATGCACGCACGCATGCACGCCACTTCCGCGCCCGATTTCCGTCTTTATCCATCCAACGCGCTGGATACCCTGGCTGCCCTGCTGGCACAGGAGCTGCGCCGGCCGGTGCCGGAGCAGCCGTTGTTGCAGCCGGAGGTGGTGCTGATTCCGCAGGTGGCGATGCGGCGCTGGTTGCAGTCCACGCTGGCGGCCGAGCACGGTGTTGCGGCGAATCTGGAATTTCTCACCCCCGGCGAATTCGTCGCGCGTGCGCTGGAGTGCAACCTCGGCCCGGCCGACGACGATCTGGACATGGCCACCACGCAGTGGCGGTTGTACGCCGCGTTGCAGGCCGACCTGGGCAGCGATGCAGCGTTGGCGCCGCTGGCCGGGTATCTGTCCGATGGCGATGCGCTCAAGCCCTGGGCGCTGGCCGGCGAATTGGGCAATGTGTTCGAGAAGTACCAGGCCTGGCGACGCGACTGGCTGCTGCGCTGGGAAGGCGGCGCCGACCCCGACGATCCGCAGGCGCGGCTGTGGCGCAGCATCGCTGCCGGCCGGCAATACCGTGCGCGTCGCATCGGCCAGTATCTGGATCGCTACGCGCGCGTCGACGGTCCGCTGCCGCAGGGCTTGCCCAGGCGCCTGTTCGCCTTCGCCATCTTGAATATCTCGCCCGACGTGCTGCGCGTGCTGGCCACGCAGGCACGCGTGGGCACGCTGCATTTCTATCTGCCCACGCCCACGCAAGGCTACTGGGGCGATTTGCAAACCCTGTGGCAGCGCCGGCGCGAAGACGGCGCGGTGCAGCTGTTCGCCGAACAGGTGCAGGAAAACCCGCTGCTGCAGGCCTGGGGCGCGGCCGGGCGCGACTTCATGGCCTTGGTGGGCGACTACGAGGTGGTGCACCCGCTGGCCGAGATCGCAGCGTATGCCGACCCGCTGGACTCCGGCCGCTGCGCGCTGGCCGATGACGGCCTGGGCGACAGCCTGTTGCGGCGCATGCAGAGCGATCTGTTCCATCGCCGCGCGCCACGCGTACCGGCCGCGTTGCCGGCGGTGAATCTGCACGACCCCAGCCTGCAGGTACATGCCTGCCACACGCGGCTGCGTGAGTTGCAGGTGCTGCACGACCAGCTGCGTGCCTTGCTCGACGATGCGCGCTTCGACCCGCCCTTGCAGCCGCGCGAAATCGCGGTGCTGTCGCCGAACATCGACCCGTATGTGCCGTATCTGGACGCGGTGTTCGGCAGCCACGGCAACGACGACGCGTTGCCGTATGCATTGGCCGATGCCAGCCCGCTGGCAAGCGAGCCGCTGGCCGAGGTTTTTCTGAGCTTGCTCGGCTTGCCGATCGCACGCTTCGGCCTGCACGAAATTCTCGACCTGCTGGCCAGCGCGCCGATCGCCGAGGCGGCCGGCCTGGACGAAGCCGGGCTGGAACGCCTGCGCGGCTGGCTGCACGCGGCCGGCGCGCGCTGGGGCCTGGATGCCGCGCATCGGCGTCAACTGCAGGCCCCGAGCGACGACGCCTACACCTGGCGCTTCGCGCTGGACCGGCTGCTGCTGGGTCACGCCAGCGGTGCCGACGACGAGATCGAGGGCGTGGCGCCGTGGCCGCAGCTGGAAGGCAGCGCGCTGGCCGCACTGGACACCTTGTTGAAGCTGTTGCGCGTGCTCGAACGCCATCAATCGTTGCTGGCCGAAGCGATGACGCCGGTCGAATGGCGCGAGCGTCTGCTTGGCCTGCTGGAGGCGCTGATGCCAAAAGCGCCTACCGCACCGCGTGCACAGCGCGCGCTGGACCGCCTGCGCAGCTTGATCGACCAGTTCGCCCGCGATGCCGTGCGCGCCGAGTACGCAGGCAAGGTGCCGGCCGAGGTGGTGCGTGCGCATTTCGCTGCGGTGCTGGGCGAATCGGACACGCGCGCGCCATTGCTCACCGGCGGCATCAGTTTTGGCCGCATGGTGCCGATGCGCTTGCTGCCGTTCCGGGTGATCTGCCTGCTCGGCATGAACGACGGCGACTTCCCGCGCCGCGACCCGGCCGCCGGGCTCAATCGGCTCACCGCCGAGTTGGGCACCGAGCGCCGCCGCCACGGCGATCGTTCAACGCGCGAGGACGACCGGTTCTTGTTTTTGCAGTTGTTCGCCTCTGCGCAGGAGGTGTTCTACCTGAGCTATCTCGGCGCCGATGCGCGCGATGGCAGCGCGCGCGAACCCTCGGTGCTGGTGAGCGAACTGCTGGGCAGCGCAGCGCAGTACCACGCCGACCCAGCGGCGCTGGACACGCTGGTGGTGCATCACCCGTTGCAGCCCTTCGCCGCTGCCGCATTCGGTGCGCTGGGCGAAGACGGCGCCGACCCGCGCCGTTTCAGTTACCGCCGGCAATGGCGGCCGGCGGTGGACAGTCTGGTCGGGCAACGTCAGCCGCTTGCGCCATGGGTGGCCGCTGCATTGCCGGCCGACGACCGTGCAGTGCCGAGCAGCGTGTCCATCGACGACCTGCGCCGCCTGTTTGCCGACCCGGCCGGGCAGTTCCTGCGCCATCGCTTGGGCATGCGTTTGCCCGATCCTGCCAGCGAAGACAGCGATCTGGAGCCGTTGCTCGCACCGACGCGCGGGCTGGATCAATACGGCCTGCAGCAGCATGTATTGGACGCCGCACTGGCCGGCGACACCGAGCGGCTGTACGAGCGTCTGCGCGCACGCGCGCTGCTGCCGTCCGGCCCGCTGGGGCGGCGCCAACTCGATGAGCGGGTGGCGCAACTGCGCCCGTATGCGCAGGCATTCCGGCAATGGCGTGGCGAAGCGCCGGCGCAGTCGCGCCGGCTGCAGGTGCAGATCGGCGCGACGGAAGTGCATGGCCGCGTGCCTGGTTGGTATGCAAGCGGCGTAGGGCGGGTGCAGGTCGGCGCGCTCAGCGGCCGCAGCGCGATCCGCCACGGCCTGGAATGGCTGCTGCTGCGCGCCGCCGGCGAGCAGGCGCCGTATGTGCGCTTCTTCGAACACGACGACGGCCTCGGCCCGCATCCCATCGACCCCGAACCGCTGCCGCAGACGCAGGCGCACAGCGCGCTGGCCGAACTGCTGCAGGTCTATCGCCATGGGTTGCAGACGCCGTTGGCGTTCGCGCCGTACAGCAGCTGGAAATACCACCAGGCCGTACGCAGCGGTAATCTGGACAAGGCGATCAAGGACGCCGCCGGGCAGTGGCAATCCAGCTTCGGCTGGAGCGAATCGCAGAGCCCGGAACTGCGCCTGGTCAACCGCGGCCGCGACCCGTTTGCCGATGCGCAGCGTTTCGCCGACTTCGCCACCACCAGCCATCGCGTGTACGACCTGCTCGAACGCGGCAGCACCGACACCACGCTGGATCCGCAGCGCCTGATCGACAGCTGGCGCCACTGGCAGGGCGCGCAGGACGACGCCGAATGAGCAGCGCTCCCGCAACCGACCCGTACCTGCAGTTGCCATTGCACGGCGTGCGCCTGATCGAAGCCAGCGCCGGCACCGGCAAGACCTTCACCCTGGCCACGCTGTTCACCCGGCTGGTGGTCGAGCGCGGCCTGCGTATCGGCCAGATCCTCGCCGTGACGTTCACCGAGGCCGCCACCCAGGAACTGCGCCGCCGCATCCGCGAGCGCCTGGTGCTGGCCGCAACGCTGGTGCCCGATGCCACCCAAGCAGCGGGCCAGGGCGCGACCGAACCATCTACAACGCTGGTGGCCCATGACGCATCGGCTTTTGTAGGAGCGGCCTTGGCCGCGACCGACGTCGCCAACGACCCGTCGCGGCCAAGCCCGCTCCTGCACGAAGCGCCCGACGCCCTGCTCACCCGCGTCATTCTCGAAGCGCACCTGGCCACCGGCACCGAAACCCCCGCCGCCTTGCGCCGCCGCCTGCAACAGGCCGTCGAAGAAATCGACCTGGCCGCCGTGTTCACCATCCACGGCTTCTGCGCGCGCGTGCTGCGCGAACACGCGCTGGAAAGCGGCCAGGCCTTCGCCGCACCGGAACTGCTCGCCAACGACCGCGAATTGCTGGGCGAAGTCGCGGCCGATCTGTGGCGCCAACGCGCCGCCGATGCGGTGATGGCCGAAGACCTGATCGCGCTGTGGTCGGGTGGCCCGGAGGCATTGGCCAGCGATCTGCGCGCGCTGGTGCGTCATTCGCAGTTGCTGCCGGCGGTGGCCACGAGCACCGACGATGCGGCGGCATTGCTGCAGGCCGTGCAAGACGCCAGCAGCGCATTGGCTGCCGCCTTCCAGGTGCACGGCACCGCGTTTTTCGACACCATCATGGCCGCCATCGATGGCGGCATCCTGAGCAAGGTCAGCTACAAACCTGAGTGGTTGGCCTCGCTGTGGCATTGGTTCGAGAGCTTCGCGACTGCGCCCTCGTTCAACACCGTGCCGCATCCGAAGTTGCTCAAGTTGACCGCTGTGGAATTGGCCACAGGCACCAACAAGAAGTTCGTCGACCGCACGCCGGCCTCGCCGATGAGCCACGAAATCGATGGCTATCTCACCGCGCTGGACGCTGTCGAAGCATGGCGCAGCCGTCGCCGCATCCGCCTGCTGCACGCGCTGCGCGACGATGCCATCGCACGGCTGGCACTGCTCAAGCGCCAGCGCCGCGTGCAGACCTACGACGACCTGGTCGATGGTGTGGCGCATGCGCTGCAGGGCCCGCAAGCCGATGCCTTGGTGCAGCGCCTGCGCGCGCAATACGCCATCGCGCTGGTGGACGAGTTCCAGGACACCGACGACCGCCAGTGGGCGATCTTTTCCAACGTGTTCGGCGAAGGCCCGCTCGCGCGCGCCGCCGGCCTGGAGCCGGCACTGTTTCTGATCGGCGACCCCAAGCAGGCCATCTACGGCTTCCGCGGCGGCGATGTGCGCACCTATCTGGCTGCCGCAGTCACTGCCGAACTGGCCCCACCGCTGAGCCACAATTTCCGCTCGCGCCCCGGCGTGCTGGCGGCCATCGATGCGCTGTACGCACAGGCCGGCTACACCGACGCCTTCCTCACCGACGGCATCGCCTTCCACCCGGTGCAGGCCGGCACCAAACGCCTGGACACCGACCTGCAATGCAACGGCGTCACCGCGCCGGCACTCACGCTGTGGCGCGCGCCCGAGCCACCGCCGGTAATGAAGGGCAAGCCCAAACCCTGGAGCGCCGGCCACGCCCGCGAGCTGGCCACCGCCGCCTGCGTTGCAGCCATCCGCAGCTGGCTGGCCGGTGGTCGCGACGGCAGCGCCACCATCAACGGCCGCCCGGTGCAGGCCGGCGACATCGCCGTGCTGGTGCGCAGCCATGGCGAGGCCACCCGCATCCAGCAGGCGCTGGGTGCAGTGGGCATCCCCGCCGTGGCCGCCGGCAAGCAAAGCCTGTTCGCCACCGACGAAGCGCTGGAACTGCTCGCCCTGCTGCAGGCCTTGCTCGACCCGGGCGACGACAGCCGCCTGCGCGCCGCCCTGGCCACCGTGTTGATCGGCGAAGACGCCGCCGCCATCGCTGCGCTCGCACACGACGGCGAGCGTCACCGCCGCTGGCAGCAGCACGCACTGGACTGGCGCGAGCGTTGGCAACGCGGCGGCCCGCTGGCCTTGATCGGCGAGCTGGGCGCCGCGCACGGGCAACGCCTGCTGGCCCTGGTCGATGGCGAACGCCGCCTCACCAACTATTTGCAACTGGCCGAACTGCTGCAGGAAGCCGACGCCCGCGCGCTCGGCCCGCATGGCCTGGTGGACTGGCTGTCGCGCCGCATCGCCAATGCCGACGACAACGACGAAGCCCAGCAGCTGCGGCTGGAATCGGACGCGCGCCGCGTGCAGATCGTCACCCTGCACAAGAGCAAGGGCCTGGAATATCCGCTGGTATTTTTGCCGTACATCGGCATCGGCCGCAGCGACAAGGGCGCCGGCCGCCACTGCGTGGTGCATGCGCCGGACGCTGGCCGGCAATTGCAATGGAACGTGTCCAAATGGAGCCGTGATAAGGACGAGCCGACCTGGAGCGCTGCCGAGACCGCCTGGAAGCAGGAACAACGCGCCGAAGACGCGCGCCTGCTCTACGTTGGCCTGACCCGCGCCGAGCACGCGCTGTGGATCGCCAGCGGCCCGTTCCACCAGCACGAGCGCACTGCGCTGGCCGGCATGCTGCGCGCGCTGGATGTGTTGCAGGGCGCGGCCGGCGAGGGCGCAGTGGTGGTCGACACCAGCACGCCGCCGGCCCACCTGCCACGCCTGCCGCCGCCGGACGAGGCGCAAGTGCCGCCCGCGCGCAGCCCGCAACGCCACATCGCGCCGGAGTGGTGGGTTTACAGCTTCACCCAGCTGGCCAACGCCGATGCCGGCGCCGCCAGCGACCCGATGGCCAGCGCCACCGTGGTCGGCAGTGGCGGTAGCGACGAACCGTCCGGCAGCGAAGCAATTGCGGTGGCTGCCGAGGCCGAACCCTTCGATCCACGGTTCGCCGGCAACCGCTTCGGCGTGGTGATGCACGACGTGTTCGAGCGCTGCGATTTTGCTGCCTGGCAGGCGTGGTGGCCCGGCCAACCCGCGCCCGACGGCCAGGCGGCGCCCATCGTCGAGGCCCTGCAACGCGGCGGCTATGCCCAGGACGAACTCGACGACGGCCTGAGCATGCTCACCGCGCTGATCGGCCACACCCTCACTGTCGCGTTGCCCGAAGGCACCCGCCTGGCCGACGTGCCCGCGCCGCAGCGTCGCAATGAAATGGAATTCCACTTCGCCATGCGGCCCACCCGCGTGGATGCGCTGCTGGCCTTGCTGCACCGGTTTGGCGTGGTCGGCGACCGCAAGGCCTTCGGCATGCGCCAGCGGCTGGAAGGCCTGATGACCGGCCTGATCGACCTCACCTACACCGTGGACGGCCGCTGGTACGTGCTGGACTACAAATCCAACCGCCTGCCCAGCTACGACGCCGACGCCCTGGTCCGCGCCATGGCGCACAGCGAGTACGCGCTGCAGGCGCTGATCTACACCGTGGCGCTGCACCGCTGGCTGCGCTTCCGCCTGGGCGATGCCGCCGAGGGCGGTGGCTACGACTACACCCGCGACTTCGGCGGCGTGCGCTATCTGTTCTGCCGCGGCCTGGACGCGGCCACCTCCACCGACCCCGGCACCCCGGCCCCCGGCATCCACGCCTGGCGCTTCGACCCCGCCCTGGTGGAAGCCCTGGACGCCTTGTTCGCCGGCAACGCCCCGGAGCCGATGTCCAGCAGCGCACCAACGCAACTGGTCCCCGATGGCTCAAAGCCCCTCCCCCCCCGGGACCTCGGTCCCCTTCAAGGAGAGAGGGGTTGGGGTGAGGGTACGTCCGCCACAGAAGCGCCCGACCCATGACCCAACAAACCCCACCGGCAATCAGCGCCGTGCACAAAGCGCTCCTCCCTCCGGGCAAGCAGACACCGCGCGCACCCCATGCCGCGCCTGCCTGGCCATGCCAACGCCACTTCGCACGCATCGAGCTGCGGCACAAGCGCCCGGAGAAAGGCACGTCCGCCATGGCAGGCACCACCCCATGAACCAGCCGAACCCGTTCAGCGCGCTGATCAAAGCCGAAGCGTTACGCACCCTGGACCTGGCCTTCGCCCAAAGCCTGCAACGCCTGGCCCCGGACACCGACCCACAGGTCCTGGCCGGTGCCGCGCTCGCGTCGCTTGCCGTCACCAGCGGCCACGCCGGGCTGGACCCGGCCCGCGCCGCCATGCTGCTGGACCAGCGCGACGGCCCACTGCCGGCCCTTCCGGACCCCACCGACTGGCAACGCACCCTGGCTGCCTCGCGCTGGGTCGACCAACCGGCCCCGGAAGACCCCGCCGCCGCCGACTGCCCGCTGGTCCTCGAACACGGCCTGCTCTACCTGCGCCGCTACCGCGAGTACGAACGCCGCCTGGCGCTGGGCCTGCAACGCATCGCCGCCCAGCCCATGCCGGCCTTCGACCCCGCCGCCCTGGCCCCACTGTTCGCCCAACTATTCCCGAACGCGACCCCAACCCCTCACCCCCCGGGAGAGGGTGCCCGAAGGGCGGGTGAGGGTACGGGCCTGCCCGAGCCATCCCACTCCCCAGACCGCCAAGCCCAGGCCGCAGCCCTGGCCCTGCGCCGCACCCTGCTGCTGGTCACCGGCGGCCCCGGCACCGGCAAAACCACCACCATCGCCCGCCTGCTACTGCTGCGCATCGCCCAGGCCCAGGCCGCCGGCCACCCGGCCCCGCGCATCGCGCTGGCCGCGCCCACCGGCCGCGCCGCCGAGCGCATGGCCGAAAGCCTGCGTCTGGCTGTCGCCCGCGCCATCGCCGATGGTGTCCAGTTGCCTGCGCCAACCGCAGACACCACGCTGCCGACGCGCACAGACCTCGACACCTCCGCGCGCTGGTCCGCTGCGGCGTCATCCCTTGTCCCGTCCACCGAAGCAGAGCTCCATCTGCAAAAGGAAGCTGCCGATCCAAATGGCGGGACCCACGCGCAACACACCGCGCCACCGTCGCAGGCCGCCGCCGCCGAGCGCGAGCCGCCGCCCTGGGAATCGCTCCTCCCCAGCGGCGCCAGCACCCTGCATCGCCTGCTCGGCGTCATCCCGGATTCCCCGCACTTCCGCCATCACGCCGACAACCCGCTGCCGTTGGACCTGATCGTCGTCGACGAAGCCTCCATGGTCGACCTGCCGCTGATGTGCAAGCTGGTCGACGCCGTCGCCGACGGCACCCAGCTGATCCTGCTCGGCGACGCCGACCAGCTGCCTTCGGTGGAAGCCGGCGACGTGCTCGCCGCCATCCTGCAAGCGGCCGGCCCCGGCGATGCCCTGCAGCCCGACGACGCCCAGGCGCTACAACCGCTGCTCGGCAGCGCGCCCGCTGGCGGCCCACCCGCCGGCACCGCAGCCAATACCCATACCGGCGGCCTGGCCGGCCACCGCGTACACCTGTTGCGCGGCTACCGGCAGGCCGACGACTTCGCACTGGCCCCCCTGGCCGACGCCATCCGCGCCGGCGACGCCGACACCGCCCTGGCCCTGCTACGCAGCGGTGAACTGGCCGGAGTGCACTTCCACGAAGACGGCGAAGACCCGCTCAGCGACGGCCGCGACGCACTGCTCGCCCACTGGCGCGCGCTGGCCGACGCCCAAGACCCCGCCGCGGCACTGCGCGCGGCCGGCCGCCTGCGCCTGCTCACTGCCGTACGCGCCGGCCCGCAAGGCGCGCGTGGCCTCAACGCCCGCATCGAACAACTGCTGGCCGACACCGGCTCCGGCGCCCGCCGCCTCGGTGCTGCCTCGCCCTGGTTCCAGGGCCGCCTGCTGCTGATTACCGAAAACAGCTACCGCCACGGCCTGTTCAACGGCGACGTCGGCATCTGCCTGCGAAGCGATGCGGGTTCTTTTTCTGGACGAAGCGACGCAAGTGCCTCCTCCGGGCCAAGCGACGCAAGCGCCTTTCCAACGCGCGGCAACGATGCACCGCCTTCAAGGCCGGGCCACGCTGGCAGCACCTCACCGCGCGATACCCCCGCCACAGACAACCTTGCCCAAGGCCCGTTGGTCGCCTGGTTCGAAGGCGACGGCGACGGCCAGGTGCGCGGCTTCCACCCCGCCGCATTGCCCGCGCACGAAAGCGCCTTCGCCATGACCGTGCACAAGGCGCAAGGCAGCGAATTCGACGACGTCTGGCTGCAACTGCCCACCCGCGACGCCCGCGTGCTCAGCCGCGAACTGCTCTACACCGGCATCACCCGCGCCCGCCGCGCCCTGCACCTGTCCGGCAGCGAAGCGGTCATCCGCGCCGCGCTGACAAGGCACGCCGCACGCATCTCGGGCCTGGCGTGGCGGTTAGGTGCACAGCAGCAGGCGGCACCCGCCACGCAAGCAACAGAACCATCTACTGCCTTACCCGTGCAGGGGTCGTTGTTCTGATTAACGGTGTTAAACGAAAGTTGAGTTACAGCAAGAGTCAGTCATCCGAAATTTTCGGATGACTGCTGCCTACGGAAACTGAGTGACCACCCATCCATGACGGCTTGCGTCATATGACGGGTCGCGTTATGGTTGCTGCATGATCAGGAGCTTTGTCGACAAGGAAGCCGAAAAGATCTGGCTGGGTGAGCGCTCCCGCCGGTTGCCGGCCGACATCCAGTCGATCGCGCGCCGCAAGTTGCGCATGCTCAACGCTGCCGCGCACCTCGATGATCTGCGCATTCCGCCTGCCAACCGGTTGGAAGCCTTGAAGGGCGAGCGGCGCGGGCAGTACAGCATCCGGATCAACGACCAGTGGCGCATCTGCTTCCGATGGATGGAGGGCGATGTTTCCGAGGTCGAAATTGTCGATTACCACTGAGCACGAGGCATCTGTCCATGACAGTCCTACCCAACATCCACCCTGGCGAAATCCTGCTTGAAGAGTTCCTCGAGCCGATGGGCATCAGCCAGAACGCACTGGCGCGCGCCACCGGCGTGCCGCCGCGCCGCATCAACGAGATCGTCCTGGGCAAGCGCGGCATCACCGCAGACACCGCCGTGCGCCTGGCTGCAGCACTGGGCACGACCGAGCGCTTCTGGCTGGGCCTGCAAGCCGATTACGAACTGGAACAAGCGCATCGCGCGCTGGGCGACCTGCCGTCACGGATCAAGCGGCTGGCCGCTTGAATTGAGAGCCACACCATCGCTACGTGGATCGTGAGCTATAACCTGCCGGCCAAACGCATCATCAGATCCATGCGCTCATGCAGGATCGCCACGATCAGCGATGGAGCGTGCTCACGCGACAGGCAGAAGATGTAATGGTGCATGCAATGCGACATCCGCAACGCAGGGTACAGCGTGCTCAGATCCTTGAAAGTGCATTCCCCTGCTGCGAGATGGGCAATGCCCTGTTCCGGGTCTGCGATGTATCGGCGAACCTGCGCCTGGCCCCAGCGTGCCGAGGTGTAGCGGATGATCCCCCGCAGATCGGCTTCGGCTGCGTCGGTGAGGACGTAGCCGTGCATCAACCGCGGCGGCCCTCGGCCAATTCCTCATCCAGAATGGTGTTGATGCTCTTGCTAGACACCTTGCCGGCTAGGCCTTCGGCGACGCGTTCCCCAAGCAGGGTTTTCAACTCCTGCCACGCCTGATCGGCGTTCACGTCGCCAGGGAACAGGCGTTCAAGCGCGTACTGCTTGATCGTCTTGCCCTGCAGAGCCGCCAGCGCCTTCAAACTCTGGTGCTGCTGGTCGCTCAGATCGATGGTCAAACGGCTCATGACAAGCTCCGAAATCCGCACAAACCCACATTAGCACAGCAACTTTGGTCGGCCCGTTGATCGGTCTATAGCAGCGTTGAGGGTACTGCCGCACGCCATGTCAGCAGCGATTGAGAAATCTGACGGGCCGAGTTCGCAAGCCAACGCTTAGCGCCTGGTGATCCAAAAAAAACCGCGAGGCCAGGCATCCGCCTGACCTCGTTCGCCGTCTAACAGGTCGGGCGGCTTACTTGCCTTTCTTTTCCTGCTTCGCCGCGCGCTTTTCCTTCAGCGTCTTGGTCGGCTCTTTCTTCTGGCTCTTCTTCTGGTCCATCCCCTTGCTCATGACACCCTCGTAGTTGCTGGATTGATCGGTCGGGCAGCGCCATGACCCTGGCGTGCCTGCGCACTGTAAGGCTTGTGCGCTATGGATGGCAGCAGATTCAGGCCAAGCGCCGAACTGAGCGGCAGGACGGGTCTTCGCAAGGCGGGGCAAGGGCCGGCAGCCCATCGAAGCGGACGGCAAAACCACAAGGCCCAACGACCAAAACGCCTGCGTGCGACCGTCAAGGTCCGCACGCGGGCGTTGATGGCATCCGGTGACAGCAGCAGCGTTACTTGGCCGGCACGCGCTGGTACTGCTCGCCGCCGGTGTTGAGGTGGCCATTGCTCTCGTCGATGGCGAAGTTCACCGTCTCGCCATCGTTGGTGACCTGCAGCGCCCCGTCCTTGTACACCGCCGGGTAGCTCTCGGTCTTGGGCTGGCGGCTGAAGAACTTCGGCGTGGTGCTGCGGACCATGAAGGTCTCGCCATTGCGCTCGATGTCCATCGTCTCTTCCTGCGTCTGCACGTTGACCCAGTGGCCAACGAACTGCTCGCCCTCCACCTTGGCGCAACCGCTCACCAACAGTGCCGCAGCCAGCGCGGTGCCCATCCACTTCATCATCGTGTGTTCTCCAGTTGAGGCTGGAGGCGAGGATGGCGGGTGGGGGATGTATGGGAGGTCAAGGTGTCCCATGTCAATTGAAAACGTGACATCACCTCCGTCACCTCGTGTGCTTGTTTTATGGAAGCAACTTGACTTCTACATAGAGCGTTTTCAGATGAGCTATTCCCAAATCCAGAATGGGCTCATACATGAATGAGTTTAGATGAATGTTCTCAGGGGTCATCAAGTTAACTTGCTCAAGAACAGAAACATCTTCCAGCCTACCAAGGCCTAATCTCTTGTATTCCTGAAGAAGTTCGATTGTCTGATTCTTCTTGATGGCTTCAATAAAAACAGCATTGTTGATGGTTCTAATCATATGCCGTTCGGCTAAAAGCCTGATGGCAATTGATAAGACAATCTTTCCCTCAAGCTCTATTGCTTCCTCCTGCTGATTGAGAACCGATTCTGCTTCTTCGTGGATCACATCAATTACAAACTTCGCTGGTGGGGTCAGTGTCAATTGCTGCTTATCAGCCAATATCTTTTTATATATCGAGCAAAGCTCATCAAGAGTTAAAGTGTCGGTGTCACCTTTGACATGCAGCAGTGATGTCAGCTTCAAAAATTCATCTTTGTGCCCGCAGAATTCAGCCAAATTCCTAACAAAAGGAATGGCCGAGATGCAGTAAGCGGGTGTGGTTATATTCCTCTTCCAATAATCAAATGGATTGTTCTGATATTTTTCTTGCACCAGCTTCAACTTTCTACCGGTTTTTGTTGCATGTAGCTTGCAGCTCCAATCTAAACTTAACCGTCCGCTTATACTCCTGTAGAAGTCGAAATTGTGAGAGAGAAAAAAACACATGAACTTCCCTGAGTTGAAAATATCCTTTAGATACTCAATGATTGCATACTTGTTTTTATAGTCAAACGAGTCTGCAATATCATCAATCACTAATATCGTAACTGCGCCTTTCTTCCTTCTTGTCTCTATCTCAAACAAGATGTTCAGTATATAAAGTGATCTTCTTTCGCCTTGGCTAAGAACCTTTAGCAAGGATTCTCTAGCAACATCACCCTCACCATCACCATCTCTAAACTTGAATGAAATGGAAGGTTGTGAGCCTTTTAAGATTACATCATCTTGGTTTGCCACAATCATCTTGAACGGGACAGAGAACCGCTTGTTGAAGGAATCAACAACTGCTTCCCATTCTGTTCTTTCACTCTTAGCTTGCTCAACAGCTTCTTCAATAGTGACCTTGCTCGTTCTGTAGGCCTCGAGGAATTGACTATAAAGGTCCTTCTGATCGACCAAGTAAGCAATCCAAAGTTCCTTCTGAAGCTTCTTGAAGTCCTTCAGGTATGGAAGAATGTGTTGGTTATCAAAGAGGTAGTCTCTAAATTTCCTAAGCTCAGTATTTTGGATTTTCTTATCTATCGCATCAAACTTTGTAGCAAGATCCTTGTCTGTCAGAATCTTCTTTCGCTCTTCCTCAATTTTCTCAGCAAGTTGATCAGCAGTAGTAACCTCTTTCATCCCATCTTTAGTTCTGAGATTTACTGTGTGCTTGGCTTCAAAAAACCCATTATCTTTGAGCTGCTTGTTAACAGTCGACGCGCTGTAATGATTGAACTGCTTGCTGAGGACATCAGAATTGGACACCAGTTCGTTGTATTGTTGGATGTATTCTTCCAGCTGATGCTTGATGGACCCGGAATCCAAAAGTCCAACAGTCTTATCATTAAAAACTTCCGAATACACGACACTGGAAAGCTGCGACGGAGTGCCGGCATTCACTTGTTCTTCCAGTGAATCTACAAGTTCAGCGAGTGATTTCTTTCCAAAGCATTTCAAAATTTCTGTTTCTACAGTAATTGCTCTCCCCGTCAATCCGGATAGTTGTTTAAGTTTCAAAACCAAAGCTGACTGCTTGTCCGCAATCTCTTTAAGAGCATAATCATACTTTTGTTTAACTTCACTGTTCACAAGAAGTAATGATGTATTCTCAGAAGCGAAGTCGACATTATATGGCTCTACAACAAAAACTGAATCAGCAGCAATGTCGGTTCCCGCAGCATCTTTAATTAATTTATTTGAAGCTCTATCTGGAAAAATAAGGTCTTTTGTTTCTCGTCCTTTGGAAAAATCATCGAAGGCCTTTGAAAACGAAGTTTTCATGAAACCATTTGGCGCATAAATGGCATATCCATTGCTATTGGTGAAATCAAATTCATGCACCAATTCACTGATGCCATAACAGTTCTTAAGGTCTACAGACAGCCTCATGTTCATCGCTCGAGTTTAAGTTCGAAAAAAGGAAAAACGTGGTCAGACGCCCTCACGCAGTTCCCCTGCATTTCGGGAACTGGCTGCAACCTAGAAAGTTTTTGCTAGTGCGCCGATTCTTTCTCTGCACAAGCCCGCTGCCGCAGCGCGGGCAGCTTGGGGCGGCGATCGTTGCAGAGGCAGTGGATTCTGTGGAAGCGAAGTGGGATTCGACGCGTGCCACTTGTGGTATCGGTTGCGACGCTGCGTGTAGTTGCACTGCTCGAATGATTCCCAGCAGCTGCTCCCCACCAATCAATTCAATCGGCTTGCCTTCTGCAAAGCGCTGCGCGTCCTTCGTGTAGGTTCCGATACAGGCGATCTTGACCGCGTGGGCTTGGTGATGAGCGAGCAGGCCAAACATTTCCCGCACGACGCTGACGCCGACCTGCTGGCGCTTCCATTGCTTGCATTGCACCAGCGTGCGGCGGCCGTCCTTGCGCAGGATCAGGTCGATGCCGCCGTCGGCGCCGCCCAGGCCAGTTTCTTCGACGCTGTAGCCCTGGCGGCGAAAGGCTTCGCCCACCAATCGTTCGAACTGGCGCCAGCCGCCGGCGGCCAGGCTCTCCAGGCTTGTGCGTGTTTCCAGAAAGCGCTGCCGGCTGCGTGTGCCCAGGTAAGAGAACAGCGCGGCAAGCCAGCAGACGCCGAGCAGCGTCCACGCCAATGGCGCGAGCATCCCGCTCGATTGCTGGGCAATGCCCTGCGAAAGCATCCCGCCGTGTTGAGAAAACCACCAGCCGATGCCGTAGCGCACAGCAAGATACGCAGCGACTCCTGCAACCAAGCCACCCGGCCACGGTAATGCAGCCAATGCTTCAAACCCGGTTTTCTTCTTTCTGCGTCCCATGCAAGAACCCCCGTCCCAGCTTCGACCATAGCCGCTGCAACAGGTTTTGTCAGCAGAGCATCTGCGCCGTTGCGAGCAATCTTCCACCAGACATCAGCCACACGCGCTCGAAAGTGAGAAACCAAATTCTCGCTCCACCGCTTGAGGCCGCTTATGCGTCCATCAGCGCGCCCGCGTGCGTCGGAGTATTAATGCCCTCGCGAAACCTCAGGGCCAAAGCTATTTCGTGCCCTCTCATACCATCCGGGGCGGCGGAGTGATCGATTGTTCGCGCTGCTGCTCTTGTTGCTGGGACTGTTGCTGCCGCTGCGTCTCACCTAAGGACTGCAATTGCGCCAGAGACTGTTCAACCGGCTGTGCAATGGCGTCGTTGGTCTTCATGTGCGCCATCTTGTGTGCGGGATCGTTCAACGCCCCCTCTACAACGAACAGGTTCTCGCCTTGTCGCACAGACTTAGAGTTCTCGCTCAACACGACATGATCGATTCTTGTCAGCCCATTCTCTTTAGCTAAGTACGCGCTACTTGCTGCCAGCCGTGCGCTGTTGTCGTCGTACTCACGGCCGAGGCCTTGCTCAAGGCGGCGAACGGCATCTTCGGCTTGGCGATGGAGCGGGTCCTGTGATGGAAGCAAGGAACCATGCCTAGGCACCACGGGCGGTTGATCATGCAGCGTTGGCTGCGCTGGTTCTTCCGATCCGCGCAATGGATTTGCATGTGGATCGACATGCAGCAATCTACGCGCCTGACCATTTTCGTTGATGTTCAGATCTGTGGTTCCGTCATCGTTACGCACACGCGCAAGATTCTGCCGCTCAACACCGCTCCAAGCACCATTCAAGAATGCGTGACCCTGACCTGTCTTGTCCCAGGTCACCAAGTCGTTACCGGCAGCATAAAAGCCGGCACCATTGAATCGCGTTGGGTCTGCCCGGTCCGTTGAAGCATTTTGATAGGTAGCGCCACGATCCAGCGCGCTCACGAATTCCTCTGCACGGTTGTAGTGCAGAAACAGGTTTTTCACCGCATGGTATTCGTGCGCCAAGTTTTGGCCTGCCTGCGGCGCATTGAGTGTTGTCGGATCCACAAGCGGGCTGGCGGCCACATTGGTCCATGCTGTTGCAAGCGGGCTACGTGAATCCGCATTGCGCAATGCATTTACCACCTCGGCGCCCTCCAGCGCTTTGTCTCGCCCAGCTTCCAGATAGTCGCCACGTCCAGTCGCCCTTGGATTCAGATCATCAATGGCGGCACTCACATCCGTGAGCGAATGGTACTGATTTGCCTCGATGTCGCGGATCATCGGCGCGGTACGCGTTTCGTTCTGATTGTAGGCCTTCCCAACCATCGTCGCCAACCTAACTTGGTCGTCCAGAGACGCATTCTGGTAGAGCTCACTCCGCTGCAAGGGCGCGATAGCGCGATCCATCAACTTGTCGATTTGCGCCACATCGCGTTGATGTACCCAGCTGATGCCCTCGTTAGAAGAAAGGAATGCGTCCAGCTTGGATTTCACTTCAGCATCGAGCGGCCGACCGGCATCGACGCGGATAGCGCGGCCGTTACGGCCAAGATCGGCGACTGTCTGATCAACCTGCTGTTGGCTGAGAACAAGATCTTGCTGCTGCCCATGCGCCCATTGTTGATAGGCATTCACGAGGTCCCTTGGAACATTCTCCCCGTTAGGCATGTTCGGCTGATAGTGCTGTCCCAAGTCAGTTTGGATGGTGCCGATCGTGTAGCCACTGTTGTCGGCCGGCTCTAGCAACGGTGTCCTGAGATTGTCGCCAGCGACCTCCAATTGATAAGCGGCATAGCCGCTTTCGGATGACACGCCGACGGCAAAGTACAGCGTGGCCCGCAACTCCTGATCTGTCAGCCTGCTCATGAGTCGCTTTCCGTGTCTGCACAGGTTTCGGATGGAATCTGCTTGCCCTTGATATCAGGGTGCAAGGCGATATCTCGCTTATATGCATCGCCGAACTTCTGGTAGCGAACCAAGGCCCGCTTTTCAAGAACGAAGTAATCTTCTTCCCCCGAAAAGTTGGGACATGCCTCATAGCCTGCCTCGCCATCATCGCTGCAGTAGCGAACGTAGAGCTTTCCGCTACGCACTTCCCCTTCCAATTTTCCGCCACCCCCACGCGCGTTGGTTCCTTCGCTCCACTCTCCCGTGACATGGCTCTTCTGCTGATGGAGGTCAACGCTCAGAAAGTGGCCAGAACCGCAGGCGGTGGCGTATGCCCACTTGTTTGCAAAGTTACCGACCGTCGCACCAGCCGGTGGCGAAGCATTCGAGCATGCTGCACTCAGCGCCACTACGGTGAGTGACATGCAACGCATGATCTTCTTGTTGAACTTTATTTGAGCTGTCATTGAACGCTTCCTTGATCTGCGCTATCGGCGAGTCGGCGTAGGACACAGCGACTTTACTGTAAGTAGCAATTTTGAATTTGTTGACGGTCCAAGAAATCGCAGTTAGGCCATTGGCAAAAGGCACTACTGGGAAAAATGACGCTTTTCCGCGCGCCGATCACAGGTTGGTGTCTGGAAGCAGGCGCATTCACATCTCCTTGGGATAGAGCTGCAGCATTGCCTAACGTGGCGTCATGCGTATCGCCTGTCAGACCTGTTGCCGCCGAGGCGTTTCTGTTCACTTTGCAGAGATGAGGAGGAAACGGCAAACGCGGGCAAGGTACGATGCCAGCCCTGTTCATATGAGCGCGCCTTGTTGTGGCCATGCTTCCGGCACGCCCGATCCTCGATGGCATCCCCGCCAGCCAGTTCCAGCTGCCACCCGGCCCCTGGTCCACGGTGTTGGAAGCGCTGTGCGCGTGCTTTGCGGGTGTGGATGCTGCCACCTGGCGGGACCGCTTCGCGCGCGGGCGTGTGCTGGATGCCGAAGGCCGCGCGCTCGATGCCTCCGCACCGTATCGCCTGGGCGCGGAGATTTTGTACTTCCGCGAGGTGGTGGACGAGCCGGTCATTCCGTTTGCCGAGACCGTGGTGCACGCCGACGCGCACGTGGTCGTTGCCTGCAAGCCGCACTTTCTGCCGGTGGTGCCCGCGGGCGCTTATGTGCGCGAGACATTGCTGACGCGGTTGGTGCGGCGCTTGGATAACCCTGCATTGGTGCCGCTGCACCGCATCGACCGCGATACCGCAGGGCTGGTGCTGTTTTCCGCCAACCCGGCAACACGCGGCATCTACCAGGCGCTGTTCTGCGAACAACGCATCCGCAAGCACTATCTTGCGATCGCACCGCCGCTGCCGGGGCTGATGTTTCCGTATGTGCATCGCAGCCGGCTGGAGCCGGGCGAGCCGTTCTTCCGCATGCGCGAGGGCGTGGGCGAGCCGAATAGCGAAACAGTGATCGACGTGGTCGCGCGCGGCGAGCACGCATGGACGTATCGGCTGGAGCCAGTCACCGGGCGCAAGCACCAGTTGCGCGTGCACATGGCCGCGCTGGGCGCACCGATCCTGCATGACCGCTTCTATCCAGAGCTGGAAGATCAGCGGCCCGATGATCCGGAGCGGCCGCTGCAACTTTTCGCACATACGCTTGCATTCGATGATCCGATGACCGGTGATCCTCGGCGCTTCACCGCGACGGTCGGACCGACAAAATTGGCTTGAGACGCGAGCCTGTGCTTCGCTGAAAAATCAGACGAAATATCTGGTTTTCAGATATCCGAAGAAGCGCGCTACGGTGGCCTTGCGGACATCCCGTCCGCTCACGTCGAGGACGGACGCCATGACCACTTCGAAAGCCATTACGACCAATACCCGGCAGCGCGCTCGGCTAGCGGCCAGGATACAAACGTCCGAAGAGCCCTTCACCTTCGGCGTCACCCTGCAGCAGATCGACCAGTTCCACACGCTGCTGCGCACGATCACTGCGCAGAGCGACATGGTTGCGGTGTGCAGCGGCAAGCCGCTGGATGCCACCAGTCTGTCGGTTCTGGGCGAGAGCATCTTCAATGCCGCCCGCGCGGTGCGCGGTGTGGTCGACGAGATTTACGAGCAGCGGCTCGGTGGCGATGGTCCGGACGATGCGGCCGAAGCGAGCGGGCAGCGCGGCGCCAGGGTCTGACCGGGCGCCGCGTGCAATCGCATCAACCTCAACGCACCCTGTACAACACCGCCGCACCCGGCCTGGGTTCGAACATCGGCACGGTTTGCTGTTTGAGCGCGGTGCCCTTCGCATCCCACACCAGCGTTTCGACGGGGTAGTCGTCCTTGCGGGTCATCGTGCCGATTCGTTGGACGATCACGGTCTTGGCGGCCGGCACGTCCGGGTTCCAGGCGAACACGCCCAGGCGGCCGTAGAACACCGCCGGCGCAGCGGCATCCAGGCGGCGGTCCGGACACATGACCAGGCCGCGTTCCAGCATCACCCGCAGCGCGCCCACGGGCACGGCCTTGACGGTGGGGCTGGTGCGTTCGGTGCTGTGGCCGGGGCAGACATTGGCCGAGCGGGTGATCATGTCTTCGGCCACCTGTCGGTCGGATTGGGCCAGCGCCGGCAGTGCGGCGGTGGACAGGGCAAGTACGGCGAGCGCGGATTTCCAGGGCATCTGACAACTCCTCATGAGGTGACACTCCAATACTGCAGCCCGTTGACTTGCAGGCTGCTGCCAGTGACGCGCCCGGAGCCTAGCAACCCCCGCGTTAAACACGGCGAAGGCCGGCGCCGCCTGGCCGCGGGTGCATGCACGCCGCAACCAGCCCGCCGCCGCCCAGGGCATCAACGCCGCAGCGGCCGGCCGCTGGGTAACGCAACGGTTGCTGACGCTGGGATCGCGTGTCAGGAGACTCCCGATTGAGCCGCAGTGGTGACACCGATAGCGTGCGCGCAATCACACCGCTGGATTGCCCCATGGAACGCGCCGACCTCATTGCATCACTGCTCACCGGCATGCGGCGTGCCGAAGACTTCCGTGCGCAGGCGTCCATCTACAGCACCGCGCATAGCCAGCAGATGGAGGTCGACCACGGCAAGGCCGCCGACGCCGAGCTGGTGCTGTCGCTGTTCGCCTTCACACCGGAGCACATCAAGCTGCTGGGCAGCGCCGGCATCCAGGCCCTGGGCGAGATTGTCTGCCACGCCTGGGCCTTGAACGGCGGCAACACTGAGGCGCTGATCGGCTGGTTCCGCAAGCCCATGAACGCATTGGACGGGCAGACGCCGGCCGCCCTGGTGCGCAGCGGCCGCCTGCAGGTGCTGCTGCTGGTGCTCAGGCAGCAGCTGGAGTGGGAGCTGCCGAAGCGCTCGGCCTGAAGCGCGGTCCCGGCGCCCGTCGCGTTTGACGCGCGTGCGGCCGGCGCGCCCGTCGGCAGCGCCGGCCGTGCATCGGCGCGCTTACTGCTTCGGTCGCGCCACCGCGTACATCTCCCAGGCGATCTTCTTCATCAGGGCGTTGCTGTCGTCGCCCTCCTTGTATAGGTCGAAGTGGGTGCGGCCTTCCAGGTAGCGGAAGTCGCTCTTGGCGCCCAGGCCGTCCAGCACCGCCTGGAACTTGCGCGCCGCGCCATCCAGGTAGAACGTGTCGGCGGTGCCGACGATCAAGTGGATCTTGCCGTCCAGATCCGGCTTGAGCGTGGGCATTGCGCCGCCAAGCGCGCGGCGATGTCGTAGTGGGTGCGCCAGTAAGCCACCACGGCCGGGTCGACGGTGCCGGTGTCGCGGTCGAACATCGGCAGCGGCCGGCCGTCTGGCCCGCGCGGGGAGAACACTCAGTCGAACGAAGTGAACTGGCCGCCGTATTGGCCCAGCACGCGTTCGAGCTTGGCAAAGGTTTCCAGATCGGCCACCACCTTGCCCTGGTCGCGGATCAACGGCACCTTGCTGCCGTCGGCGTGCCGGTACATGTTGGCGTTGGGCGCATACAGATCCGGCCCGGTGAAGTCGTGGAAATCGCTCGAATCGGGCGAGGTGGACCAGGTGCCGCCGAACAGTTTGGGGTAGCGCGTCTGCGCAGTCATAGCGTGGCCCAGCCACCGGACGAATGCCCGTTCAAGAACCGGCCCTTGGCCTTGCCGTCCATCTTGTACTGGCGTTCCAGCGCGGGGATCAGTTCTTCGGTCAGTGCGGTGCCCCAGGGGCCGTTGTTGACCGAGTCGGCGAACTCGCGGGTGCCGGTGGGCGTGGACTGGTCCAGGAACACCCAGATCATCGGCGGCATCTGCTTGGCGGCCATCGCGGCCCAGGTGGACGCGATGCTGCCGGCAAAGCGGTTGTAGTTGCCGCCGAAGCCATGGGTGACATACATGGTGGGATAGCGTGATGTAGCGATAGCGCCTGCTCCAACGCACTCCACGGCAGCCGATGGCTTAGTTGAACCAGTGGATGGCGCAGGTCGATCTGGTTTTCCAGACGCGAACGAAACAACTCATCGGCAGGTAAGTGCTCGGCAGCGGGACGGCGTGTGCGCATGGGCGAAAACTGCCAGAAACCAGTGCGTACATTAACGAAAACTGACAGTTCCAGCACGCCGAAAACGCGGGAGACGCCCTGCAATGGATGTGGTTTGGGGGTTTTTCAGGGGCGACTAATGAGGTTGAGGTGAAAGAATTTGCAACGTTGGACGCTGATTCTCCATTGAGCAAAGAGAACAGTTGAAATCAAGAAAATTATTCAACTGCGCGAATTCAGCTAGGCTAGTCTGAAATCAGATTTATGTGTGGTTTTATTGTCGGGCGTGCATAAGGCGCCAAGACTTGCGGGACTTCAAGAGCTTTCGGTCCAGGTCAGCTGCGAGGCCTGCTTGACCGTTGGCACAGATGACCTCATCTGTATGTGGTAATTCCAGAAAATCTTGCTCAAACGGTGGATCCAGTCACGCGCACCTTGGCTTGAGTTTTTAGCTAGGTCCAGCAGTACAACTCAATCTCACCGATACGGCCCTGGCCCGCGCCACACCGGCTCGCCCTGCTTGTAGACCTCCATCATGTTGATGACCTCGCGGGCATCGCCGATGTCTTTCAGCTCCGGGGAATCCGGCGGCAGCAGGCGGCATTTGCTGGAGCCGCGCTTGAGGGCCACTTCCAGTGGGCAGACCATGCGGTATTGGGTGCCAGGCAGGATGATGGCCACTTCCTTCATGCCCTGGTCGCGCCAGTTGCGTAGCTGGGTTTCGCTGCGTACTTCGTAATAGACCTGGTAGCCGCCGATATCCAGGCTGGGTTGGGCGTTGTTGCGATCGCGGCGGCGGCCTTCGCTGATGGTGGGCGTGTTGGACATACCGTCTTCGGCGGCGTCGGCTTGCTCTTCGAGCATGCCCGGCGGGCGGCCGGTCCAGGTTTCGGGGCGGCGCTGCGGCGGCGACGACGGTTCGGCCGGCGGTTGCGGTGGGGTGGGGCGCTGCACCGGTTGGGTCTGGCGCTGCTCGACCAGGCCGCCGCGGCGGGTGTTGCCTGCCGGCGGGATCGGGTTCTTGGCGGTCTTGACCAGCGTCGATTGCACCGGCGAGGCGGCCGGCGGCGGCTGCACGGGCGCGGGTTTTTGCGACGGAGGGGTCGGCGTCGGGGAGGGCGTGGGCTGATCGGGTTGGGAGGTGTCGCCGACAAAATCCACCTTGGTGCGGCCACCGCTGGCCGAGCCTTGCGGCGGGGTCATGGTGGGGGTGGAGGCCGACAGCAGGATCAGCAGCATCAGCACGTGCAACAGCGCGCTGATCAGCGCGGCAATCCACGGTTCGATGCGTTCGATCAGCGGTTCGGTCCGTGGTAGCCAGTCGCTGGCATCGAGATGGACATGCAGCACCTGCAGCGCGTCGTCGCGCACGCGGTAGACCAGCACGTACGGGGTTTGCTTGACCACCCACTCGCGGGTGCCGGCGACGCGGCCGGCGCGCCCGCGTCCGGGCTGCTCGGCCAGCGTGCGGGTGGCTTCCAGCACCTGCCGCGCCATCGCTGCGGCGGCGGTCGGGTTGAGCGCGTGGTAGTGATCCTGGGCGTGGGCAAGCTGCGTGACGGCCGGGACGGTCCAGTCACGCCGTAACATCAACGCCCCATCTGGCGAACAGTGCGCTCACCTGTGCCGGAGCGGTAAACGCGCCATGCTCTGCAGCGGCAATGCCGTCCTGCACCGCGGCCTGGAAGCTGGCAGCGGCCACGACGCGGATCACGTCGTCCCATCCGGCAGCATCGGGCAGCGTGTCGATCAGCGTATGTGCGTCTTGCTTGATGGCGGACATGGCACGGCGGTGGGGAGTTCTGCCGACAAGTCTACCTGTGCTGCTCTGGTTCGCGTGTGGCAGCGGCTGGTGCGCGTTCGCGGCGTTCACCGGCCGGGGCGGCAAGCGCCTGCGCGGTGGTGGTCTCGGTTGCGTAGTGCTTTGCCGGATGGTCGGTTGCGGGGACCGACCGCCACGCTGCCGCCTGCAGAAAGTGACACTTGGCACCTTGTTCGCGTCGGTGGCTGGTTTCATTCTGCGTCGGTCGCTTCAGCTCACCCCGCAAAGGAACCGCCATGCCCGCAGCTGCCATCGCACCACTGACGCCGTACCTCTCGATGGCCGCCATCGGCTACCTCTACTACCGGCGCATCCGGCGCAGCTTCGGCCGCCAGCAGTGGAAGCCGGCGAGCACGGCGTTGCGCAGCGTGGTGCTGGTCATCGCGGCAGCGGCGCTGGCGTATGCGGTGTACGGCTTGCCGCAGGTGCGGGAGGGTATTGCCGTGGGCACGCTGGTCGGCGTCGGGCTGGGCGCAGTGTCGCTGCGCTATACGCATGCCGAATGGGTGGAAGGGCGCGGCTGGTATACGCCCAATCCGTGGATCGGTGGCGGATTGATGCTGGTGCTACTGGGGCGTCTGGCCTGGCGCTGGGCCGATGGCGCGTCCAATGCGGGCGCGGCGGCTGCCGGGTCGCAGGCCAGCCCGCTGACCCTGGGCATCGCGGCGGCACTGGTGCTGTATTCGCTGGTGCACGTGGGCGGGCTGTGGTGGCGCCTGCGCCAGCTGCGGCTGCAGGCATGACACGCGCAGCGCACGCCGATGCGTTAGCGCTCTATACCTGCGACCGGAATGGAAGCACCAGTTTCTCGCCCAGCTTCTGCCGCAGCGGCCGCTTGCGCCAGCGTTCCAGCGTATACAGTTCGGCGCGTTGCAGATCGCGCTCGAACACTTCGGTCATCTGTGCGGCCAGCGCGCTGTCGTAGACATTCAAACTGGCTTCGTCGTTGAGCCGGAACGAGCGGATGTCGAAGTTGGTGGAGCCCACCGACACCAGCAGGCCATCGATGATCAGCAGCTTGGTATGCAACATGGTGGGCGTGTATTCGTGGATGTCGATACCGGCCTGCAACAGCGGCTCCCAGCTGGCCTTGGAGGCCAGCCGCACCGAGATCGCATCGATGTGCTTGCCGGGTAGCAGCACGCGGATGCGTACGCCGCGGCTGCGCGCCTCCAGCAGCGAACGGGTGATCAGCGCATCGGGCACGAAATACGCAGCCGCCAGGTCGATGGAGGTCCGCGCGGCGGCAATGGCGATCAGATACATCAGGTGCATGCTTTCGCTGCCGCCCGAGGGCGAGGCCACGAACAGCTGTGCGTCGCTGTCGCCGGCCGGGGCCAGTTCCGGGTAGTACTCGGCGCCGTTGAGCACGCGGCCGGTGGTCTTGATCCAGTTGTCGTTGAAGGCGGCCTGCACCTGCGCCACCACCGGGCCTTCGATGCGGTAATGCGAATCGCGCCAATGCTCCGGGTCCTGCGCATCGCCCATCCACTGGTCGGCCACGCCCACGCCGCCGGTGAACCCGATGCGGCCATCGATCACCAGCAGCTTGCGGTGGGTGCGGTTGTTGACGCGGTGCAGGTTGTACCAGGTCAGCGGACGGTAGCGATGCACCTCCACGCCGGCCTCGGTCATGGCCTCGACCAGCGCCGGGTCCATCTTCAGGCTGCCGCCCCAGTCGATGGTGACGCGCACCTTGATGCCCGCACGCGCACGCTCGGACAGCGCCTCACTGAACTCGCGGCCAATCTCGCCGGACCAATAAATATAGGTCTCGAAGGTGATGGTGCGCTGCGCGCCACGGATGGCCGCCAGCATCGCCGGGAAGATCTCGCGCCCGTTCTGCAGCACCTCGATCTTGTTGCCGGGCAGGATGGTCGGGCCCAGCAACACCGACATCTCGCGCTTGAACTGCGGGTCGGAGACGTCGTAGCAATGGCTCGGGATGTGCGCGAGCTTCTTCTCAGGCGTGGCGAAGTTCAGCAACAGCAGCCCCACCAGCAAGGCGATGACGACCGTGGCCACGATGATCCATAGCATGCATCCAGCTCCTGTTCCCCTGCCATCAACGGCCACAAACGGCCGGCATTCTGGCAAGGCGCGCGGCATGGGGGGTGTGAAGGAGCGTGATTCGGGCTGGCTGCAATGTCGGCATTCGGCATGACAGGCGGTTATTGCCCAGATTTGTCCATCGGACCTGGTTCCCCTGCTCAACGTCATGCTGCGTTGGCGCAGAGGCGTACTGCCATTCCATCATGAGAGGGAATTCTTGATGACCAAATCGTCGACATCCAGAAATCGCCGAGGACAGCAGGCGTGCTGTACCCCAGACGTGCCCGGAGACGTCTGGGGACGGCGGAATCATCTGTCGGGATGCTGGCAGTGCGACACACTTCAATGCATCAGGTGCGCCTGCATGCAGGCAAATACCCGATCCGAAAAATAAACCAATCATAATGGTTGAGTTAACGCGTTGGCATGTACCAGCTGAACTATTCGCGCAAGGCTCTGGTGTTTCGCCTTTCGTCGTGAACGGGTGGTGTGGTCCGTGAGAGGTTGCAAACAATAACAAGCCCGTCAAGCTAAGTGACGCCATGAAAACCAAAAATTCTTCCAGAAACGCCATTCGCAGGTACCACGACGCGGTTCGCGTGTAGACCAACGAATAATGAAACCACTCAAGACGTTTGCCGTGAGCAACCACTCGCAGCTTTTGTGAATTCGCTAGGCACCGAAGCTACTCAGGTTGCCTACCCGGATGAGGTACTCCCTTGAAATCACTATTTACCCCCAGTGTCCATAGACAGCAGCCCCATGCCGCTGTCAAAGACCGATGCGACGCGAAAGTGGATGCGCAGCGGCAGCGGGACGATCATTCCCCCGACCCTGACAGTCCGCTTGGGCGCAGGCCGCCTGATCGGAAAAAATCCAACAGACCAAATGCAAAGCCCAAGAAGGACTTACTTCAGAAATTTTGCTTCTCTGCTGGCGCAAGCACATCACGGACAAGTAGCCGCGCGTCTGGTGACAGGATGCCGCCTGAAGCCAGCCCCAGAGCTGGTGTCGATGCCTCTCACCTGGCCGGCGAAAAGCATGCTCAAGCGCCAACCAGGCAGGCAACGCTTGGCCAACGCCCTGCGAGCGGTGCGGAGGTGCCGAGAAAAAGAAAAACGCTGAAAGAGCTTTTCGAAGAAACAAAAGAAATGCACGAAGCTGATGCGCCACTCGTTGTTTTTAGCGGTGGCATACACACGCCTGCTTCATCTGTTCAAGCACATATCCGAGGTGTTGGCGGCAGTAGCACACGTAGCGAAATCGAAGAGATCGACGAACCGAGAGAAAATACGGTTGCGCCAGAAAGACTTGCGACCATCGAGGAAGAAAGTAACGAAGAATTGCGCGAGGCAGAACAGGGCGACAGCATCAAGCCAAATGGTGAGATCTTGATACCCTGGGCCAAAGACGCCAATCCAAAAAACCTTTTCTGGCAGAAAATCGATGAATACCATAAGCAAGAGATCTTTAATTTATTCTCAGAGAATGATGAGCTAAATGGTGTTGAGATTTATGAAAAACTCCGTGCCGCAGAAAATTCTGGTGATAGCCCGGTAGTCAGTCAAGATCGTAAAAATCACACGATTGGTAGCAGCTCCGGAAAGAGCAACCTTCACAAGAAACTGGAACTCATGGAGGAGATGGAAGCTTACTTGTTGGAGCATCATCAAACCAACGATCTCCGTAAGCCTCCCAAGACGCTGGAAATTTCCGAGGAGTTAAAAAATTTCATTAGGAACTCTCAAGCGCAGTTACAGGAGTTAACTAGGAAGTCTCAAGAGGAGTCAACGTCCGCTGCGCTAGATTGGAAGTCGTCTCCAGGCTCGCCAAAACCACCGCAGGATTATTTTCAAAACAGGTCAAATCTGTCGTCACCAGATCTGGAGCATTTTGAGTTCGCCGAAGGGCCAACATCGCCAACGTCAGATCATTTCCTGGAGAAAACTCAGGCGGCATACGAAAAGGCCGTAGAAATTGCGTCGCACAAGGAACGACTTGTGCGACAGGCGCGGCCGCTTCATAAGCCATCGCCCAGTCGGTTCATGAAATGGCTGCGCGGTTAGCACAAGAGCGTCTGACCCGGTGGGTTGCTGCCCGTGCAATTGGCTGATTCTTCCAACTGTCGTGAGCGGTCGTTGCAAGTCGAGAGGGACGCCGATCAGTCCATGACCAACCGCGAGGGTGACGGCGTTTTTTCGGTGCAGCGACACATTGCCTACTCGCAACATGCTCACCGTGGCATGTGCCTTCGTAGGTAATCCATTACGGGCGACCTTGCAGCCGGACGGGCAGGATGGGCATTGGCTCAAGGTGGATCGTGCGCTGCAGTGTGCGGCCGGGGTTGTCGCTGGCGAGATGGCGGTGCTGGACATCGTGCTGGTTGCCGAAGAACCCGAGCCGGTGCTGCCGGACGATCTGCATGCCGCGTTGGCCGCGCACCCAAACGCGCGGGCCACCTGGGACACCTTCACCGCAGTGGCGCAGCGCGACGGGATCTTTTGGGTCATCTCGGGCAAGAAGGCCGACACACGGGTCAAGCGTATTGCCACTGCCTGCGACATGCTCGCCTCCGGCAAGCGGCGTGCGTGCTGTTTCGACCGGTCGGGGATGTGCCATGAATCGCTTGCGGCGCCAACGCCCAAAGCGGGCTGAAGCTGGCCCGTGGCAGCCGGATCTGCGGGCTGTCTGTATATGCGCCGAAATGCTTACATGCGTCACACAAGCGCGCACCTATACTTTGGGGCTGCCCCATCCATGAGGTTCTGACTGCATGAGCGCACCCCCATCGCCTCCGATCGCCGCCGGTTCTGGCGCAGCTCCCGGTAGCCTTCGCCGCTCGGTGTCCAACACGCTCAAGGGCTCGGCCGGCAATCTGGTCGAGTGGTACGACGTCTACGTCTACTCGGTGTTTGCGGTCTATTTCGAGTCGCAGTTCTTTTCCAAGGAAGACAAGAACGCCACGATGTTCGTGTGGGCGATCTTTGCGATGACGTTCTTGATGCGCCCGATCGGGGCGTGGTATTTCGGCCGCTTTGCCGACCGCTACGGTCGCCGGCTGGCGCTGACCATTTCGGTATCGATGATGGCGCTGTGCTCGTTCGTCATTGCGATCACGCCCACCGTGACGACGATCGGCATTGCTGCGCCGATCATTTTGCTGCTGGCGCGCCTGCTGCAGGGCTTTGCCACCGGTGGCGAATACGGCACCAGCGCCACGTACATGTCCGAAGCGGCGATTCCGGGCCGGCGCGGGTTCTTGTCCTCGTTCCACTACGTGACGCTGGTGGGCGGGCATGTGCTGGCGCAGACCACCTTGTTGATCATGCTGCACTTTTTCGAGGTTCCGCAGATTTCCGAATGGGGCTGGCGTGTGGCCTTCGGTCTGGGCGGCATCGGCGCGTTGGTGGTGTTCTGGTTGCGCCGCACGATGGACGAATCACTGAGCTCCGAATCCATCGCCGATTCGCGCACCGGCAAGGCCAAGGCCTCCGGCTCGATGCGCGAGTTGTTCGTCAATCAGTGGCGTCCGTTGCTGTTGTGCTTCCTGATCACTGCCGGCGGCACGATCGCGTTCTACACCTATTCGGTGACCGGGCCGAAGATGATCCAGACCGCGTTCGCCGGGGGCGACGTCATGGCCGGCACCATCATCAACCTGGTGGCGTTGACGGTGCTGATGTTGATGCAGCCGGTGGGCGGCTGGTTGTCGGACATCGTCGGGCGCAAGACCCTGCTGGTGTTCTTCGGCATCGGCGGTGTGCTGTACACCTGGTTCCTGGTGATGGAATTGCCCAAGCAGACCGACTGGCTGACCGCCTTTGCGATCCTCACCGTGGGCTTTGTGATCCTGACCGGCTACACCTCGATCAATGCGGTGGTGAAGGCGGAATTGTTCCCCACCCATGTGCGCGCGCTGGGCGTCGGCCTGGGGTATGCGCTGGCGAATTCGGCCTTCGGCGGCACGGCGCCGTTGCTGTATCAAGCCTCGTTGAAGACCGGGCATGTGACCGAGTTCGTGATCTATGCGACCGCAGTGATCGCGGTGTCGTTGGTGGTCTACATGGTCTTCCTGACCAACAAGGGCAGCAATTGGCTGGACGACGAAGCGGTGATGCTTCAGCGCAATCGGTGATGAGCGCGCGCGGGCTGTACCGTTTCCTTCTCCCTGCGGGACATTGTCCTCCTTTATGGGGGGAGAAGGTGCCCCGTAGGGGCGGACGAGGGTACGTGCGAAGCCTCGTGTCATCTACCGCGAGTGGCTTCGCCCCGTACCCTCACCCCAACCCCCGCTCCGCGCCCCGGCCCGCGCTTGCGGCGCGGGCGCTCCAAGGCACGCGCGCCAGTGGCGCGCAAGCAGTGCCTTATCGCCCCGAGGGGAGAGGGGCTAACGCAGATGGCTCGTGCTTGATGTTTTCGCGCCGCTGCACTGTCTGTGCAAACAGGCTGTAACGCAGCCCGATCAACCCCAGTAGCGCGTCATCGCGATGCGCGCCCGCTGGCACCTTGCCCACACGCGCCAGCGACACATCCAGACGCTCACGCAGCGCATGTGGGCCCGGCAACGGACGCTTGTGCGCAACCTGCTGACGGTAATGCTTGGCAACCTCTGCCAAAATCGCGTCCACCGCCTCCTTGCTGGCCTGCGGCAACCCATGCCGCGCGCTGCGCAGTTGCAGGATGTTCAAGCCCACGCGCACTTCGTTGAGCATATCCACCGAGGCCAGGTCGCTGCCTTCCGGCGTCAACGCCAGCCGCGGTGCGAGCAAACCAAGCAGATCCAGCATGCGCGCCGCGAACCGTTGGCGATCCTGCGCGCCATGTCCTTCGGCCGCGTCGGCCAGCGTGCGCCAGCCCTGGCGCAGCAACCGACGCGCGCTCCATTCGGCGCCGACCGAGCGGAACACCCGCGTCAGCACCACTGCAAATCCAATGCCCAGCACCATCGCCACTGCGGCGTTGACGAAGCTCTGGATGTTGGCGTTGTAGGTGTTCTGCAGGCTCAGCAACGCGGTGAGGTTCACCACCAGCGGCAGTGCGATCAACATGCTTTTGGGGCGATGCAGCAGCGCGCCGATCGGCAGGAACACCGCCGCCAGCACCAACACCAGCATCGGGAAATCGTGGATGGCCGGAAAGATGCCGAACAGATAGATGCCGGCCACCACGCTGGCCACCACTGCCCAGGTCAGGAACGACAGCATGCTTGGCGCAGGGTCGTCCTGGGCGGCGAAGAACGCGGCAGTCACCGCCGCCATCATCGCCCCGTTGCCGCCGCCTTCCCAACCGATGCCGATCCACAGCACGCAATACGCCATCAACGCGAACCCGGCGCTCAGTGCGGAAAACGCGGCCATGCCGAAATCGATGTGCCGCGTGGTGCTGGCAGGTGCCGGCTCTATAGACGCAACCTGCACCGCATGCGGCAGCGGCATTGCCGTGCCGTGCACCAGCGCCTGCTGCAATGCACGGCAGTCCTGCCACAGGTCGAGCAGTTCCTGCAGGCGCAGCAGCAAGCTGGCCAGTAACAAGTGGTCGATGTCCTGATCCACCACCGGGCGCAGTGCCTCGATGCGTGCACGCAGTGCATCAGCCTTGGCATCAGCATCGCCAATGCGAGTGTGGTCCACGTGATCCACCCACGCAGCAACATCGTCCAGCAACGCCGCAAGCGCCGACGCGTGCGCCGCGCCATCGCGCTGCAACGCATCGATGCGGTCGGCAATCGACGACAGCACCGGCAGCAGCATCAGCATGCGTGCGCGCAGCTGTTCCAGCGTGGGAACGGCGCCGGCATGACGTGGGTCGTCGTGGCGCACGAACGCGATCAAAGCCTCGAACTGCACCAGATCGGCGGCCAGCCGATTGCGCGGCGCCTGCGACGGGCCGCGCTGCAGCACCTGGCTGCACCACTGCGCCGCGTCCTGCATCCAGTTGCCGATGCGTGCGGTGAGCATCGGCTTGACCGAGGCCGGGAACACCAGCGCGGCGAACAACACCGCCATCACCGTGCCCAGGACGATCTCTTCGCTGCGCGCCACCACGGTGTCGAAGATGCCTTCGGGCGCGGTCACCGCAGGAAAGCCGATGAAGGCGGTGGTGTAGCCGGCCAGCAAAAATGCATAAGCGCGCGGGCCGCGATTGAGCAGCGCCAGGAACAGGCAGGCCGAGAGCCACAACGCCATCGCCGCGCTCAGCAGCAAGGGCGTTTCCACCAGATTCGGCAGCATCACCAACGTCGCTACGCCGGCCAGCAAGGTGCCGAGCACGCGGTACACGCCCTTGGCGCGGGTGGGCCCGAGCAGCGGTTGCGAGACGATGTAGACGGTGGCCATCGCCCAGTACGGCCGCGACAGATTGCCGGCCAGCCCCAAGTACAGCGCCGCGATCGAGGCGGCGAAGGTCTTGGCCGAAAACAGCCAGGCCTGGCGATCGCGCAACAAGGGGATCATCGCGCAGCCGTAGTGTCGCTGCGCCCGGCAGCGGCATCCCAGCCGCCGCCGAGTGCCAGAAACAGCTGCAGTTGGTCCTGCGACACCTGCGCCTGCGCATTGGCCAGCGTCATGTCGGCGGTGGCCAGCGTGCGCTCGGCATCCAGGCTGGACAGATATGGCGTGCGCCCGCCCTGATACAGCCGCCGGTTCTGCGCCGAGGCGAGTTCGGCCTGTTGCTGCGCCTGTTCCAGCAGGTGCAGGCGGTCCAGATCCTGCGCATAGCGCGACAGCGTGGTCTGCACTTCGCGCAAGGCCTGCAGCACGGTGTTGTCGAATTGCGCCAGTGCCGCGTCGGCGCCGGCTTCGGTGGCGCGCACGCGGGCACGCGCACCACTGGACGGCAGCGTCCAGGAGATCAGCGGGCCGAACGACCACGCATGCGTGGCCGGCTCGCCGAAATCCGCCAGCAGGCCGGTGGCACCGATCGAACCGCCCAGGCGGATGTCCGGATACAACGCGGCAGTGGCCACGCCGATGCGCGCGGTGGCGGCGGCGAGCCGGCGCTCGGCCTGGCGCACATCCGGGCGACGCGCCAGCAACGCACGCCCGTCGCCGATCGGAATCGGCTGCTGCAACGCAGGGGCGTGCTCGCAACTGTCCACACCGGCCGGTACTTCGCCTGGTGTCTTGCCGAGCAGGGCGGCCAATTGGTAACCGGCCGCCTGGCGGCGCGCGCGCAATGGCGGCAGCGAAGCTTCCAGCATCGCCACCTGGGCGGTGGCACGCGCCAGGTCCGGCGGTGTGCCGCGGCCGGCGGCGATCAGCCGCTGGGTGATCTGGCGGCTGCGCTGCTGCAACTGCAGCGAATGCTCGGCCACCTGCAGCGCGTGGTTGGCGTGGCAGATCTCCACGTAACTGCCGGCCACCTGCGCGGCCACGTTGACGCGGGCCAGATCGATCGCCGCCTGGGCCACCCGGGTATCGGCGTGCGCGGCTTCGGCGCCGCGCTGCAGCTTGCCGAACAGATCGAACTGATACGACACCCCGAACTTGCCGTCGGCCAGGTTGAACACCGGCAGCTTTTCTTCCTGCAGGAACGCCTCGGCCGAGACCTGCGCGCGGCTGACGCCGGCGTCCACCTCGTAATCGAAACCGCCGGCATCCATGGCCTGTTCGTACACCGCAGCGGCGCGGCGCAGGTTGGCACCGGCCACCTTCAGCTCGACGTTGTCACGCAAGGCCTGTTCGACCAGGGCATCGAGCATCGGGTCCTGATACAGCGCCCACCAACGCGCCGGCAGCGCGGCGCCGGGCTGCACCTGGTCGTTGCCGCTGTCCAGAAACGCCGCATTGGCGGCTGGCCGCTGGTAGGCCGCATCGTCCGGCAGCGCGTAGTTGGGGCCGACCGTGCTGCATGCACTTAGCGTGGTCAGCAGTGCAGCCAATCCCAGTGGACGAAACACGGCGCGTTTCATGGCGCCGCCTTGGCCTGCACACGGGCAGGCGCAGCGGCCGGGGCCGCGTGAGCGGTGTCAGGCAGGATGCTCACCGTGGCGGTGCGCCCGGCGATCAACTGCACCTGCGCAGGCACGCGGTCCAGCACGATGCGCACCGGGATGCGCTGCGCCAGCCGCACCCAGTCGAACGCCGGGGTGACATTGGGTAGCGCGCCGGCGCTGCCGCTGCGGTAGCGGTCTTCGATCCCGGCGGCGATGCTCTGCACGTGCCCGTGCAAGGTGCCCGGCTCGCCCATCAGCTGCACGTCCACGCGCTGGCCGGGGTGCACGCCGTGCAGGCGGGTCTCTTCGAAATAGCCATCGACACGGAACGAGCCGGTGTCCAGCACCGCCACTACCGGCCGCCCGGCGCTGACGTAGTTGCCCACGCGCACGGTGCGGTCGCTGACATGGCCATCGGCGGGGCTGCGTACCTCGGTACGGTCCAGATTGAGCTGGGCCAGATCCACCGCCGATTGCGCCGTGGCCACCGCGGCCTGCGCCTTTTGCACGTTCGAACGGCGCACTTCCGCATCTTCGGCGGCGACCAGGTCCTGCAGGCTGCGATCGCGCGCACTCTCGCGGCGCAACTGGCGCAGCGTGGCCTGGCGCTCGGCCAGCGCGGCACGCGCCTGTTCCAGCGCAATCGCATAGCGCGCGCGGTCCACCACGAACAGCAACTGCCCGCGCTTGACGGCCTGGTTGTCGGCCACCGCCACCGACTCCACCAACCCGGAGACATCCGGCGCCACCTGCACCACATCGGCGCCCACGTGCGCATCGCGTGTCCACGGCGCCTCCATGTAATAGCGCCACAGGTGCTGCAACACCAACGCGGCCACCACCACCATTGCCAGGGTCAGCAGCGCCGGCCCCGCGGTCTTGATCAACTTTTTCACGAGTGCATCCAACGGGTAAGGAAAAACAGGCCGCCCAGCAGCGCGATGTACAGCGCCAGGTTGAACAGCGCCGGGTGCCAGATGTAGCGATACGCGCCGGCGCGGGTCAGCAGCGCGGCGAGCGCGCTATTGAGCAGGTAGGCCAGCGTCATCAACGCCAGCAAGGTGGGCACGAACACCCCGTAAAGACTGAATTCGCCGTACATCGGGCACATCCTGGGCAATGGGAAACACCTGCGTCCGGGCAGCGCGCAGTGCGCGCCATGCCGTCCGCAACTCACAAGCGGCGCTGCAGGGCGACGCCTGACACCCGACTCAGTCGGGCTGGCTCAGCCGCGCGTGCGCCTGCGCGATCTGCTCCCACAGGGTCAGTACCACCTGCACGTCGGCATCGCCGAGCGTGCCGAACACCTCGGCGCGCAACGCATCCAGGCGGATTTCGATACGCCCGGCCAGCGCCTGGCCTGCATCGGTGAGCCACAGCTGATTGGCACGGCGGTCGCTGCTGTCGGCTTCGCGGCGCACCAGCGCCTGTGCGGCCAGCTTGTCCAGTAGCCGCACCAGTGAGGGGCCTTCCATGCCCAATCGCTGGGCCAGCGCCACCTGGCGGATGCCGCCGTCGGAGCGGCCGATCATCAGCAACGGCCCGGTGCAGGCGCTGGACAGCCCGAACTCGGCAAACGCCTGGTCGGCCAAGCGCTGCCATTGGCGGGCGGCCACCAGCAGGCCGGAACTGAGCTGAGCGCGTGGGGAGAGCGTGTTGTTCGACATGATAGATAGGATGCTATCAATTCACAAATGAATCAATAGTCACTGAACCCGCGCAAGCCGACGCAACCGCCACTGGGGCGGCCGGGCAGTCCTCAGGTACCATGCTCGCCCCCTTTGGGTGCACCTGCGCATGAGCCAGTCCGACCAGCCCGATTCCTCCGTGACCCAGACCCAGGCCGAAGAGGCCGTGCGCACCCTGCTGCGCTGGGCCGGCGAAGATCCCACGCGCGAAGGCCTGCTGGACACCCCGCGCCGGGTGGCCGAAGCCTATGGCGACTGGTTCAGCGGCTACCGCGAAGAACCGCGCGAATACCTGGAACGCACCTTCGAGGAAGTGGCCGGCTACGACGAGCTGATCGTGCTGCGCGACATCTCCTACGAAAGCCATTGCGAGCACCACATGGCGCCGATCATCGGCAAGGTGCATGTGGGTTATCTGCCGCGCGGCAAGGTCGTGGGCATCAGCAAGCTCGCCCGCGTGGTGGAAAGCTACGCGCGGCGCTTCCAGGTGCAGGAAAAGATGACCGCGCAGATCGCCCAGTGCATCCAGGACGTGCTGCAACCGCGCGGCGTGGGCGTGGTGGTGGAAGGCGCACACGAGTGCATGACCACCCGCGGCATCCACAAGCGCGGCGTCAGCATGGTCACTTCCAAGATGCTGGGCAGCTTCCGCGAAGACGCGCGCACCCGCGCCGAATTCCTGCAGTTCCTCGAAGTGGGCGGCAAGCGTTGAGGCAGCCGTTGCGCGGTCGCGGTGTAACGTCTGGCCACGGGCGTTCGGAGCATGGTCGGGAGCACCGCTGATGTTGGCCCGCGGACGCCGGTACGCCCTTCGCGCATCACCGCTGCCGGGCGTTGAGGGGCGGTATTTGCTGTGGCTCGACGTGAGCGTCAGCATAGCGGCATGAAACATCTCGTCCGGATCGTCCGCTATCGCAGCCTGCGTGAGAGCCCGTTGTGGAAGCTGCTGGCCGCCGACCACGCGCCGGAAGTGATCGGCCTGCTGCAGTCGCTGCTGCTGGACGGTGAGCGCCTGCTCCCGGCGGCGGTCCTGCACGAACGCCTGCAGCGCATGCTCGACGAACTCAACGCCGAACAGCTTGCACGCGACCTGCCGCGCACCGCGCAGGCCTATGTGGCGCATTGGCTGGCACAGGGCTGGCTGGAGCGTCATCTGCCCGAGGGCGCGCAGCAAGAGCAATTCGAGCTGTCCACCCAGGCCGCGCAGGCGATCCGCTTCGTCGATGGGCTGGAGCACAGCCGTGGCGCGGCGACCGAGAGCCGGCTGGCGTTGGTGATGCAGCAGCTGGCCCAGTTGGCCGCCCTGACCGAGACCAACCCGGATGCACGCCTGTCGGCGCTGCGTGACGAGCGCGACCGCATCGATGCGGAGATCGCGCGGGTGGCCGCCGGCAAAGTTGCCTCGCTGGACGGCAAGCGCGCACTGGAACGCACCCGCCAGGTGATTGCGCTGGCCGATGAACTGACCGAAGACTTCCGCCGCGTGCGCGACGATTTCGAGCAGCTCAACCGGCAGTTTCGCGAACGCATCATCGACGACGAGGGCGAGCGCGGCGACGTGCTGACCCGGCTGTTCGAAGGCGTGGACGTGATCGGTGACAGCGACGCAGGACGCAGCTTTCAGGCATTCTGGGCGCTGCTCAACGACGCTGAACAGAGCGCGCAGCTGGACGCGGCCCTGGAGACCGTGCTGGGGCGTGCCTTCGCGCGCAAGCTGGACCGGCGCGAACGCAGCTTTCTGCGCGGGCTCACCGGCACCATGCTCGAGCGCGGCGGGCAGGTGCACGATGTCATGCAGCATTTCGCGCGCAGCCTGCGCGGCTTCGTGCAGAGCCGCGGTTACCTGGAACAGCGCCGGCTCAACCGCCTGCTCAAGCAGGCGCAGGCCGATGCGCTCAGCCTGCGCGAGCACGTACCGGCGCAGCGCCTGATCGGCCGCGATCTGATGCTGACCACCAGCCGGCTGCGCTCGCTGGCGCAATGGCGCCTGCACGACCCGCGCCAGCAGCAGGTCGATGGCAACATCCAGCGTAACGAGGCAGCGGCCATCTCGCTGGACAGCGTGGGCGATCTGGTCGCGCAGTCGGAGATCGACTTCCGCAGCCTGCGCCGCGATCTGTTCGAGCTGCTTGACGCCCGGCCGCAGGTTTCCATCGCCCAGGCACTGGAGCAGCGCCAGGCCACGCAGGGGCTGGGCAGCGTCATCGGCTATCTGTCGCTAGGCACGCGTCACGGCGTGGTCGACGCCGACCAGTTCGAACTGGCGCACTGGCGCGGCAGCGACGGCCAATGGCGTCGCGCGCGCATTCCGTTGATCTGGTTTACCCGGGAGAAACGCCATGAACTGGCCTGAGCACGACCATGACCACGGACATGATCCGGACGAGATCGACGCCGACGCCACCGCTACCGCGCTGGCCGATCCGTCACCGACGCCGGCCAACGGCCTGTTTCCGGGCGACACCGGGCAGCTGTCGATCGAGGCGCGGCGGGCGCTGTGCCAGTTGCTCAGCGGCCCCAGCGTGGACGCACAGCGGCATGGCCGCCTGTGGCCGGCCTTGCTGCGGAGCGAGGCGGTAATCCGCAGCGCCCTGGCCGAGCTATTCCTTGAGCTGGTGCTCGATCGCGAGGCCGGCATCGCCTTCACCCGCCAGGCGGACACCGGCGAGCTGGACGCCCCGGTGCTGCTGCGTTCCTCGCCGCTGACCTTCATCGACTCGGTGCTGCTGCTGCATCTGCGTCAGCAACTGGCCGACGCCGACGCCGACGCGCGCGGCGTGCGTGCGGTGGTGGAAGACGCAGAGCTGAGCGATGCATTGGCCGTGTACGAAAAGAATCTCTCCACCGACCGCGCCGGCTTCCTGCGCCGGGTGGCCACGGCGGTGCAGAAGATGAAGGACAACCACGTGCTCACCCGGTTGCGCGGCGACGAGGCGCGCTATGAAGTGTCGCCCGCACTCAAGCTGCTGTTCTCGGCCGAAGATGTCGCGGCGCTGGGGCAGGTCTATCGCCAACTGCGCGAAGGCCCGGCAGACACCGACACCGACGCGCCGACCGCGCGCACCTAGCGCTGCGGGTGCCGAGTCGCTACAGCACCCGCCGGCGCTTTTTTTTGCACATTCTGGACAGTAACTGATGACTTCCGCCGCCTCTTCCAGCCTGTTCGGCAACGACCTGCCCGACCCGCGTCTGCAGCAATTTCGCATGCGGCGTCTGCAGGTCTACAACTGGGGCACGTTTTCCGGCCTGACCGAAGTGCCGATCGCCGAACGCGGCTTTCTGTTCGTCGGCCGCTCCGGCTCGGGTAAATCCACCTTGCTGGACGCGATGTCGGCACTGCTCACCCCGCCCAGCATCGTCGACTTCAACGCCGCCGCGCGCGAGGCCGAGCGCAGCGGCCGCGACCGCAACCTGGTGTCGTACGTGCGCGGCGCCTGGGCCGACCAGCAGGACAGCGCCTCCGGCGAAATCGCCACGCAATATCTGCGCAAGGGCGCCACCTGGACCGCACTGGTGCTGGAATACCGCAACGGCGAAGACCGCGTGGTCAGCCTGGTGCGGCTGTTCTGGATCGCCGGCAGCAGCGCGGCCACCGGTGATGTCCGCAAGCACTACATGGTGGCCGAGCGCGCCTTCGATGTGGCGCAGGATCTGGCCGGCTTCGATCTGGATCTGCGCAAGCTCAAGCAGCGCCTGCAGGACGTGCACCACTTCGACAGTTTCGCCGGCTACGCCGAACGCTTCCGCCACCAGCTGGGCATCCACAACGAGATGGCGCTGCGCCTGCTGCACAAGACCCAATCGGCGAAGAATCTGGGCGATCTCAACGCCTTCCTGCGCGGTTTCATGTTGGAAGAACCCAAGACCTTCGATGCGGCCGAACGCCTGGTCGGCGACTTCGCCGAACTCGATGGCGCCCACCATGCGGTGGTGACCGCGCGTCGCCAGGTGGAAACCCTGCTGCCTGCCCGCGCCCACCACGCCGAGCTGCTGCAGCTGCGCCGCCAGCGCAGCGAACTGGAAGAACTCAAACTCGGCATCGATGCCTATCGCGAACAGCGCCGGCTCGCACTGCTGGATGCACGGCTGCAGGAACTGGACGTGCAGGACCGTGGGCTGGCCGGCGAAGAGGGCCAACGCCGGGCGGCCCTGGACAACCACACCCGCCATCTGGACGACCTGGAGGCGCAGCGCCGCGCCCAGGGCGGCGAACGCATCGATGCGCTGGAGCGCGAACAGACCCAGCTGCAGGCCGAGCGCGACCGCCGTGCCGCCAAGCGTGCGCAGGCCGAGCAGGCCTGCCGCGCACTGCAACAGGCACTGGCCGGCAGCGCGCATGGCTTTGCCGAACAGACCGCCCAGGCACGCGTGGCGCTGGAAGACGGCCAACGTGCCGCCGCCGCGCTCGATGAAGCCATCAGCGAACGCCTGGCCGGCAAGCACGAGGACAGCAAACGCTTTGCCGAAGTGCGTGCGGAAATCGAGGCGCTGACCCGCAATCCTTCCAATATCCCCGCCCCGATGCAGAGCCTGCGCGCGCGCCTGAGCGCCGACACCGGCGTGCCCGAGGCGGCGCTGCCGTTCGTCGGCGAGCTGACCCAGGTGCGCGACGACGCGTCGGCCTGGCGCGGCGCCATCGAACGCGTACTGCATGGGTTTGCGCAATCGTTGTTGGTGGACGAGCGGCATTACGCCGAGGTCGCCGACTGGGTCAACCGCACCCACCTGGGCACGCGGCTGGTGTATTACCGCGTGCGTGGCAACGAGCCGGCGCTGAGCGGGCGCGAACCCGGCGCCGCCTCGTTGCTGCACAAGTTGCAGCTGCGCGAGCATGCCTTCGCCGGCTGGCTGCGCCGCGAGCTGGGCAAACGCTTCGATTACGACTGCGTGGACAACGCCAAGGCCTTGCGCCACGCCGAGCGCGCCATCACGCGCGAGGGCCAGGTCAAGCATCCGGGCGAGCGCTACGAAAAAGACGATCGTCATGCCGTCGGCGACCGCCGCCGCTGGTTGCTGGGTTTCGACAACCGCGACAAGCTGGCGCTGTTCGAACGCGAAGGTCAGGAGCTGGCGCAGCGCATCGCCAACTGCGATGCCGAGGTGGCCGGTCTGCGCGCACAGCGCGAGCGCGACGGGACGCGCCGCCTGGCCTACAACACCCTGGTCAATCTGAGCTGGGAAGAAATCGATGTGGCCGCCTCGCTGCAGCGGTTGAGCCAGATCGCCGACACGCTGCAGCAACTGCGCGAAGGCGATGCCAACCTGCGCGCGCTGGGCGAGGCGATCGATCGCACCCGCACCGACATCGTGCAGGCCACGCGTACCTTCGAGGGCGTGCGCACCGAGCGGATCACGCTGGGCGCCGAGCGCACCCGCCTGGAAAAACAGCATCTGGAATGCGCAGATGCAAACGCACGCGTAGTGACGCCGTTACAGCAGCAGGGTCTGGCCGAGCGCCTGCAGACGCTCGGCGAGGTGAGCCTGGACACGTTGCAGGAGCGCTTCCGTCATCTCGAACGCGGCCTGGATGCGCAGCTGGCGCTCAGCAAGGACGAACTCACCCGCCTCGAGCAACTGCTGCTCGGCTGCTTCCGCCGCTATTGCCAGCAATGGCCCGAAGACAGCGGCGATCTGAGCCCGACCCTGGAAGGCGCCGACGATTTCCTCGCCCGCCTGCAGCGGCTGGAACGCGATGGCCTGCCGCAGCACGAGGCACGTTTCTTCGATCTGCTGCAAAGCCAGAGCAAGAACAACCTGCTCGCCTTGCAACGGCATACCGCCGAGGCGCGCAAATCGATCGCCCAGCGCCTGGACGAGGTCAATGCCAGCCTGGAACAGGTGCCGTTCAATCACGGCACCTTGCTGACCATCGAATTGAGCGACCGCCGCCTGCCGGAGGTGATCGAATTCCATCAACGCCTGCGCGATGTGCTCGGCCACCACCAGACCGAACAGCGCGAGGTGGCCGAACAGCAATTTTCCGTGCTGCGCCAGCTGGTGGGCAAACTCGGCTCGCAGGAGGGCGAAGACAAGCGTTGGCGCGAGCTGGTGCTGGACGTCCGCCTGCATGTCGAATTCGTCGGCGTCGAACTGGACGCGGCCACGCGGCAACAGGTGGAAATCTACCGCAGCGGCGCCGGCAAGTCCGGCGGTCAGCGCCAGAAGCTGGCAACGACCTGCCTGGCCGCCGCGCTGCGTTACCAGCTCGGCGGCGAAGACGGAGAACTGCCGCGCTATGCAGCCGTGGTGCTGGACGAAGCCTTCGACAAGGCCGATAACGAATTCACTGCGCTGGCGATGAACATCTTCGAAAATTTCGGCTTTCAGATGGTGGTGGCCACGCCCTTGAAATCGGTGATGACGTTGGAGCCGTTCATCGGCGGCGCCTGTTTCGTAGAGATCAGCGGCCGTCACGATTCGGGGGTGCTGCTGATCGAATACGACGAGCAGTCGCGCCGGCTCAGGTTGCCCGAGCGCACCCGCAGCGGCGCCGATGCCACCGATGCGGTTGCCGGGCAGGGGTGAGCCGATGGCCCGCGCTCACTGCATGCTGCTGCCGCCTGCCGCGCTGCAGGCCCTGCGCGGGCAATGGCAACGCCACCGTGGCGACTGGCTGATCGGCGCTGCCGCGCCGCGGCCGATCGCACTGCATCCCCCCACCCAGGCCCAGGCCAGTGCACGGTTCGACGCCTTCGGCGCGTGGTTGCGGGCCTGGCAGCGCGCCGGGCTGCCGGGGCGCGTGGAGATGCGGCACGTGTCCTGGCCGCAATTGGGGCCGCAACAGCTGCCGCAGACCTGGGTGTGCGCTACCCCGGCCGAGGCCGCCGCCGCGCTGCAGGAACATGAGCGCTGGCAGCGTGCCAGCGCACGTTGCGCCAGCCTGCTGCGGCGTTGGCCGGACGCCGTCGGCCTGGCCGCGCGTCTGCGTCGCCAGTTCGATCTGCTGGCCGACGGCGCGCAGACCGAGATCGAGCGGATGGCCGATGTCGTCGACTGGCTGCACCGTCACCGCGACAGCGGCCTGTTCCTGCGTCAGCTGCCGATCGCCGGCATCGACAGCAAATGGGTGCATGCCCATCGCGGCATCATCGCCGACTGGCTGGCCGGGCTGCGCGGACTGACCGAACCGCGCAGCTTCGACAGCCTGTCCGGCTTGCTCAAGGCGCCCGACCGCGTGCGCCTGCGCCTGCTCGACCCGGCGTTATGCGTCCAGCTCGGCGGCTTGAACGATCTGACCGTGCCGATCGACCAACTGGCCGCGCTGCGCTTGCCGATCACGCGCATGCTGATCGTCGAAAATCTCGAGACCGGCCTGGCCTGCGAATTCTTGCCAGGGACCGCAGTGCTGATGGCCCGAGGTTACGCGCTCGATTATGTGCGCAGCGTCGGCTGGCTGCGCGAAATGCCACTGTTCTATTGGGGTGACATCGACACCCATGGCCTGGCGATCCTGCATCGGCTCCGCATGCATGCCCCGCAGACCCGTGCCGTGTTGATGGATGAAGCCACCTTGCACGCCACCCCTCGCGCGCTGTGGGGCCACGAACCACGGCCGCACCGTGCGCAACGCCTGGCCGCGCTGACGGCCGATGAGCAGGCGCTCTATACCGGCCTGCGCGATGGCCGTTTCGGCGCCGCACCCAGGCTGGAGCAGGAACGTATCGACTGGAGCTACGCCTGGCCGCGCATGCAGGCTGCGCTGACTGCGCCAACCCTGCGGTAGCCGCAGACGCGTCGGTCCCTCAGCGCAGCAGATCCCCGCCCATCTTGCCGATCAGCACGATCACCAGCACCAGGAATAATTTGCGGATCAACGGCGTGCCACCGCGCAACGCCATCCGCGTGCCGGCCACCGCGCCGGCCACGTTCGCCACCGCCATCGGGATACCGATCGCCAGCATCACCTGCCCGTTGGGCAAAAAGAACGACAGCGCTGCCAGATTGGTGGCCAGGTTCACCACCTTGGCCGCCGCCGAAGCGCGCAGGAAGTCCAGCCCGAAAAAGCGGATGAACAGGAAGATCAGAAAGCTGCCCGTGCCCGGGCCGAAGAATCCGTCGTAGAACCCGATGGCCGCGCCCATCGCCACTGCGGTGGCCAGTTCGCGCCGGCCGATCTGGCGTGGCCGATGCAGCGCGCCGAAGTCCTTCTTGATCAGCGTGTAGATCAACATCGCGATCAGCAGCATCAGGATCAGCGGCCGCACCGCCTGCTTGGGCATCAGGCTGACGGCGGTCGCGCCCAGAAATGAAAACGTGAACGCCGCCACCGTTGCATACAGCACCGGCCGCCACGGAAAGCGCACGTTGCGCGCATACCGCCACGCCGACGCACCGGTGCCGAACATCGCGCTGAACTTGTTGGTGCCCAGAATCAGCGACGGCGCCTGCTGCGGCAGCGTCGCAAACAGGCCCGGCAACTGGATCAACCCACCGCCACCCACCGCCGCATCCACCAGCCCGGCAACGAATGCGATGCACAGCAGCCAGGGCAATTCGGTGGGAATCAATTCCAGCAAGGCCACGCTCCACGCAACGGGGGCGACAGCATAGCCAGTGCACCGAGGTCGCGCGCCGCAGTAAAAGCTAACGCAATCGCGGCAGGTGTAGCCGCGTCGGGAGTTGCAGTATCAGCATCAGCAGTAGCGAGCCGATGCCTGCCCCGTGTCACCCACGCACACGCCAACGGAGACGGTGCAGCATCAGATCACGGCATCCAAAGCCCCTCTCCCGCGGGAGAGGGGTTGGGGTGAGGGTACGGGGCCAAGCCCTCGTGTTGTTCGATAAAAGGCTGTTGACAACGCCCCAATCCCCAATGCCATCCCGCACAATCCCCGCATGCCAACCCCTACACCCACCGATCCCTGTCCCTGCGGCCGCCCCGCCAACTACACGCAGTGCTGCGGCCCTTACCACGCCGGCGGCGCCGCGCCCGACGCCGAGACCCTGATGCGCGCCCGCTACAGCGCCTATGTGCGCCGCGATACCGCCTACCTGCTGGCCAGCTGGCATCCGTCCACGCGCCCACCGGAGCTGTCGCTGGACGAAGGCGGGCGCACCACCTGGCTTGGCCTGACCGTGCAGCGCGTCCTCGCGACCGGCCCCGACACCGCCGAAGTGATCTTTCTGGCGCGCTATCGCATCGGTGGCGGCAGCGCGGTGCGCATGACCGAACACAGCCGTTTCGTGCGCGAAGCCCGCCACTGGTACTACCTCGACGCGCGCTGAGCACGACCCGGCCCAGTTGCTACCGCAGCCCAAGCAACCCCAACCGCGTCTGCACCCGCGCGCAGGCAACCGACCCGTCTGCACTCCAATGCGCAGCCCAGAAAGCCGGTTCAGCCCGACAAACGGCACCCAGCCCCGCCGTTTGTCGACGCCACGTTCGCAGCCGATCCCGGAAGCTTGCCGCGCCGGCGAACTCCGCCGCGGGGTGGGACTCGGATCATGGCAAGCTTCAATCTCTGGCAATGGGTGTTCCTGGCGGCAGTCGTGTTCGCGATTGTGCTACCTGCCTGCGTGGCCACTGCGCTGATTCGCTTCGGCCCGCGCCACGATGCCCCGCGCCGTGCCCGCACGCGCCGGATGGCCGATGGCGCCGCATCGACGCCGGCCCTGTCGCTGCTGACCGGGATCACCGGCGACGGCAGCTAGGCCCGTCGGGCCAACCGCACTACCAGCGGCACCGACTGCAGCGGGCTCCACCTCGCGACGCATCCTCCTCGCGACCACCTGCACGCCTGCAACCAGCCAGGTTGGCTATGCTCGGCAGCTCGACCAGTTGCGCAGGAGCGCTCCATCGCATGACGTCCGCCCATCCGCCGGCCACCGCGCCATGACGCTGCCCCGGCGCGCACTGCCGTTATTTATCGGACTGCTGCCGCTGGCTGCCTGTGCCGATCCGGCCTTCGATCGCTGCCTGGCCGGCCTGCAGACCCAGGCTGCCGCCAAGGGCGTGGATGCCGCCAGCTTCCAGCGCTTCACCACTGGCCTTGCGCCCGATACCAGCGTGCTGCCGCTGCTGGATGCCCAGCCCGAATTCACCACACCGATCTGGGATTACCTGGCCAGCCTGGTCGACAGCCAGCGCGTCACCGACGGCCAGGCCATGCTGGTCACCCACCGCGCGCTGCTGACCCGCCTGTCCGAACAGACCGGCGTGGACCCGGCCACCATCGTGGCGGTATGGGGCGTGGAGAGCGACTACGGCCGCGTCACCGGCAAGCGCCCGTTACTGGTGTCGCTGGCCACGCTGTCGTGCGAAGGCCGCCGCCAGCCGTTCTTCCGTGGCGAATTGCTCGCCTTGCTCGGCCTGCTGCAGCAAGGCGATCTGTCCGCCGATGGGCTCACCGGCTCCTGGGCCGGCGCGTTCGGGCAGACCCAGTTCATGCCGTCAACCTATGCCCGCATCGCGGTGGATGGCGATGGTGACGGCCGCCGCGATCTGGTTGCCAGCATTCCCGACGCACTGGCCTCCACCGCCAACTATCTGGTCAAGGCCGGCTGGGAGCGTGCCCGCCCGTGGGGAATGGAAGTCACGCTACCGCGCGGCTTCGACGCCAGCAAGGCCGGCCGCACCCGCCGCCAGCCACTGCGGGCCTGGCAAAACGCCGGCCTGCTCGGCACCGATGGCAAACCGCTCGCCCCCAGCGGGCTGCCGGCCGAGACCCCCGCCGCCTTGCTGCTGCCGGCCGGCGCCACCGGCCCGGCCTTCCTGGTGTTCCGCAACTACGATGCGATCTACGCCTACAACGCCGCGGAAAGTTACGCGCTGTCGATCGCCCTGCTGGCCGACCGCCTGCGCGGCGGCCCCGGCCTGGTCGCTGCCTGGCCCACCGACGATCCCGGCCTGGGCCGCCCGGAACGGCGCGAGCTGCAGCAGTTGCTGCTCGCCCGCGGTCATCAGATCGGCGAAGCCGACGGCATGGTCGGCAGCGCCACCCGCCGCGCCATCCAGGTCGAACAGACCCGCCTGGGCCTGCAACCGGCCGACGGCCGGCCCGGCCAGCGCATCCTCACCGCGCTGCGTGCCGCCCCAGCGCTCACCGGCGCCGCTGCAGTGCGCGCCACCGCGTTCAGGCTGCCGGCCGCGTACCCCGCCTTCGCCCAATCCCCCATCGTCCACAAGGCATCCCCCATGTCCGACACCACCGGCCTGACCACAGGCGATTTCCACGGCTTTCCGTCGCTGCTGATCGACACCCCGTTCTCCACCGCCGCCATCAGCCTGTTCGGCGGCCAGCTGCTGTCATTCGTGCCCAAGGGCGGGCAGGACGTGATGTGGCTGTCGCCCACCGCCCAGCAACCGCCCACCCCGATCCGCGGCGGCGCGCCGGTGTGCTGGCCGTATTTCGGCCGCCAGGACCAGACCGGCGATGTGCCCGCCCACGGCTTCGTGCGCACGGTGGCGTGGCAACTTACCGAAAGCCGCCGCGAAGACGACGGCACCGTGGTGCTGACGCTCACCCCGCCGCGCTTCGACGACCTGGCGCTGCGCCTGCGCATGACGCTGCGCATCGGCCGCACGCTGGAGCAACGCCTGATTACCGAAAACACCAGCGCCGCCGCGGTGCGGTTCACCCAGGCGCTGCACAACTATTTCCGCGTTGGCGATGCGCTCAAGGTCAGCGTGCAGGGCCTGGACGGGCTGGATTACCTCGATAAATACGAGAACTACGCCACCGCCCACCGCCAGCAAGGCGACTGGAGCCTGCGCGACCCACGCGACCCCGGCCGCAGCGACCGCATCTACACCAATGCAGGTGGCCGCTACACCCTCACCGACCCGGTACTCGGCCGCCGCATCGTCATCGCCACCGAAGGCAGCCGTTCGTTGGTGGCCTGGAACCCGGGCGAAGAGGCCGGCAAGAAGATGGCCGACGTGGGCGAGGGCTGGCGCGACTACGTCTGCCTGGAAGCGGCCAACGCCGGCCCGGACGTGATCGAACTCGCCCCCGGCGCCAGCCACACCCTGACCCAGACCATCAGCGTCGAATAATCCGGGGTCGCTGCTACGGCTGGCGAGGCGCAGGCCCACCCAGCCCGGCGCGCAGAGCGTTTACGGGCTGCGGCTGGTCAATGGATGCTGCGTAGTGATGCGCTCTCCATTCGATTCGGCGCAGGCGTCGCGATCAAGCGCGCTCTTTCTGAGCGCCGCGCATGTCTTGGACTGCAACCTGCTCGAAGAATGCGGCGGGCGAAAGTCAGCAGACCTCAGACCGGCCAAGGTTTGGATGAGCAACTCAGACGGGCGAAGGTTTAGATGAGCAGCGCAGCCTAACCATAGGGATGGGCGCTCAGCATCACCACACGCAGCTTCCGTACCCTCACCCCACCCCCTCTCCCGACGGGAGAGGGGCATGCAAACGCATCTCGCCACCCACTCCCTTTTCCCGAAAGAGAAGGTGCCCGAAGGGCGGACGAGGGTACGGTTTCAGCAATAACTCCAGCCGAACGCACCAGCGTCTTCAATGTGTCTGCGGGCGGGATCGACGGCAGGAACCGGGTTACCGGCAGGCGGGCAGGCGAAGGGGCACGCAAAGCGCATTGCACAACCACTCCCTTCTCCCACCGGGAGAAGGTGCCCGAAGGGCGGATGAGGGTACGGTTTCAGCAACGACTCCCGCCCAAAGCACCTGCACCTCCAGCACGACTTCCAGATAAAAAATCGGCTGCAATCTCACTCCACGTATCAAATCGCTCAAACCCGATCCGCACAGCTCCATCAGGCCCAAGCGATCTCCGCAGATCGATCACGCGCACATCTGCTGCGGCCTAGTTCAGTCCAGCCCAGCGCACCGACCACACTACTCCTGCGCATCACACTCCCACGCCGTCACCCACACAGATCCGATCCAATCCGCAGCTAAACTCCCCACCTCGCCACCCTGGGCCGCGCGATGTCTCTCCCCGCCGATTCCGCTCACGCCCCGTTGCGCCGCCGCGCCGCGCTGATCTTCATCTTCATCACCGTGCTGATCGACGTGCTGTCGTTCGGCGTGATCATTCCGGTGCTCCCGGATCTGGTGCGGCATTTCACCGGCGGCGACTACGTGGTGGCCGCCGGCTGGATCGGCTGGTTCGGCTTCCTGTTCGCCGCCATCCAGTTCGTCTGTTCGCCGCTGCAGGGTGCCTTGTCCGATCGCTTCGGCCGCCGACCGGTGATCCTGCTGTCGTGCCTGGGGCTGGGGCTGGATTTCATCCTGATGGCCATCGCCCACAGCCTGCCGATGCTGCTGCTGGCGCGGGTGATCTCCGGCATGTGCTCGGCCAGCTTTTCCACTGCCAACGCCTACATCGCCGACGTCACCCCTGCCGAGAAACGCGCCGGCGCGTTCGGCATGCTCGGCGCCGCGTTCGGCATTGGCTTTGTCGCCGGCCCATTGATCGGCGGCTGGCTGGGTAGCATCGGGCTGCGTTGGCCGTTCTGGTTCGCTGCTGGGCTGGCCTTGTTGAACGTGCTGTACGGCTGGTTCGTGTTGCCCGAATCGTTGCCTGCCGAACGTCGCACCGCGCGGCTGGAGTGGACGCACGCCAATCCGCTCGGCGCGCTCAAGCTGCTGCGCCGCTACCCGCAGGTGTTCGGCCTGGCCTCGGTGGTGTTCCTGGCCAACCTGGCGCACTACGTCTATCCCAGCATCTTCGTGCTGTTCGCCGGCTACCAATATCACTGGGGCCCGCGCGAAGTGAGCTGGGTGCTGGCCGGGGTTGGCGTGTGCAGCATCATCGTCAATGCATTGCTGGTCGGCCGCCTGGTGCGCTGGCTTGGCGAACGCCGCGCCTTAATGCTGGGGCTGGGCTGCGGGGTGATCGGCTTTGTCATCTATGGGCTGGCCGACAGCGGCACCACGTTCCTGATCGGTGTGCCGATCAGTGCGTTGTGGGCCATCGCCGCGCCGGCTGCGCAGGCCCTGATCACCCGCGACGTCGGCGCCGACGCGCAAGGCCGCGTGCAGGGCGCGCTCACCAGTCTGGTCAGCCTGGCCGGCATCGCCGGCCCGTTGCTGTTCGCCAACGTGTTCGCCTGGTTTATCGGCAGCGGTGCGCCGCTGCACCTTCCCGGCGCGCCGTGGTTGCTAGCTGGTTTGCTGCTTGCCGCAGGCTGGGGCATGGCCTGGAAACGGGCAGGGCGGGGCGCCGGCACCACGCCCGCAGCGCAGGCATGATGCCAACCTATTCAGCTTGCGCTCGCGTCCGCTTTTTCTGATTTGCGCGGGCGCTGCTAGGCTGGTGTCCTTCGTGCCGCGGCACTGCCTTGAGCCCTTATGTCTTCTGACGCGCTGGCAGTTCCGCCATCGGCCGCGCTCGCGCTGCGCCATGCCACCCAGGACGCCCATCGCCTGGTCGAGGCGGTCCCGCTGATGCAGGCGCTGGCGCAGGGGCAGATTGGTTCGGCTGCCTATGCGCAGATTCTGCGTCGCCACCACGCCTTGCTGACCGGCTTCGAAGAGCACCTCAGCGACTGGCTCACCACCCTGGTCGGCAACGGCTGGCACTACCGCCGCCGCGTGCCTGCCCTGCGCGAGGATCTGCGCGCGCTCGGCCAGCAACCGGACCTGCCTGCCGCGCTGCCTGCGATCGCCGACGATGCCGCGCGCTGGGGCATGTTGTATGTCATCGAAGGCGCGCAACTGGGCGGGCGGGTCATCGCGCGCAGCCTGCGCAAGCAGCAGCCCGATCTGGCCGGCGCTTTGGGTTATTTCGAACTGGCCGACGACGACCCGGCCGGCTGGCGCCGCTTTCAGGCGGTGCTGGATCGACGTCTCGACACCGCATCCGCGCGCGGCGCCGCCATCGACGGCGCGCTGGCCATGTTTGCCCACTTCCACACCTGCCTTGCAGCGGAGCCGCACCCGTGAATCAGCCCACCGAACCCCTGGATATGGATGTCTGCGCGCGTGAGCCGATCCACATCCCCGGCCTGATCCAGCCCTACGGCGTGTTGCTGGTGATCGAACCGGCCGACGGCCGCATCGTGCAGGCCAGCAGCACCGCCGCCGAGCTGCTCGGCGTGCCGATGCACGCCTTGCTGGGCATGCCCTACACCCAGGTGCTGGAGGTGCCCGATGCACAACCCTGCGCGGTGGACGATCAACCGCAGCACCTGCTGCACGTGGAGGTGCGCTTCCCGCAGCGCAGTGCGCCCACCGCGCACCCCTGGGTCGCCGCCTGGCATCTGTATCCGGAGCAGTGGCTGATCGAAATCGAACCGCGCGATGCGCGCCTGATGGATGTCACCCTGCGCGAAGCGCTGCCGCTGGTGCGCAGCATCGAGCGCGATTCGGGCATCGAAGAAGCGGCGGTGCGCGCGGCCAAGGGCCTGCGCAGCATGATCGGCTTTGATCGGGTGATGATTTACCGCTTCGACGAAGAGTGGAACGGCGATGTCATCGCCGAAGCGCGCCAGCCCGAGCTGGAGGCCTATCTCGGCCTGCATTACCCGGCCAGCGATATCCCCGCGCAGGCGCGCGCGCTGTACCTGCGCAACCGCGTGCGCCAGATCGCCGATGTGCGGTATCAGCCCTCGCCGATCGAACCCACCCTGCACCCGCGCCTGGGCACGCCGGTGGACCTGAGCGATGTCAGCCTGCGCAGCGTCTCGCCGGTGCATCTGGAATACCTGGCCAACATGGGTGTCAGCGCCACCCTGGTGTCGTCGATCGTGGTCAACGACGCGTTGTGGGGGCTGATTTCCTGTCACCACTACAGCCCGCATTTCACCAGCCATGCCATGCGCGATGCCACCGATGCGGTCACGCGCGCGCTGGCCGGGCGCATCGGTGCGCTGCAGGCGGTGACGCGTGCGCGGCTGGAATCGGTGCTGCTCACCATCCGCGAAAAACTGATCACCGATTTCAACGACGCCGAACACCTCACCGTGGACATGCTCGCCGACATGGCGCCGGACCTGATGGACGTGGTCGACGCCGACGGCGTGGCGGTGTTCCATGGCGAAGAGATCAGCCGCCACGGCAGCACGCCCGATGTCGCAGCGCTGCGGCGCATCCGCGACCATCTCGAATCCAAGCACCACGACGCGCTGCGCGAGGATGCGGTCGGCGCCCTGCATGTGGATGCCATCGGCGAGATGTTTCCGGAGCTGGCCGACCTCGCGCCATTGGCGGCCGGTTTCATCTTCGTCCCGCTGATGCCGCAATCGCGCAGCGCCCTGCTGTGGACACGTCGCGAACAGGTGCAGCAGGTCAAATGGGCCGGCAACCCGCAGCTGGCGAAGTTGCAGGACATTCCCAATTCGCGCCTGTCGCCGCGCAAGAGCTTCGACCTGTGGCAGCAGACCGTGCGCGGCCGCGCGCGGCGTTGGTCGCCGCTGCATCTGGAGTCGGCGCGCAGCCTGCGCGTGCTGATCGAACTGATGGAGCGCAAGCGCTTCCAGCAGGACTTCACCTTGCTGGAAGCCTCGCTGTCGCGGCTGCGCGACGGCGTGGCCATCATCGAACGCGGCGCCACCGCTGCGCACCGGCTGATGTTCGTCAACCCGGCGTTCGCCGAGCTCAGCCAGTCCGAAGTTGCCGACCTGATCGGCTGCGACATCGTCACCTTGCTGGCCAACGACGCGGCCGCCGCCAAGGTGGACGTCCTGCAGGAAGCGCTACGCCAAGGCCGCGCGGCCTACGTCACCTTGCCGCTGCGGACCCGGGACGGCTTGCCGGTCTATCGCCAGTTTCATCTCGAACCCTTGCCCAGCCCCAGCGGCGTGACTGCGCACTGGCTGCTGCAATTGCGCGACCCGGAATAAGTACCGTCGCATTCATCGTCATGGCCGTGGCGGACTGCCTGCCTTCCTTTGTTGCCGCGCGGCATCGCAGCCCAGCCGCAGGCGCCTGCCACCCCTTACTCAACGCACAGCGGCTATGCGCTATGCCACCGTTTTCGGCCGCAACACCAACAACGTGATCGTTCCGGCCACCAGCCCCCAGAACGAAGCGCCGATCCCACCCAGCGTCAGTCCGGAGGCGGTTACCAGAAAGGTGATCAGCGCCGCTTCGCGCTCGTTATCCTCGCGCAGGGCCACCGCCAGGCTATTGCCGATGGTGCTCAACAGGGCGATCCCGGCAATGGCCATCACCAGCTCACGAGGGAAGGCCGCAAACACCGCCGCCACGGTCGCACCGAACAAGCCGATCACCACATAGAACACCCCTGCGCTCACTGCAGCGGTGTAGCGCCGTGCCGGATCTTCGTGCGCTTCGCGGCCCATGCAGATCGCCGCGGTAATCGCCGCCAGGTTCAACGCAAAGCCACCGAACGGTGCCAGCACCGTATTGACCGCACCGATCCAGCCGATCGTCGGCGAAATCGGCACCGCATAGCCGGACGCCCGGATCACCGCCACGCCCGGGACGTTCTGCGAGGCCATGGTCACCACGAACAACGGAATCGCCAGACCGAACAGCGCCGCCCACGACAGCGACGGCACCACCAGTACCGGACGGGCCAATTCCAGATGCACTGTCCCCGGATGCAGCAGCCCGAGGCTGGCAGCGATCGCAATGCCCACCAACAAGGTCGCAATCACCGCATAGCGCGCAAACCAGCGCCGCCCGCACAGATAGGTGACCAGCATCGCCAGCGCCAGCAGCACCTGGGTTTGCATCGCCACGAACAGGTCCAGGCCAAAGCGCAGCAACACCCCGGCCAGCAGTCCCGAGGCAAGTGACATCGGGATACGCCGGATCGCCCGCTCGAACAGCCCCGAAAACCCGGCCACAATTCCCAACACCGCAGCCAACACGAACGCACCGACCGCCTCACGCAGCGGCACCCCCGCAGCACTGCCGATCAACATCGCCGCACCTGGCGTGGACCAGGCCGTCACCACCGGGACGCGGTAGCGCAGCGACAAGCCGATACAGGTCACGCCCATGCCGATGCCCAGCGCCCACATCCACGAAGCGACCTGCGCCTGATCGGCCCCCAGATGCCGCGCCGCCTCGAAGACGATCACCGCAGAACTGGCAAACCCCACCAGTACGGTGACAAAGCCGGCGGCAATCGCAGGCAGGGACAGGTCGCGGAACAGACTGCGGGAAGCAGGCATGAGGATCGCTCGATCGAATGCATGCATTCTCACCGAGCACGCCAACGATCGATACCGCAGCACCGCATCCATAAGAAGGAACTCTGCAGGCAGGTTTCTGATCCAGGCAGGGATCTGCTCCAGCTAGAGAGCAGCAACGCTGCCGTAAAGGGCGCATGGGCATGTGCAATCGGCACCGTCTCCAGACGCAGTGCGGGCCGTGTCATGTCAGTGTCAAAAAGTGCTTGCACTTCTCGACAGTCTCGATAAACTGCGCGGCCTCGCTCTGGACGGCGGCGCTTCTTGAAGCACCGCAACAACGAACGAGGCGAATCGGAAACATCACAAGGTGTTGACGAAACGGAAAAGCCGGCTATGATGGGCGGCTCGCTACACGGAAAGACGCTACGGCGGATTGAGGTGCAGCGGCGGCAACTTCCTCTTCACGAGGGGTTGACGAGGATGAAAAGCCTGCTAATATGGCCGGCTCGCTTCGCAGAAAACCTTCGGGTCGAAACGAAGCGGCGTCAA
>NZ_LYMI01000018.1 GCF_001660815.1 Xanthomonas nasturtii
TACCTCGCGCCGCGTCTGCTTGCGCTTGCCGTTGTACTCCGCATCGCCGAAGGTCAGCTGCATCGAAATCGTCCGCTCGGTTCGTTGATCGATTGTCGCAGATCATGCTGCTTTGTTCAGAGCTTCCCTAGCGATCGATCACGCTGCTGCGGTGCTCAACGCAAAACGCGAAAACGCACCTGCGTCCATGCACCATCGCTGGCCATTGCGGTAAGCGTATGCATCCCGACTTCTTCGAAGTCGCGCTGGAATCCTTGTCGTCCGTTGGTCTGCGCGATCCAGCGGCCATCCAGCAGCCAGTCGATGCGCGCTTCGCTGCCCAGTGCGCGCAGTTGCAAGCGCACCGGGCGTGCAGTGTCGTTGGCGCGCGCGAGCGTGGCGCGGTCGCTCAGGCCGTCGATGCGCAGCACACCGCCGCCGGTCATGCGCCCGTCCGGCACGCAATCTGCAGCCAATGGCGGCAGTTGCGCAGCTGCGCGTTCGGCGGTGCTGAGCCACGGCGACACCAGCGCCGGCCAGCGCGCCACTGCGCGCGACGCACGCGCGTGCGGCTGGGCGCAGTCCTGCGACAGGCGTTGACCGCTGTGTGCGTCCACCGCGAAGTGCAGCTGCCCGCTCTGCCACAGGCGTGCATCGCGTTCGGCAAAGGTGGGCGGCACTGCGCCGTCGAGCGCGTAGGCGTCGGCACGGCGCGCGCACAAGGGCGGCGGTGTTTGCTCGGCAGCGCCGCCCAACGGCCAGCAGATCTGCACGGGCTGCACCGTGGGCGGCATCGGCAACGGTGCACTGTCGCCGGCACTGCGTGGCAAGGCATCGATGACTTCGAACATCAACGGCAACGCGGTCACTGCCCCATATTGGCCCGGCAACGGCGTGCCGTCCGGCCGCCCCACCCAGACGCCAACGGTGTAACGCCGCGTGCCGCCAATGGCCCAGGCATCGCGGTAGCCATAACTGGTGCCGGTCTTCCATGCCACGCCCGGGCGCGCGGCGGTATCGAAGGTACCGCTGCCGTAGCCGGGGCGCGGATTGCTTTGCAGGATCTCGCGCACGATCCAGGCCGCACCCGGCGACATCAACCGCCGATCGATGCGCGCATCGTCCGGCGTATAGCGCACACGCCCGGCGATGCCGCCGCGATTGAGCGCGGCGAACGCGCCCACCAACTCCTGCAGCTGCGCGCCGGTACCGCCCAGGATCAACGCCAGCGAGGGGGTGCTGCCGGACGGGAAATGCAGTGCGATGCCGGCATTGGACAGCCGCGCGGCAAAGCGTGCCGGGCCGATGCGATCGAGCAGATCCACCGCCGGCACGTTCAATGACAGGCGCAACGCAGTAGCCGCACTGACCGGCCCGTTGAAGGCCGCATCGAAGTTGCCGGGCCGGTAGTCGCCAAAGCTCTGCGGCGCATCCACCAGCAGGCTTTCGGAGTGGATCAGGCCATCGTCCAGCGCCATGCCGTACAGAAATGGCTTGAGCGTGGAGCCCGGCGAACGCCAGGCCTGCACCATGTCCACATGACCCAGGCGTTTGCGGTCGCCGAAGCTGGCCGAGCCTACATAGGCACGCGCTTCCATGGTGGCGTTGTCCACCACCAACAACGCCGCAGACGTCCGCTCCGGCAGCTGCGAAAAATACGTGGCCACGCGCTCTTCCAGCGTGCGCTGCAACTCCACATCCAGCGTGGTGACGATGCGCGCTGCACGCGGCTGCGCGCTGTGCAGGCGCTGGGCAAGCAAGGCCGCATGCAACGGCGGCTTGAGCGAGCGCGTGACCACCGGCTCGATGCGCGCATCGTCCACCTGCGCACGCGACCACACGCCCAGCTCCACCATGCGATCGAGCACCTTGTCGCGCGCACGCTGTGCCGCTTCCGGGTGACGGTCCGGCCGCAAGCGGCTGGGCGATTGCGGCAGCACCGCCAGCAACGCGGCTTCGGCCTGCGATAACGCTTTCGCCGGTTTACCCAGATACGCCCAGCTGGCCGCTTCCACGCCCTCGATGGTGCCGCCGTAGGGCGCGCGCTCCAGGTACAGGTTGAGAATCTCGCGCTTGCTCAGATGCGCTTCCAGCTGCAGCGCACGCAACAATTGCTTGGCTTTGCCCCACGGCGTGCGCGTGTGCGGATCCAGAATGCGCGCCACCTGCATGGTCAGCGTGGAGCCGCCGGACACGATACGGCCCTGCCCGATCCATTGCCCGCCGGCACGCAGCAGCCCCCACGGATTGACGCCGGGGTGGCGCCAGAACCAGCGGTCTTCGTAATTCAACAGGGCCTGCAGATACAACGGCGACACGCTCTGCGGCGTGGCCGGATAGCGCCACACGCCATTGCGGTCGGCGAACGCACGTAACGGCGTGCCGTCGCGCGCAACCACCAAGGTGGAGGTGTCGCGCGACTTTGGCAGCGGCAATGGGAAGGCCAGGTCCAGCAGCAGCAAGGCGCTCAGCAATGCGGCTGCGCTCCAGCGCAGCCATTTCAACCAGGGCCGGCGCCCTGTTCGGCCTGGCTCCTTCGTTGCTGCCGGGCGCTGCGGCGTCCGCTCTGTCCCTGCCTGCGCCTGAGATTGCTCTTCCATCCTGCAAAGGATGCAGGCCAAACCGGTTTTCGGCCACTGCTACGTCACAGAAGGCGCGATGCAAGGACGGGTTGCCAGGCGAGCCGCCGACGGGTTACTGGACGCGGCGCGCACCAGCGGCCACTGGCACAGACGCCATCCCGCGCGGCGTCACGAACGCGCGTAGCACGCCCATGGCCAGAAAGGCGCAATGCCATGCCCAGCCAACCGCTGGCCGCCGAGTCTGACACTGCAAACACGGTCCAGGCTGCATTGAGCGAGGCATGCAACACCCAGCCGCTCCAGAGCGTGTAGCCATCCTGCGCATCCACAATCGCAAACAGCAGCGCGCCGATCGCGGTGATGGCGAAGATCAGCAGTGCCTCGCCACCGCCGCCACCCGCGCCAAGCCAGTGCACGCCACCGAAGACGGCCGCCTGCACCGGCGCGGCGATCGCCGGACGCCAACCGAGCGCACGCGTCGCAAACACGAATCCGAATCCGCGGAACACGATTTCCTCGGCCAGCGGGAACAGCAGCGCCAACCACAACAGGCCGCGCAAATCGTCCGTCCCCATCGAGGCGGCCTGCGTCCACAAGCCGAGCCAGCACGGCACGGTGGCGAGCAGCGTCAGTACCGGGCCGCGCCACCCGCTCCAGCGCAGCCCCAGCCGCGCAGCGATGTCGGCAGGCGTACTGCGATGAAGCAGTGCGGCCGCGATCAGCACAGCCACCACGCTGAGCAAATTGTCGGCAATTCCGCCGCCGTAGGGCACCGGGATCTTGGGAATGGGCAGACCGATGGCCTTGGCGATGTCGCGGATCTGCAGAGAGACAACCAACACGACCAACCACACCAGATGCCTGACTATCGGCCAGGCACGGAACATGAGCGACATGCAGACATCCTTGAGCGCAACTGTCGGCCCCTGACTGTAGCCAGTGCAAGCCGGTGCCGGCAATGAGCTGGCGCACGGGACGCACGACGATGCCAGTCGCCAATGCGCCGGAGCCGCGATGCGGGGACGGCGCTTTACCGCTCGCTTGCTTCGGCACATCTACTGCACCCCACGCACCTGACGACCCTGACGCACCGCGAGGTTTTGTCAGTCGATCCTTGACGCTGCGGCGCTCTTTTTTTTCACTCATGTCAGCTGCTCGGCGGCCGAAGCGGTCCGCTCGCCATCACCGCAGCCTGCCTATTGCCACCGCGCCAGCGATCCTCTGCAGGTGCTGACCCTGGCCAGGGCAGCACGTTTCTGTTTTGTCTCGCTGCTGGCGGAAAGCCCCGTTGTCGATCTAACGCTGTTCGAGCGTGGCGCGATAGCGCAGCAAGGCCTCTGGCGCATCGGTCTGGATGATCGACACGCCATCGCAATACATCCGGCCCCACACCTTGTCCGGGTCGCGCTCGGCATCGGCGTCGCCACCGTAGCCGGCAATGAAGCCTTCCCACAACGAATTGACCATCAGCCGCACCTTGTGTGCCTTGCTCACCGCCATCAACGCCGGCAATTGCGCCGCGACCATCTTGGGCAACTCGAACGCCATCGGATGTGCATTGCGCGTCTGCGCGGTAGCAATGGCGGCAAGGTCGGCATTGCCGTGTGTATTGAGCAGGATCGGGAAGAAGTACACGGTGTTGAACGGCACCATCGCCGCCAGTGGTGGTGTGGCGATGCCGGCTTCGGCCTTGACGATTACCTGGTACTGCATCCCGGCGTGCGCGACCGCATTGATCACTTGCACGTAGATCGCATCCTTGACGTCCAGGTTGAGCAGGATGTGCCCTTTGGCCTCGGCGAGCATCTGGTCGAGCGTGACCACGCGCTGGTCGGTGAGCGGTGCCTGTGCGCCACCTTCATCGCTGCGCAGGCGCAGTTTTTGCAGGTCGCCCAGCGTCAGCTCGGACAGCTTGCCGGTGCCGTCGCTGGTGCGGTCCACGGAGGCATCGTGCAGCATCACCAGCGTGCCGTCGGCTGCGCGCCGCACATCGGTTTCCATCACATCGGCACCGATGGCGATGCAGCGCTCCAGTGCCGCGAGCGAGTTTTCCGGCGCGGTGCCGGTGAAGCCGTGCTGGGGTGCGGCGGCATGGCAACCGCGGTGCGCCATTACCACGATACCGCCCTGCGGGTTGGTCAGGCGTGCCTGGATCGCGGCGACGCCCGCAGGCGCTGCGCTCGCCGTGGTGGTCACAGCAGCGCACAGCACGGTGGCGAGGATGGCAAGGGAACGTGAGGTCATTCGAACAACTCCAATCAGGTGACTTGCAAAGCAACTGTGCGACACAGATGCATTGCCGGGTGGCGTGCTCGCCGCTGCAGATGTAGATGCAGTGCGTAGGTTGTAGTGATGGGCTTCTGGATGGCAGCACTCTAGCCGGATGGCACAGCTCTACAACGTTGCCAACGCACACTGATCGCGCTTACAACGCCGGCGTAAACCGCAGATCCACCCGGTAGGTGGTGGGCACCGAATAACTGTCCTTGAGCAGGTTCTGCCCCGGGCCGGTTACGCTGGTGATGCGGCTATGGGTGATGTTGCTGACCTGGCCGATCAAGCTCAATTGCTTGCTGACCGCATAGGTGGCAGTGAAATCCAGCTGCGAGCGCGGCGACCAGTACAGATCCTGCCAATCGATGTTGCTGACGATGGACCGCAATGCCTTGCCTTGCCGGTTGTAGGCTGCACGCAGCTCTAGCCCGCCGGTGTTGTAGAACAGCGTGGCATTGGCGGTGTAGTCCGGCTACCCAACCAGATTATCGAGTTTGCGCTCGCATTGGGTCAGGCTGCTGCCGCTGCCAACGCTGTAAGGCACATCCAGGCTGCCATCGAGCACCGCGACATTGGCGCTGAAACCGACACCGCTCAACCACGGCGCGATGGGCGCCAGCGTATTGACGACGCCGTTGAGCTCCACACCGAAAATACACGCGTTGGCAGCATTGGCCGGCGTGCTGATCAACGCATTCGCGTAAGTGGTGCCATCGAAAGTGAAGCTGTCGGTGCGCGAGAGCGTAAAGATCTCGTCCTGGATGCGCTTGTCAAACACGGCAGCGGACGCGAAGGCATCGAAGTCGCCGGGCAGGCGCCATTCCAGCGACAGGTCCAGGTTGTTGGACACGCGCGGTTTGACGTCCGGGTTGCCGATGGTGACGGTGACGCCCTGCGCATTCGGTTTGCCGGCGTCTGCCGTGTTGACGAAGCCGATCGAGGTGCGCGCCGCATAGGCATCGTACGGCGGGCGACCCAGCGTGCGGCTTGCACCGGCGCGCAGGTCCAGTGCATCGGTCAGGTGATAGGTCATCACCGCCGACGGCAGCAGGTAATCGTAGTCCGCACTGGTCGGGTTATCCACATACACGTCGCGATTGCCTGCTGCCTCCAGACACGAAAGATGTCATAGGACGGTTTGTCGGTGGTGTACGACACGCCTGCGGCAAAGCCGAGGCCCTGATCGCTTTGCCCTTGATTGAAGCCGTAATCGAGCCGGCCGGTGAGGATGCGATCGGCCGCGGTGCGCTTATAGTCCGGGCGCCAATACGACAGGCTGTAGTTGTCGAGGGTGTTGTACGCCTGCGGCGATACCGCGAAGCGTTGATCGAAACCGGAGGTGTCGTAGTTGAACGCATAACTGGGCGTGGCATTGATGGTCACGCCACTGCCGGCCTGCTCCACCGGCACCGGCGCAGCGCGAGTGATGCCGGTGGCGTACCTGATCATACGGATCGGCTCGTCGTAGGTCGCATCGGACCACGCGCCGCGCGCAGAAAACTGCTGCCGATCGGTGGGCCGCCAGATCGTGCCCAGCTGCGCGACCTTGGTGCGCGTGGTGACGATCTGGTTCGAGTAACCCACCTCGATGTCGCCGCCCGAATAACTGCCAGAGATGGCAGTCTGATTGAACACCTGGTTGCGGCTGCGTGGGTCGATGATGACCTCGTTGCGCTCCATGTTGTCTTCGAAATAGTAGTAGCCGGCCATCGCATACGCTTCGAGCGCGGCACTGGGCCGCATCTCGAACTTGCCGGTGACGCCGTAGCGGTCGCGCTGATTTTGCACGTACCAATACTTGTCCTGCTGCGGCACTGCCCAGCCATTGCCAAGATTGGCGCCGGTCTGCAACACGCCGTTGTTGTCGTAGAACCCGTAATGCACCGTGTCGGTGGTCATGTGGGTTTCGATGTAACTGCTCAGGCTCTGGTAATTGGCCGACAGGGTGAATCCGTACTGCTGCTCGCTGCCGAAGGTGCGGCTGCCGGTGGCATTCAAGCGATAGCCGGGGTCATCCTGGTCGCGCGGTTTGCCGACGTCGTTGGCGTGGCCGAGCGCGGCTTCTGCGCTGAAGAACGGCTTGCCACCGTTTTCTAACGCGCTACGGGTTTTCAGGTTGATCGCACCGCCGGTGGCGTTGGGATCCAGGTCGGGCGTAAAGGTCTTGACCACCTGCAATTCGCTGACCATCGAGGCCGGCAGCAAATCCAGACGCACGCCGCGGGTGATCGAACCGAGCGTGCCGTTCGGCGTACCGGGCGAGGCGATGGTGAGCCCGTCGATGGTGACGTTGTTGTACGACGGCCCCAGACCACGCAAGACCGGCGTGGCCGCTTCATCGCGCGGATGCTCGTTGTCGGTAGCCGGCAACACCGACAAGCCGGGCACGCGGCGCAGCGCCTCGACGATGGTGCTGTCGGGCAAGGCGCGTACGTCGGTGGCGCTGATCAAATCGGTGATGTTGGTCGCCGCGCGTTTGCTTTCCACCGCGGCGGCATTGACACGACGCACGCCGGTGACCTGCATGGCATCGAGGGTCTGCACACCTGATGGAGTGGTGGGCAGCGTATCGGAGAAGGTAGGAACTACGGGGTCGACTGGAACCGCCGTACCCTCGCTGGCGTATGCCTGCGGAGCTGGCGAGCAGGCCGCGATGGCCACGGCAAGACCGGACAGGTGCACACGGTACGAATCGGGACGCTGCATGGAATCCCGTAAGTCGCGCAGCAATCACGCCGCGCCGATGAGAAAGCACGCCACCGTAGCCCGTAAAAATGACTCTTGCGTGTCGCGCGCATCGCATCGAAAAGACAATGCGCAGTGATGTCCCAGCGGGCGAAGCAAGCACTCAGCAACTACCTGGAACTCGGCCGCTGCAACGATAAGCCCCTCACCCACCGGGAGAGGGGTTGGGGTGAGGGTACGGGGCGAAGCTACTCCTGTCGTTCCAAACACGCCAGGCTGCGCACGTACCCTCATCCGCCCCTACGGGGCACCTTCTCCCAACGGGAGAAGGGTAGCTTCAGCGGCCGACCATCCTCATTCTCCCGACGGGATAAGACCCAACGCATCACCTACGGCTGCACCACCGTCATCGTGGCCGGCGTACTGCGGCCTACACCGCGTAGGTCGGGCCGGTACATGTCTTCCACCAGCGACGGCGGCACCGTGTACGTGCCCGGCGTGACTGCGCGCACCAGGTAATACACCTGCGCCTTGCTGCCGGAGGACAGCGCCAGCGCGGCCACGTAGCGGTCGTCGCGGAACTCTTCGTGCTTGACGTCGGCGGCGCTGGAACGCTCGCTGATGCCGATGCCGTCCACCACCACGTCGGCCCATTGTTTGGCATCGCCGAGATTGAAATTCTCGATCTCCAGGCCGGCCGGCAACAGGTCGGTAAGCAATGCGTCCGGCATGCTGGTGTTGGCAGTGATGATGACGCGCACGATCAACGCTTCGCCTTCCTTCAATGGGCGCGGTGTCCACGGTTTGCCGTCGGTGGTGTACCAGCTGCGCTCCACGCTGAGGTTGCGCGTGTCCGGCTCCGGTGCGCTGCGCGGAATGCCGGCCACTTCCAGGCTGGCGTACATCGGTGCCTCGCCTTGCGGCGCAAACTGCACGCCGCGCGCCAACGCTGCACTGTCGAAGCTGCGCCCGAACACACGTGCCGGCGCGATCTGCTGCACCGCATCGCCGATGGTCAAACTGCCCGAGACCTGCTTGCCCTGCCCGACCATCAAGGCCTTGCCCAACCGCGCCAACGCCACCTGCTCCTGCGTGCTCAGCCACAGCCAGCCGGTGGCGCGACGTGCGTCCAGCGCGCGTCCCAGTGCCACCGCACGGGTGTCGTACTCGGGCTTGGACAAGCCGCGCTCGTGCAGCAACGCCATCATCAAGGCATCGTCGCGGATGGCGCTGCCGTAATCGGCGAAGTACGGCGGGCGCTCGCTGCTGTCCTTGGCAAACCCGGCCTTGATCGCCGCATCGCCCCGCTTGGTGTCGCCCTGCAGCGACAAGGCGATGCCCAGATGCACCAGCGACAGGCCAGTGAGCGCCTTGTCGCGCTGGTTGTCGTACAGCGCGCGCAAGGTGCCCAGCGGAGCGCGATTGACGCGTGCCAGCACATAGCCCGACCAGGCCTGATTGGCGAACTTCAAGTTATCGCGGCGGTCCTGCCCGTAGAACTCGTTACCGCCGGACAACAGGTCTTCGCTGAGGCGATTGAGCGCCTTCTGCAGCACGTTGTCGGGCACCGCAAAACCCGCATCCTTGGCATCGAGCAGGAACTCGGCGATGTAGGGCGTCAGGCCCGGATTGATGTAGCCATCGTCGCCCCACATCGAAAAATGCCCGCTGGCAATCTGCATCGACGCCAAGCGGCCAAACGCACCTTCCATGCGCGCACGCCGGGTCGCCGCGTCCAGCCCCTTGCTGCCGAGCGCCTTGGCGGTGGCATCGTCGAGCAACAGCGCTGCGTAGCCCTTGCTGGTGGTCTGTTCGGCGCAGCCGTACGGATACTCCAACGCGCCTTGCAGGGCGCTGGCGAACGGAATCGGCGGCAACGCGCTGACCACCATGCGCGCGGTCACCGAGCCAGACATCAGGCCGTCGGCAAAGCCGCTGTCCAGGGTGATCGGCGCCAACGGGTCGAGCACGCGCGTTTGCGCACGCAACACCTGCGGCCAGCCGGCGCGCACCGGCAGCTCATAGCTGCGGTCGACCTTGAAGCCGTTGCCGTCCACGCGCACGCGCACCTTGGCCACGCTATAGCCTTCGGTGGCGCTCAGCGGGAAGCTCAACGTCTGCTTGGCGTCCACGCCCAGCTTGACACTGCGCGCCGCCTCGGCGATGGCGAGCGGGCCGATGCCCTCCACGCGCACGTTGAACTCGCCCGGCTTGCCGGTGAAGTTCTGCACATCCAGCGTCACCGTGCTGCGGTCGCCTGGCGCCATCACCCGCGGCATGCTGGCTTCGGCCAGGATCGGCGCGCGCACGATGGTTTCCATGTCGCGGTTGCCATAACGCGTGTTCGAGTACACCAATGCCGACACCCGCAAAGTGCCGTTGAAATCCGGCACTGGCAGTTGCACCCGCGCATTGCCACGGGCATCGAGTGTCACCGAGCCGGAGAACAGGTCCACGGTCTGCACGCGCGCGGTCGGGCGCTTGGCCTGCGGCAAGGCTTCCAATGCCATGTCGCCACCGAACTTGAGCTTGCCGCTGGCACCTTCGAAGCTTTCGATCACCCGTCCGTAGATGTCATAGGCATCGGTACCCAAACGACGTTGCGCAAAGAACTGCGCGTTGGCATCGGGCACCGGGAAACGGGTGATATTGAGGATGCCTACGTCCACCGCCGAAATGGTCACGTGCGCAGCCTTGCCGGCCAGCTCGGGCACGCTCACCGTCACCGGCAAGGGTTGCTCGGGACGCATCTGTTTGGGTGCGGACAAGCCCACCGCCACCCGCCGTGCCTTGCGGTCCATCGGCACATAGGCCACGCCCACCGCACGTGCCGGCGTGATCTTGCTGGGTGCGCTGCCGCCACGGAAGACCAGGGCGGTGACATACACATCGTGGCGCTCCCACGCCTCGGTCACCGGAATCTCGAACGTGCTGCCCGGCTTGACGTCGATGTCCTGCACGTACAGCAGCTTGTCGCTTTCCACCAGCAACACGCCCTTGCCGGCATGCGGCGGGGTCAGCGTCACTTTCAGCGTATCGCCGGCGCGGTAGCCGGTCTTGTCCAGCGCCAGCTTGACCTTGTCCGGGCGCGCATCCAGGCCGCGGTTTTCGTCGTTCCAGCTCCAGCCCGCACGGAACGGGTAACGCGTGGTCAGCCCGCTCGCCGGGTCGAACACATCCAGGCGGTATTCGCCCCACTCCACCGGGAAATCGATCTTGGCATTGACGCTGCCCACATCGAGCGTGCGCGTGTCCTTGTTTTCGAAGCGGCGGGTGAAGTCGTAATCCCAGTGGTTGTCGGTGTAGTTCCAGTGGTAATCGCGCAGCTCGCGTACCAGGGTGACCTTCAGGCCCTTGGCCGGCTGCGGCTTGCCGTCGGCATCCACGCGTGTGACCTCGAAGCGCGCCGTGCCATTCGCATCGGCGCCGTCTTTGTCGTCGAACAACGGGCGCACGCCGACCAAAGCCTTGGCCGGCCACAGCACACGCTTGAGGGTGCGGGTGACGGTGCGCCCGCCGGTTTCATACACGCTGCCGGAGACGACCGCGGCAATCGTGCTGACCGGCTTGGCTTCGGCCGGCAATGCGATGTCTTCGCGCAGGATGCCGTCGCTGCCGAACTCGGTGTCGATCACGTCCTTGGCGTCGCGCGGCAACTCCAGCGTGGGGTCGCCGAAGAACCAGCCCGGCAACGATTCGAGCGGATGCTGCTCCACGCTGACCGCCAACTTGGCGGTGAAACGGTTGCCATCGGCCGGCGCGCCGTACAGGTATGCGGCGTTGGCCACCAGCTTGAACGGCTGCCCTGCACTCAAGGTCTTTTGCGTGCTGTCCAGGTCCAGCTTCATGCGCTCGGGCAGGAACTCTTCCACGCGCACGGTCATGCCCTGCACGGCGTCCTTGCTGGCCGGGTCGGTGCGGAATTCCACCTGCCAGCGGCCGGTTGGCGCATCGGCCGGAATCTGCTGGGTGAATTCGAAATAGCCCTGTTCGCAGGGCTGCAGTTTGGTCTCGCGAAACGTCTTGCCGTCCGGTTGTTTCAGACGCAGGAACACCGGCTGCGGTTTGGTGGGCTTGCCGTCGTTGTCGCGCAGGATCGCCGACACCCGCATGGTTTCGCCGGGGCGGTACAGATCGCGGCCGGCCCAGGCGAACACGTCGAACCACGCGCCCTGGCGCCCGGCTACCGCAAATTCGCTCAGATCCAGCGCCGGCTGGTTGAACGGCAACACCGAGATATCGGTCTTGCTGCGCGCAGTCAGCACATGGCCGGCGTCGAGCGTGTAGTTGAGCAGCGCATTGCCGTTACCGTCGGTGGCGCCCTTGAGGAACAGCTCGCCCTTGGCATCGAGGATGCGCACTTCCACGTTCTTGATCGGCTCACCGCTCTGCAACGAGGCGGTGTGCACGAACAGCTTGTCCCTGTAGGCGCGCGTGTGCAGGCCGATGTCGCTGACGGTGAAGAACGACGTCTCCTGTTCGTTCTCGAAGCTGCCGGCGCGCTTGATCACCGCAAAGTACAGGCCAGGCTCCTGCAGCTCCTTGATGTCCTGCGTGGGCAGGTAGGTCAGCACACGCTCGTTCTGCTTGCCGCCCAGGATGAAACGGTTGACGTACACCGGCTCGGCCAGCTTGGACAGCGGTTGTTTGTCGTTGTATTCGCTCTCCAGCTCCCAGCTGCCACGACGGCCGCCGCGCTGGAACTGCTGGAAGAACGCCGGAAGCGACTTCTCGCGCACGCGCAGGAACTCGACATCCACTTCCGGCACGTTCACCGACACCACCGGCAGGCCGCGGCTCTCGCGTGCCGGCAGCACACTGCCCTGCGAAGCGAACCCGGCCACAGGCTTGAGTTCGCCGGTGTAGACCTTTTGCTTGAGCGGCTTGCCCAGGCGGCTGCCGTCGGCGGCCAGCAGGTTGGCGTCGACCAGAACCGTATAGTCCTTGGCCGCTTCCACGTACGGATAGCGCAGCGTCTTGCCGTCCTCGGACAGCGACCAGCTGCTGTCGCCGGTGCCGACCTTTTCTTCGAAGCGCACCAGCGCATCGAAATCCTGCGTACCCACCAGCGGACGCGAAAATTCCAGCGCCAACGACAGGCCGTCGCCGGTCTGGTCGGGATAGGCACGCGCCAACGCAAACCCGGTGATGGCCTGCTTGTCGGCCTTGATCGCCTCGCCGCTGGCGGCAGGCAGCTGCCCGCTTTCGTTGCGCTTGCACGCCACCGCGCCGATCGCCACGGTCAGCAACACCACCCACAGCAGCATGCGCCGCGTGCCCGACCGCATCATCCGTGATCCCTGGCTGTCCATTCGTGCTACCCCATGACTGAGGACGCAAGTATAGCGATGCCGTTCACGTCACCGATGGTGGCATGGGAGGACGCAGCGACTTGCCGATGGGCGGCGATGATGCGCCACCGGGCCAGCGCTGCGATGGCACCTGCGTGCCCGACCGACGGTGAGCGCAGTGGTTTGACGCCGGTCCATGGCAGATCGCTGAGTTGCGGCTTGGCTGCAGGGCCCTTGCCCGCCCACCATCGCGGGACACGCCGCAAGTACGTCCCTGTAGGCTCTTACGCGGCATCCATGCCGCGTAAGGTCCCGCGATGGTGGGCGTGCAAGGACCAGTCAAGATGGTCGGTGTGCAGGGCGCAAACAGGGCATGGCGTGCATTGTTCGGATGATGGTGCGTCCAACAAACGTTCCATCACAAGCAGAGCAACAAGCAGGCGTTCAACAAAGCAACCGACGCATTTTCTGGTGCGGTGTCCTCGCCGATTGCGGGACCGTGTGGCGGCATGGATGCCGCCACCGAGCCTACAAGGATGTACTTGCGGCGTGTCCCGCGAGCGGTGAGGACACCGTGCGCACGACCAACCAGGCTTTTGACTGCATCCCAAAAGTACGGCCAATGAAACCACTGCGCTCGCCACCAAGCCGGCGCTCACCACATTTTGACAGTCACTCCTAGCGCAACTGCAGCACCGTACGCATGTATAGGTCGATCAGCGCCGGTTTGTCCGCGCGCAAACAGGCCTGCACGTTCGGCGTGCCCGCGCCTTCGCGCGTGTACCCCTGCGCATCCACATCCAGATGCAGCGGCGTGGTCGGGCACAAGCGCGGATCCAGCAACCAGGCGACCGGCACCACGTCGAACACGGTCGGGGTGGCGCTGGCCCAGGGCTGGTCGGTAGTGCGCCACTGGTAATAGAGCTGGGTCAGTGCGTCAGTCAGGCCGTCGCCATGGGCGAACAAGGCGATGCGCTCGGGTTCTTCCAGCGTGATCTGGGTGGCGTCCAATGGCAGCAGCACGATCGGTACACCAGCCGCGAACACACGTTGCGCGGCCGAGACATCGGAGAGGATGTTGTACTCCGGCGCCGGTACGCTGGCCGGCCGATAGGCAGACTTGCCGTAACCCACCCGCACCGAGCCGCCCATCGCCACGATGCGCTTGAGCTTGGCAAAGCCGGCCGGGTCGCGCTGCTGCGCCAACGCCGCATCGGTCATCGGCCCCAATACCAGCAAGGTGACTTCGCCCGGATGCCGGCGCGCCTGCTGCAGGATCATTGCCGCCGCATCCGGCAGCTTGCCGGGCAACTGTCCCTTGGCGGCCCAGCGTGCCTGGCTGAAGGCAATGCTGCTGGTCGTGCGTGCACCCACCGCCAATGGAATCTCGCTGCGCCCGGCCTGCTGCAACAAGCGCTGCAACAGTTGCGCACGCAACGAGGTGTCGCCCCATGCCGATGCGATGCCCAGCACCTGCAACTGCGGGCTGCGCAACAGCAGCCCCAGCGCAAACGCATCGTCGATGTCGTCGCCAATGTCGGTGGAGACCACCAGCAGCCCGGTGGCCGTGGGCGGTTGCGCGGCCTGCGCTGTCGTCACCGCAGCCGCCTGCGCCTGGGCCACGGCAGCCGCGCAGCACAGCCCCGCAGTCAACCACGCATTTCGAATGATCCGCCGCATGCATCTCCTCCTGCCGCCATAAAAAAAAACCGCCGGCATGATCGCCGGCGGTTCGATGGTGCTACACCACAACGCCGATCAGAAGTTGGCGCGGAACTGCGCGCCTACGATGCGCGGGTCGTTGATGAAGCCGGTGAGGTTGTTGAAGTCGATCGCGCCGGTCACGCGGATCTGGTTGGTGCAGTTGCGGCAGAACACCGACAACTCGTACGCACCCGCGCCCCAGTTGTAACCGATCTTGGCGCCGCCCTCGACCAGCGGCTGGCCGGTGAATTCCTTGGAGTCGTACAGGAAGAAATTCACTTCGCTGCGGTACGACCAGTCGGTGTAGAAGAACAGCTCGCCGTCGTTGCCCATCGGGATGCCGTAACGCAGCGTGGCGTTGGCCATCCACTTGGACGCCTGCGGCAGGTCGTTGCCGTCGATCAACGCGTTGCCGGCCGCATTGAGCGGGTCGGTCACGGTGCAGGTACGGCACACGCCCACCGACAGGGCCGGGTCGTCGATGCGGGTCCAGTTGTAGGCACCGCCGGCGGTGACGCGCAGATTCTGGGTGAGCAGCGCTTCGAAGTCGAACTCGGCGCCGCGCCCCTTGGTCTTGTCGGCATTGAGCAGACGCACGTCGTTGGAAACGCCGCCCACTGCGGTGAGCTGCTGGTTCTTGACGCGGAAATCGTAGATGTCGAAGCTCAGACGCGCGCGGTTGTCGAACAGGTCCGACTTGATGCCGACCTCGAACGAATCCACCGTCTCCGGCTCGGCCACGGTCAGCGGCGCGGTGTCCGAGGGCACGCCGAAGCTGGCGCCACGGAAGCCGCGTGCCGCACGTGCGTACACGTTGACGTCGTCGTTGATGGAGAACGTTGCGGCCAAATCGCCTGTGACCTTGGAGTTGTCGGTCTCGCCGCTGGATGGCTCGACCAGGGTGACGCGGTCCAGCGCCAGCACGTCGAAGGTCTTCTTGTCGTAGGTGTAGCGGATGCCGGCGCGCAGGTTCAGGCGGTCGGTGGCCGCGTAGTTCAACGAGCCGAATGCCGCCCACGAGGTGTTGCGCTGGCGGGTCAGCTGGTAGCTGGCCAGGTCGCCGCCGCTGAAGGTGTTGTAGGTGTAATTTTCGCCTTCCACATCGTCGTGGAAGTAGTACAGGCCGGCCTGCCAGTTGAGCGGGCCTTCGTACTGCGATTCGGCACGCAGCTCCTGGCTGTACTGGTCCAGGCTCTTGATGCCGCCGGCGGTTTCCACCGGGAACGGAATCACGCCCGGGCCGGACGGCGGCGCGAACACCGCGCCGAAGCCGCCGTCGATGTCGCCACGGCTGTAGTACTTGCCGATGCCCTCATACGCGGTGATCGAGTGCAGCGCGATGTCGCCCAGGTCCCAGGTCAGGTTGGCGCTGCCGCCGTAGGTCTGCAGTTCCTGGTTGTTGGCGCCGTCGATGAAGGATTTTTCTTCGTCGAAACCGTCCACCAGCTGATTGGTGCCGGGCTGGATGATGTTGGCGCGGAACAGCCGCGCAGTGCCGTCCAGATGGCGCGCATGCGCGTTGAACAACGCACTGAAATCGTCGCTGGCCTGGTACAGCAGCTGCAGGCGCACGGCCGAATCGGTATAGCCTTCCAGATCGCGGCCATCGCGGTTTTCCACCCAATCGTCGCGGCGCTGGCCCAAGGTGGACAGACGCGCTGCCCAGTGCTCGCCCATCGCGATGCTCAGGCCACTTTCCAGGGTCATGGTGCCGTAGGTGCCGTAGGACAGGCTGGCGTAGCCGTCATTGGCGCCGATCGTCGGTTTGACCGAATTGAATTTGACCACGCCGGCCGGCGTATTGCGGCCGAACAACGTGCCCTGCGGGCCGCGCAGCACTTCCAGGCCTTCCAGATCGAAGATCGGGAAGCCCTTCAGGAATGCGTTTTCCTGGACCACGTCGTCATAGATCAACGACACCGGCTGCGAGGCGTAGGTATTGAAGTCGGTGTTGCCGTAGCCGCGGATATACACGCGCGGGAACACACGGCCGTTGGATGATTCGATATTGAGGCTGGGCGCCTTGCCGGCCAGCACGCGGATATCCGAGCCGCTGGTGGAGATGGCATCCAGAAATTCCGGACGCAACACCGAGGCGGACACCGGCACGTCCTTGGAGTCTTCCGAGCGGCGCTCGACCGTGACCTTGACCGCATCCAGACGCACCACACCGTCGTCACTGGGCGCCTGCTGGGCGGCGGCGTAAAGCGGAAGAAGGGAAGCGACGGCAACGGCGAGCGCGCTGATCTTGAGCGACCGGCTGGCGGACATGGGGAGAACTCCGGATTCTGGTGGCGGGGCGGCCCGGCCTGCGTGCCGCGGCGCAACAGAATTAACACGATTTACACAAATATGGCAGAACCCGTACGAAAAAGTGTCCAGAATTTAGGAAAGCGTTCGAATTAATGCAACACGCCGGCGCAATTTGTGCGCTGGGACATACAGAGTCTCAGTCAGCGATGCTTGCAACATGTGGCGCCTGGGCGGGAGCGTGGCGGCAATCCTGATCGCAAACTATCGTCGTTCACCCAAACATCGAGCGCCCAACCAGTGCCGCTCACTCAACCTCGACAACGGCACCTGGCACCCGCACCCAGCCTTCCATCACGACTCGCGCACTGCGACTCATCAGCGCCTTGGTCACCTGCCACTGCCCGTCGACCAGCTGCGCCTGCGCACCCACCCGCAACGTGCCGGACGGATGCCCGAAGCGCACCGCCGAGCGCGCCGCGCCGCCGGCAGCCAGGTTGACCAAGGTGCCCGGCACCGCCGCAGCAGTGCCGATCGCCACCGCTGCCGTGCCCATCATCGCGTGGTGCAACTTGCCCATCGACATCGCACGCACCAGCAAGTCGATCTCGGCCGCGTGCACCGGCTTGCCGCTGGATGCGGTGTAGTCGGCCGGCGACGCCACCAAGGCGACCTTGGGCGTGTGCTGACGTGTAGCGGCGTCTTCTATCTTCGCAATCAAGCCCATCCGCACCGCGCCGTGCGCGCGCAGCGTTTCGAACATGATCAACGCGCGCGGGTCGCCATTGATGGCCTCCTGCAACTCGGTGCCGGTGTAGCCCAGATCGCGCGCGTTGACGAAGATGGTCGGAATGCCCGCATTGATCAGCGTGGCATCCAGCGTGCCCAGCCCGGGAATCTCCAATCGATCGATGAGATTGCCGGTGGGAAACATCGCCCCGCCCTCGCCTTCGGCATCATCGGCCGGGTCGAGAAACTCAAGCTGCACTTCGGCCGCCGGAAAGGTCACGCCGTCCAGTTCGAAGTCGCCGGTTTCCTGCACCTGCCCGTCGGTCATGGGCACATGCGCCACAATCGTCTTGCCGATATTGGCCTGCCAGATCCGCACCGTGGCCACGCCATCGCGCGGCACGCGTGCGGGATTGATCAAGCCGCTGGCAATCGCGAACGGACCTACCGCCGCCGACAGATTGCCGCAGTTGCCGCTCCAATCCACGAATGCGCTATCGATGGACACCTGGCCAAACAGATAGTCCACATCGTGCCCATCACGCGTACTGGCCGAGACGATCACGCTCTTGCTGGTGCTGGACGTCGCCCCGCCCATGCCATCGATCTGCTTGGCATACGGATCCGGGCTGCCGATCACCCGCAGCAACAGCGCATCGCGTGCAGCGCCCGGCTGCTGCGCGGCCGTCGGCAAATCCTGCAGACGGAAAAACACACCCTTGCTGGTGCCGCCACGCATGTAGGTGGCGGGGATACGGAGTTGGGGAAGATAGGTCATGGGAGGCCGGGATTGAGGATTAGGGCGGCGGTGCGATGGCGGCAGCCAGTGCCGTTAGTGCGCTTGCGGTGCAGATCTCGCTTTCAACGAATCTCGATTCCCGATTCCCGGCTCTCGAGAAAATCCTGCGCAAACCGCTGCAGCACACCACCGGCCTCGTAAATCGATACTTCTTCTGCAGTATCCAGCCGGCACGTGACCGGCACCTGCAGCTGCTCGCCATCGCCCCGGTGGATCGACAGCGTCAGCGTGGCGCCGGGCGTGCGCTCACCCACCACATCGAAGGTTTCGCTGCCATCGATACCCAGGGTCTTGCGATCGGTGCCCGGCTTGAACTCCAGCGGCAACACGCCCATGCCGATCAGGTTGGTGCGGTGGATCCGTTCGAAGCCTTCGGCCACGATCGCTTCCACACCGGCCAGCCGCACACCCTTGGCCGCCCAGTCGCGCGAGGAACCCTGCCCGTAATCGGCGCCGGCAATGATGATCAACGGCTGCTTGCGGGTCATATAGGTTTCGATCGCCTCCCACATGCGCAGCACCTGGCCTTCCGGTTCCAGGCGCGCCAGCGAGCCGGCCTTGACCTGCCCATCGACCACCGCCATTTCGTTGATCAATTTAGGGTTGGCAAAAGTAGCGCGCTGCGCGGTGAGGTGGTCGCCGCGATGGGTGGCGTAGGAATTGAAGTCTTCCTCCGGCACGCCCATCTGCGCCAGATATTCGCCTGCCGCGCTGCCGGCCATGATTGCGTTCGACGGCGACAGATGGTCGGTGGTGATGTTGTCGCCCAGCACCGCCAACGGGCGCATGCCGCGCAACGTACGGGTGCCGGCCAATGCACCTTCCCAATACGGTGGGCGGCGAATGTACGTGCTGGTCGGCCGCCAGTCGTACAGCGGGTTCACGCTGATGCCCTGCCCCACGCTGCGCTTGAACATCGGGTCGTACACGCTGCGGAAGTGCTCCGGCTTGACGCTGCGCGCCACCACTGCGTCGATCTCCGCATCGCTCGGCCACAGATCCTTGAGCGTGACCGCCACGCCATCGGCATCGATGCCCAGCACGTCCTTCTCGATATCGAAGCGCACGGTTCCGGCGATTGCATAAGCGACCACCAACGGCGGCGAGGCAAGAAATGCCTGCTTGGCATACGGATGGATGCGCCCATCGAAATTGCGGTTGCCCGACAACACGGCCGTGGCATACAGATCGCGGTCGATGATCTCCTGCTGGATGGTCGGGTCCAGCGCACCGCTCATGCCATTGCAGGTGGTGCAGGCGAACGCCACGATGCCGAAGCCCAGCTGTTCCAGTTCGCTCAATAAACCGGCTTCTTCCAGGTACAGCTGCACTGCCTTGGAGCCCGGCGCCAGCGAACTTTTCACCCATGGTTTGCGGGTCAGTCCACGCGCGTTGGCATTGCGCGCCAGCAAGCCGGCGGCGATGACATTGCGCGGGTTGGAGGTATTGGTGCACGAGGTGATCGCCGCGATGATGACCGCGCCATCGGGCATCTGGCCTGGCACGTCTTCCCACGTACCGGCAATGCCGCGCGCAGCCAGCTCGCTGGTCGCCACGCGCTTGTGCGGGTTGGAGGGCCCGGCCATGTTGCGCACCACGCTGGACAGATCGAACTGCAGCACACGCTCGTACTGCGCGGTGGCCAGATCGTCGGCCCACAGCCCGGTATGGCGTGCATAGGTCTCCACCAATGCCACCTGCGCGTCGTCGCGACCGGTGAGCCGCAGGTAATCGATGGTCTGCTGGTCGATGTAGAACATCGCCGCAGTCGCGCCAAATTCCGGCGTCATGTTGGAAATGGTCGCGCGGTCGCCGATGGTCAGCGCACTGGCACCTGCACCATAGAATTCAAGATAGGCGCCCACCACGCGTTGCTGGCGCAGGAATTCGGTCAATGCCAGCACGATGTCGGTGGCGGTGATGCCGGGCGCCGGCCGGCCAGTCAATTCCACCCCGATGATGTCCGGCAAGCGCATCCACGAGGCGCGCCCCAGCATCACGTTCTCCGCTTCCAGGCCACCCACGCCCACCGCGATGACGCCCAGCGCATCCACATGCGGGGTGTGGCTGTCGGTGCCCACGCAGGTGTCCGGAAACGCCACACCGTCCAGCGTATAGATCACCGGCGACATCTTCTCCAGATTGATCTGATGCATGATCCCGTTGCCCGGCGGAATCACTTCCATATTCTCGAACGCACGCTTGGTCCACTCGATGAAATGGAAGCGATCGGCGTTGCGGCGGTCTTCCACGCTGCGGTTCTTGGCAAAGGCCTGCTTGTCGAAGCCGGCGTATTCCACCGCCAGCGAGTGATCGACGATCAGCTGCACCGGCACCACCGGATTCACCTGCGCCGGGTCGCCGCCCTGCTCGGCAATCGCATCACGCAAGCCGGCAAGATCCACCAACGCCGTCTGCCCAAGGATGTCGTGGCAGACCACGCGCGCCGGAAACCACGGAAAATCCAGCTCGCGCTTGCGCTCGATCAACTGGCGCAGATACGCCTCCAGCATCTGTGGCTCGGCCCGCCGCACCAGGTTTTCCGCATGCACGCGTGCGGTGTACGGCAAGGTCGCGTACGCGCCGGGCTGCAGCGCATCGACCGCGGCGCGCGCATCGAAGTAATCCAACGAGGTGCCCGGCAAGGGCTTGCGGTACTGGCTGTTCATGGCTGGCGACATCACGAGGCGGGCGGGGGCTTTGGAGCGGGAATCGGGAATCGGGAATCGGGAATCGGGAATCGGGAATCGGGAATCGAAGTCAGCGTTTCATAGGCCTGCAGACTTTGCCGCGGCTGATCGCACTCGCAAGGCGCAATCGCCTTCATTGAAGAAGGCGACCAAGGCGGGCAAGTCAACGCCTACACGGCATCCTCAGCTGCGCTGATCCAGCGGCACAAACACCTGATCTTCCGGCCCGGTGTAATTGGCCGAAGGGCGAATGATCTTGCCGTCGACACGCTGCTCGATGATGTGCGCGCTCCAGCCGGCCGTGCGTGCCAGCACGAACAGCGGGGTGAACATCGCCGTCGGCACGCCCATCATGTGGTAGCTCACCGCACTGAACCAGTCCAGGTTCGGGAACATCTTCTTGATGTCCCACATCACGCTTTCCAGGCGCTCGGCGATGTCGTACATCTTGCGGCTGCCCTGTTCGTCAGAGAGTTCGCGCGCCACGTCCTTGATCACCTTGTTGCGCGGGTCGGACACCGTGTACACCGGATGCCCGAAGCCGATCACCACTTCCTTGCGCTCCACACGCGCTTTGATATCGGCTTCTGCTTCGTCCGGGGTGTCGTAGCGCTTCTGCACTTCGAAGGCCACTTCGTTGGCGCCCCCATGTTTGGGCCCGCGCAACGCGCCGATACCACCGGCAATGGCGCTGTACATATCGCTGCCGGTCCCGGCGATCACGCGGCTCGCAAACGTGGACGCATTGAACTCGTGCTCGGCATACAGGATCAGGCTGGTGTGCATCGCGCGCACCCACGAGTCTTTCGGCGCAAAGCCATGCAGCAGATGCAGGAAGTGACCACCAATCGAATCGTCGTCGGTCTCCACTTCGATGCGCTTGCCGTTGTGGCTGTAGTGGTACCAATACAGCAGCATCGAGCCCAGCGAGGCCATCAGCTTGTCGGCGATGTCACGCGCGCCAGGATGGTTGTGGTCGTCCTTTTCCGGCTGCAGGCAGCCCAGCACCGAGACGCCGGTGCGCATCACATCCATCGGATGCGCCGATGGCGGCAATTGTTCCAGCGCGGTTTTCACCGCCGCCGGCACACCGCGCAGCGAGCGCAGCTTGGCCTTGTAACCGCGCAATTCGCCGCTATTGGGCAGCTTGCCATGCACCAGCAGGTACGCAATTTCTTCGAACTCGCTGCTGGTGGCCAGATCGAGAATGTCGTAGCCGCGGTAATGCAGATCGTTGCCACTGCGCCCCACCGTGCACAGGGCCGTGTTGCCGGCGGCAGTGCCGGACAAGGCAACGGATTTTTTCGGCTTGAAACCAGGGTTGACGGTGTCGTTCATGCAATGAGCTCCCAAACTATGGCGTGTCGCGTTGTGACTGACGAGGTGGCAACGAAGGCGATCGGCAGAGCGCGATCATGCGCCTTTGCGTGCAAACAACGCATCCAGGCGCTGCTCGTAACTGTGGTACCCGATGCGTTCGTACAGCTCTTCGCGCGTCTGCATGCTGTCAAGCACCGCTTGCTGATGACCATCGCGCCGGATCGCCGTGTAAACCGCTTCGGCCGCCTTGTTGGCGGCGCGGAACGCCGACAACGGAAACAACTGGATCGCCACACCGGCTTGCGCCAGCTGGTCGCGCGTAAACAGCGGGGTCTTGCCGAATTCGGTGATGTTGGCCAATACCGGCACCTGCACCGCGTCGACAAAGCGCTGATAGGTCTCCAGGTCGTATGCCGCCTCGGCGAAGATGCCGTCGGCACCTGCTTCCACGCAGGCGATGGCGCGCTCGATCGCCGCGTCCACGCCTTCCATCTGGATCGCGTCGGTGCGCGCAATCAGGAAGAACGCCGCATCGGTCTTGGCATCGGCCGCCGCCTTGACCCGGTCCACCATCTCACCCTGGCTCACGATCTCCTTGCCCGGCCGGTGGCCGCAGCGCTTGGCGCCCACCTGGTCTTCGATATGGCAACCGGCCGCGCCGGCCTTGATCAGCGATTTGATAGTGCGTTCGATGTTGAACGCGCTCGGGCCGAAGCCGGTGTCCACGTCCACCAGCAGCGGCAGCGCACACACGTCGGTGATGCGGCGCACGTCGATCAGCACATCTTCCAGCGTGTTGATGCCCAGGTCCGGCAGGCCCAGCGACCCGGCCGCCACGCCACCACCAGACAGGTAGATCGCCTGATAGCCGGCGCGTTGGGCCAGCAACGCATGGTTGGCGTTGATCGCGCCAATCACCTGCAGCGGCGATTCGGCAGCCAGCGCAGCCCGGAAACGTGCTCCGGCGGAAGAGGTGGATGTGGGCGGCATGGCGGTTCCTTGAGTGGGTACAGTGGCTTAGGCGCAAACATCGTGCCAAGCGCAAGCCGTTGATTCTTAAGCGCACCGCTCCACCAGATGTTGCAATCATGCATCGCTTGTTTCAGCATGAAACATCTCGTAACGCGGCGATCCTGTGCAAAGCCATCTGCCTGCCGAGTCCACAGACACCTCCCTGCCCGTCATCTGGACCGTCAGCGTCTCGCGCCTGACCGGGTTGCTGGCCGATGTCATTCCCGAGTTCGACCAGCGCGCGCGCATCGAGCAGATCAACCTCGGCTTTGCCGAAGCGGTAGAGGTCATCGGCCAGCGCTTGCGCCGCGAACGCTGCGACGCACTGGTGGCCGGCGGTTCGAATGCCGCGTACCTGCGCAGCCGGCTTGCATTGCCCTTGGCGCCGATCCAGGCCACCGGGTTCGATCTGATGGAAGCACTGGCGCGCGCGCGCCGCATCGCGCCACGTATCGGCGTGGTCACCCATGCCAGCGATGTGCCGTCGTTTCGTGCCTTCCAGCAGAGCTTCGAGCTGGACATCGAACATCGCCGCTTCGTCACCGCCGAAGACGCGCGCGACTGCATTGCCGACCTGCGCGCCAGCGGCATCCAGGTCATCGTCGGCACCGGCATGGCGATCGATTTCGCCGAACAGGCCGGGCTGCCCGGCGTGCTGCTGTATTCGGCCGATTCGGTGCGCCATGCGCTGGAACAGGCCATCACCTTGGGCATCGCACCAGGCACCGACCGCGTTGCCGGCCGCACTGCCACGCGACGCGCACGCCGGACCGACGCCCTGCTCGGCGAAGACAGCGCGCTGCTGCAGGTGCGCACATTGGTGCAGCTGTATGCCCCACATGCCGGCACCGTGTTGATCAGCGGCGAGACCGGCACCGGCAAGGAACTGGTGGCGCGGCAACTGCATGCCGGCAGTCGCCGCCGCGGCCGCTTCGTGGCGATCAATTGCGGCGCCATCAGCGAGTCGTTGCTGGAAGCGGAACTGTTCGGCTACAGCGATGGCGCCTTCACCGGCGCACGCCGCGGCGGCCACACCGGCCTGATCGAAGCCGCGCAGGACGGCACGCTCTTTCTCGACGAAATCGGCGAGCTGCCGATGCCGCTACAGACACGGCTGCTGCGCGTGCTGGAAGAGCGCGAAGTGCTGCGCGTCGGCGCAACCGTGCCCGTCGCAGTCGACGTGCGCGTGGTCGCCGCCAGCCTGCAAGAGGTGCAGCAGCTGGTCGAACAAGGCCGCTTCCGCCGCGATCTGTTCTATCGCCTTGCCGCGTTGCGCATCGCACTGCCGCCGCTGCGCGATCGCCGCAACGACATCGCGTTGCTGCTTACGCATTACTTCCAGCAACTCGGCAACATCGCCTCGCCGCTGTCGCCTACCGCGTTGCAACGGCTGCAACAACACACCTGGCCCGGCAACGTGCGCGAGCTACGCAATCTGGTCGAACGCCTGTGCATTCACTGGAAAGCCCAACCGCACGACAGCCTGAGCCTGGAACAACTCGAACGCTGGGCACCGGAACTGTTCGATACGCATCTGCGCAACCGCGACGCCCCACTTGAGCACTCCAACCTGGCAACCTCCCGCCTGCAGCTCACCGCCGCCGCAGTCCGCGCCGCACTCGATCGCGCCAACGGCAACCGCGCGCTTGCCGCGCAGGCACTCGGCGTTTCACGTACGACGCTGTGGCGCTGGATGCAGGCGCAGGCGCAGGCGGCAGCATCGCGCGCGTAAGACACAGGCGCGTACTTCCATGACCCATCGAACTACGCGCACGCTTGGGCTTCCCCGCCCAGGCTGCAGACAAACACGCGGCATTGCGCGGGTAAACCCGCAGACGCGCGGTCCGCAATCGCAACGCCGCGCTGTGCACTCGAGGCGACATATTCCGATTGCCTGGCGAAGCCATCATGTCGCCAGGGCAGCGTCGCTCACTCCAGCGCACGCCCACTGACCGAGCGCTTCGCGCTCACTTGACCCGCGTGTACTCGGTGTCGCCCGCGCTCAGCTTGCCGGTCGCCTCGTCGATCGCATAGTTGACCGTGCCAACCCCGTTGGACACCTGCAGAATGCCCTTGGTCAGCAGCGCCGGATGATTCCGGGTCTTGACCCCGTTGCCGAACAGCTCCGGCCGGGTGTCGCGAATGATGAAACTCTCGCCATTGTGCTCGATGCTCAGCACGTTCTTTTCCGACTTCACATTGACCCACTTGCCCACGTACTGCTCGCCCACATCGCGGGCACAGCCACTCAGCAACACCATCGCAACCAGAGCACTTCCAAGCAGCGCCTTCATCGCCACACCTCTTCAACGCGGGGCCTCGCAGGATGGCAAGTCCTTGCTGAGCTCGCAACAAGCAGGCACGAGCGAGAGGCGCCTGGGCTGGGTGAAGTGTCTTCGGTTCGCTTCAAGTCGAGTACCAACCATTGAACGGGCGCGCCGATCTGGTGTACTGCCAAGCTTTCAAAACAGGAATGGCGACCATGCAACCGACAGCGTTGTACCCCCGTCTTCAAGCGTTACAAGCAATTGCATCCCGCATCTACGGAACCCGTTGGCAACGCCCTATGGCACGAGCACTCTCGGTGCCACTCTCAACCTTGGCCGGATGGGTGCAGCACGAAACCGTGATGCCCGCCTCATACGTCAGCGTGTTAGTTCGACTTGGTCGACAGCATGCTCGGATATGTCACGCACTATGTGACGCGATTGAAATGATTGAGCGCGAAAAGGACGCTTTACCTTGATCTGCCAATCGACAACGTCTGAAGATGACCCACAAAAAAGCCGGCACGTGGCCGGCTCTTTTCTTCTCGCGCTGAAACCCTTGCTGCTACTGGATTTCAATGGTGGGCGGTACAAGGTTCGAACTTGTGACCCTTGCCGTGTGAAGGCAATGCTCTACCGCTGAGCTAACCGCCCGGTGACGCGAGCCGCACATTATAGGGCAGCTGCAGCAGTCGTCAACAGTTGTTTACCTGCGCCTGTTACGCAACGAATCCACACCCGTCTCGCTGGCGATCTGACACGGCGGCTCAGCCGTATGCCTCGCGCAAGATGGTGCCGTGGCACCAACTACGTCACATCGTATGCGTCGGCTTATCCGATGTGGTCAACCCCGCCAGCAGGGTCTCGATCTTGTTGCGCACCGCCTCGCCTTCCGGGCCATCGGGAAACTGCACGCCAATGCCGGCGGCGCGGTTGCCCTGGGCACCGGCCGGGGTGGTCCAGATGACCTTGCCGGCCACCGGCAGGCGCTCGCTGGAGTCCGGCAGGGTCAGCAGCAGGAACACTTCGTCGCCCAGCATATAGCGCTTGGGCGTGGGCACGAAGATGCCGCCACCTTTCACGAACGGCATGTAGGCGCTGTAGAGCGCTGGCTTGTCTTTCAACGCCAGCGACAAAATGCCTTGGCGTGCATTCATTGCACTCATCGAGTTCCCCTAGAACGTGGCTGGCGCTCTCCCTCGCGCCAGGCCAGCAACAGTTCCGTCACTGCCAGGTCGGCGCGGACGGTGGTGCGCAGCAGGTCGCGGGTGCGGTTGGCGGCGTCGAACCAGGTCGCCAGCTTGTGCAACCGCGATGGATCGGTCAAGCCGGCCGATGCCTGCGCCAGTGCCAGATCGGCGGCATGGCGCAGGCGTTGATCGGCCTGGCCGTCGTTGGTCCAGCGCTGCGCGACATCCACCGCGCCGACGCGGCCGCTGGCGATCTGCTCCAGATCCTGCGCCACCGCACGCCGCACCGCCAGGCCGTCTTCGCGCAACCACTGCGCGGCAAGGCCTGGATGGCCACGGGCGGCGTCCAGCGCCTCCTGCGCGACGCCTTCGTTGACGCCTTGCGACAGCAACCAGGCCAGCGCTTCGTGCGCCGGCGGCAGTTTGAATTCCAGGCGCTGGCAGCGGCTGCGGATGGTCGCCGGCAAGCGCGCCGGCTGGGCGCTGATCAACCACAGATAGCGGCCCGGCGACGGCTCTTCCAGGGTCTTGAGCAAGGCATTGCAGGCAGCGCGATTGATCGCATCTGCCGGGTCCACGATCACCACCTGGGCAATGCCGTACTGCGGTGTGAGCGAGAGTTTTTGCGAAATCTCGCGCACCTGCTCGATGACGATCTCGGTACGCAGCTTGTCGCCGGTGCGATTGGGAATGAACGAGATCAGTTGCAGGTCCGGGTGGGTGCCGGCGGCGATCAACTGCCGCGTACGTTGCGCCAACGCCGGGTCCGGCGAACTGGCCAGCACATGCTCGGCCAACGCCAGGGCGACCGCGCGCTTGCCCAGCCCTTCCGGGCCGCAGATCAGCAACCCGTGTCCAAGCCGTCCGGCATCCAGCGCGGCCACGGTCTGGTCGAAGGCGCGTTGCTGCCAGGGCGAAAATGTGGCGGTCATGGCGTGGGCTCCGTTTGCGGGGCGCTCGGCAGGCGGCGGCGCCGCAGGTAACGCGCCACCGCCGCATTGTGCTCGGCCAGCGTGGCCGAGAACGCGTGCGCGCCGGTGCCATCGCCAACCGCGACGAAGTACAAGGCATCCCCGGGCGCAGGGCGCACCGCCGCCAGCAAGGCTTCACGGCCCGGCATGGCAATCGGCGTCGGCGTCAGGCCTGTGCGCGTATAGGTGTTGTACGGCGTGTCGGTGGTCAGGTCGCGACGGCGGATATTGCCGTCGTAGCTGCTGCCGATGCCGTAGATCACGGTCGGGTCGGTCTGCAGCTTCATACCCCGCTGCAGGCGGCGCAGGAACACCCCGGCAATCAGCGGGCGCTCGGAGCCCAGGGCAGTTTCTTTTTCGATGATCGACGCCAGGATCAATGCCTGTTCCGGCGAGCCGAGCGGCAGATCGGGGGCGCGCTGTTCCCAGGCCTGCGCCAATGTCTTGTCCATGGCCGCGTGTGCGCGCTTGAGCACGTCCAGATCGCTGTCGCTGCGCTGGTAGAGATAGGTTTCCGGCAGGAAGCGCCCTTCCGGATGCTGCTTGGCAAATCCCAACCGCGCCATCACAGCCGCATCGTCCAGCGCGCCGATGGAGTGCTGCAACGGCGTGGCGGTAGCCAGTGCCGCGCGCAATTGGCGGAAATTCCAGCCCTCCACGATCGTGAAGCGGTACTGGATCACCCGGCCCTGGCGCATGCGCACGAGCAACTCGCGCGGCGACAAGGCCGGCGCCAGCGCATATTCGCCCACCTTGAGCTTGCCGGCCGCATCGACCTGGCGCGCGAGCAGCTGCCATTCCAGATCCGTGCCCTGCGCCACGCCGGCATCGCGCAACTTGCGTAGCGTGACATTGAGCGAATCGCCGGGCGCAATCACCACACTGGGCGCGCTCGCGCTCACTGGTGTATCGGCGAAGTGCAGGTAATGCCGCCACGCCACCACCGCGGCAATCGCCAGCAGCGCTGCGAGCAGCAATGCCGTGCCCAGCACGGCCAGACATCCGCGTTTGCCAGTCACCGCCACACCCACCTCGTCATTGCCCCAGCGCCGCGCAGGATACCGCGCGCCGGTGATGTCCCGTTGAAGCGCTCATGTCTGCTCGATCGCGCGCAACACGCCGCGCGCCTTGGCGCGGGTTTCGTCCAGCTCGCGCTGCGGGTCCGAATCCACCACGATCCCGGCGCCGGTGCGGAAACGCACCTGCTGGCCTGCGACTTCGGCGGTACGGATCAGGATATTCAGATCCATGTCGCCATCGCGGTTGAGCCAGCCGAGTGCGCCGGTATAGGCGCCGCGCGCGGTCTGTTCGAGCTCGGCGATGATCTGCATGCAGCGCACCTTGGGGCAACCGGTGATGGTGCCGCCGGGAAACACCGCCGCGATCACCGCGCCCGGGGTCACCCCGGCGCGCAGGCGGCCACGCACGTTACTGACGATGTGGTGCACATGCGCGTAGCTCTCCACGCACATCAGCTCGTCCACCTCCACCGTGCCGGGCGCGCAGAGGCGGCCCAGGTCGTTGCGCTCCAGATCGATCAGCATGACGTGCTCGGCGCGCTCCTTCGGATGGCCGACCAGCTCGCGGATGCGTGCGGCATCGTCGTCGCCGGCAAAGCGCGCGCGGGTGCCGGCGATCGGGCGCGTCTGCACCACATCGCCCTGCACCGACACCAGCCGTTCGGGCGAGGAGCTGGCTACCGCACGCCCGGCCGCCACAAACAGGCCGGCAAACGGTGCCGGATTTGCAGCACGCAAACGCGCGTGCAGCGCGGCCGGGTCGACCACAGCAGCGAATACCGCATGCCAGGCGCGCGAGATATTGGCCTGGAAGACATCGCCGGCGCGCAGGTAATCGAGCACGCGCTCCACCGCGGCGGTGAAGCGCTCGGGCGCGTCTTCTTCCACCGCAACCGGCCCGCTCCACGCAGGCAACGGCGGCAGTGCAGCGCACGCAGCGATGTCGTCGTCGATCTGCTGCAGCAAGTCCTCGCGCCCCGCTTCGGCCAGCGCAACGCAGCGCCCTTCCACGCGGTCGCGCAATACCGCTGCCGGCGCGCGCAACGCCAGCGCAGTGGGCAAGCCATCGGTGCGCCCGGGCAGCTGCAGAATCGGTTCGACCTGCGCGGCCAGTTCGTAATCCAGCAGCACCGCCCAACCGCCACGGAACGGCCATGGGTTTGCCGCATCGTGCGGCAGACGCTCGGCCTGCCAGGCGGCATCCAGCGCGTCCAGAAACGTGCATTCGCGTACCCGGCCCTCGCCATCGCGGGTGCGGCCATCGGCATCCAGCCGCAGGCTGGGGCCCTCTGCCAGCAGCAGCACATCCCAGCGCCCGTGGGCGGTGCCGGAGGCGCTGGATTCGAGCAGGGCAGGATAGCGCTGCGGTGCCAGCCGATGCAGCGCCAGCAGGTCGATGTCCGCGTGCAGTGATCGGGTAAGCGTCATCGGTCCGGCGTGGCGTAAGGTGCAGACGCGCGCCGCTACGGTAAACGCAGCGCGCGCGATGAGATGGATCGACTGTCATTCGGAAGCGGCAGCAGCGACTGCCACGCGGATGCATCACGCGTGGCAGCTGAGGCACATTGCACACCGTTTTCTGCGAAGAAAACGGCGCATCGACTCAGACGCGCTTGAACACCAGCGTGCCGTTGGTGCCGCCGAAACCGAAGCCGTTGGACATCACCGCGTCCACCTGCACCTCGCGCGCCACGTTCGGCACGTAATCCAGATCGCAGCCTTCGCTGGGTTCTTCCAGGTTGATGGTCGGCGGAATGATGCCGGTGTGCAGCGCCATCACCGAGAAGATCGCTTCCACACCGCCGGCCGCGCCAAGCAGATGACCTGTCATCGACTTGGTCGAGCTGACCATGGTCTTGTAGGCGTGGTCGCCCAGCGCGCGCTTCATCGCCAGCGTTTCGGCCAGATCGCCCAGCGGCGTGGAGGTGCCGTGCGCGTTGAGGTAACCGATCTGCTCGGGATTGAGCTTGGCATCGCGCATCGCTGCAACCATGCTGCGCGCCGCGCCTTCGCCGTCTTCGCTGGGGGCGGTCATGTGGAAGGCATCGGAACTGGCGCCGAAGCCGACCAGCTCGGCATAGATGCGCGCACCACGCGCCTTGGCGTGTTCGTACTCTTCCAGCACCAGCACGCCGGCGCCATCGCCCAGCACGAAACCATCGCGCTGCTTGTCCCAGGGACGCGATGCAGCGGTGGGGTCGTCGTTACGGGTGGACATTGCCTTCATCGCGCAGAAGCCGCCCACCGAACTCGGCGAGGAGCCGCGCTCGGCGCCGCCGGCCAGCATCGCGTCGGCATCGCCGTACTGGATCATCCGCATCGCGGTACCGATCGAATGGTTGGAGGTGGCGCACGCGGACACGGCCGAGAACGTCGGGCCCTTCAGGCCTTTGATCAGGCTGACCTGGCCCGGCAGCATATTGATGATGGTGCTGGGCACATAGAACGGCGAAATCTTGCGCGCACCGCCCTCGTGGAATTTGATGGTCTGCTCTTCGATACCGAGCAGCCCGCCGATGCCGGAGCCGAGAATGGCACCGATGCGTTCGGCATTGCTTTCGTCGATTTCCAGCCCGGAATCGTCCAGCGCCATGAACGAGGCGCCGACACCGTAGTGGATGAACGAATCCATCTTCTTGACGTCCTTGGCGGACACAAAAAGCGTGGGGTCGAAATTCTTGATTTCACCGGCGATCTTGGTGGTGAACTGCGAGGCATCGATCTGCGTGATCGGGCCAATGCCGGAGCGCCCGTGGATGATTCCATCCCAGCTGCTGGCCAGATCATTGCCCAGCGGCGACACCATGCCCATGCCGGTAACGACAACACGACGACTCATTGCAGATCTCCTCACCACGGAACGAACGGTGCTTGCGGTTTGCGGGTGACGCGTAAAAACACAGGGCCGCATCAGCGGCCCCATGGAATGTCTGACGCGGCAGCGGCTTGACGCGCGCCGCCACGATCAGGGACAACGCATCAGCTCTTGACGTGAGACTTGACGTAGTCGATCGCCTGCTGCACCGAGGTGATCTTCTCGGCCTCTTCGTCCGGGATCTCGCACTCGAACTCTTCTTCCAGCGCCATCACCAGCTCGACGGTGTCCAGCGAGTCGGCACCCAGGTCATCGACGAACGATGCGCTGGTGGTGACTTCCTCTTCCTTGACGCCGAGTTGTTCGACGACGATTTTCTTGACGCGTTCTTCGATGGTGCTCATTGGGGATATCGCTCCAGATGGAGTAGTGGTGGTACAAAAAAACGCCATCGCCGCTGCGATGGCCGCGTTGGATAGTGTAGTGGAAGCGCCCGAGCCTTGCATTGCATCACAAGTCCCGGCCGATCAACCACTTAGCGCCTCCCGGCGCCGCACGCTCACGGCATGTACATGCCGCCGTTGACGTGCAGGGTCTCGCCGGTGATGTAGCGTGCGGTCGGGCCAGCCAGGAATGCCACCGCATTGGCGATGTCTTCCGGGACGCCCAGATGCCCCAGCGCGATCTGCTGCAGCAAGGCGGTCTTGGCCTCGTCCGGCAGCGCCTTGGTCATGTCGGTGTCGATGAAACCGGGCGCCACCACATTCACGGTGACTCCGCGCGAGCCGATTTCCTTGGCCAGCGACTTGGAGAACGCAATGATGCCGGCCTTGGCCGCGGCGTAGTTGGTCTGGCCCGGATTACCGGTCACCCCGACCACCGAGGCGATATTGACGATACGGCCCTTGCGCGCCTTCATCATGCCGCGCATCACCGCCTTGGAGGTGCGGAACACGCTGGTCAGGTTGGTGTCGATGATGGCCTGCCAGTCGTCGTCCTTCATCCGCATCAACAGATTGTCGCGGGTGATGCCGGCGTTGTTGACCAGGATCGAAATCGCGCCGAACTCCTTGCCGATCGCATCGATCAGGCCATCGACCGCTGCCGCATCGGTGACGTTGAGTTCGCGACCATGCCCGCCGTGGGCGGCCAGGCGCTCGCCGATTGCCGTAGCGCCGGAGGCCGACGTGGCAGTGCCGATAACGGTGGCGCCCTGGGCAGCCAGCGTGTCGGCAATGGCCGCGCCGATCCCGCGGCTGGCACCGGTGACGAGGGCGATTTCTCCCTGCAGAAGCTTGCTCATGAATGCTGTTCCTCGAAGGGGGACGTCGCAACCGGGGCTGCGAACGTCGAGGGGTGCCGGCATGACCGGCAACGGCGTTGGATCAGTGCGCCCACGCGTCGAGCGCACCGGCATAGTCGGAAGGCATTGCCAGCGGGCGCGCATCCAGGCTCTTGTCGATACGCTTGATCAGCCCGCTCAGCACCTTGCCCGGGCCGCACTCGGCAACCCGTGTGATGCCCTGGGAGGCCAGCGCCTGCACGCACCCGGTCCATTGCACCGGCAGATACAGCTGCTCGGCCAGCGCCTGGCGGATTGCGGCGCTGCCCTCGTGCACACGCGCATCGACGTTCTGCACCACCGGAATCTGCGGCGTCTGCCAGCTCAGCCCGGCCATTGCTTCGGCCAGCTGATTGGCGGCATCGCGCATCAGCGGGGTGTGCGAGGGCACGCTCACTGCCAGCTTGACCGCCTTGCGCACGCCGCGCTCGGCCAGCAATGCCAGCGCGCGGTCCACTGCGGCGGCATCGCCACCGATCACGATCTGGCCGGGCGAATTGAAATTGGCCGGCACCACCACCTGGCTGGCTGCCGCTTCGGCGCAGACCTCCAGCACCACGGCGTCTTCGGCGCCCAGCACCGCCGCCATCGCGCCAACGCCCGCCGGCGCGGCGGCCTGCATGAACTGGCCGCGCAGCCGCACCAGGTGCGCGCCATCGTGCAGCGACAAGGCCCCAGAGGCGACCAGGGCGGTGTATTCGCCCAGGCTGTGACCGGCCAGCAGCGCCGGGCGCTGCCCGCGCTGGGCAGTCCACAAACGCCACACCGCCACACCTGCGGCGAGCAAGGCCGGCTGGGTGTATTCGGTGCGGTTGAGCATTTCTTCCGGGCCGCTCTGGGACAGCGCCCACAAGTCGACGCCAGCGCCTTCGGAGGCTTCGGCAAACGTTTCGCGGATCTGCGGATGCAATTCGGACAGTTCGGCCAGCATGCCCAAGGACTGCGAGCCCTGGCCGGGAAACACGAAGGCGAGAGTGGATTCGGTCACGCGTTGCTGCCTGCAAAAATCGAGCCGGGATCATACGTGCGAAATCGCCCTGGCGTCTGTACTGCCGCGTATGCAGGGGCCGTCGGGGCGGGGCCCGAAGTCGCAAAACCGCGCGCCGGTTCGGTCCGGATCGGGCATGCAATCGCATCCGCCACGCAGGTGCGCGGCAGTGCGGGTCGATATCGAAAGCACCGCCGGCGAACGCGGCAGCGCCTGGGACCTCAGTAGCCACCAACAAACGTAGCGAGCGAGGTCAGGTGGGTGTGGAGGGCAGCGAAGAAACCGGAGTGTACGAGTTGTACTTGCCCACCGAGCACCGGCCGCGCCCGCCTGGCGGCAGCGCAGCAGTATTGTTAGCTACCCTCAGTAGCGCAGCAGCGCCGAGCCCCAGGTAAATCCACCACCGAAGGCTTCCAGCAGCAGCAATTGGCCACGCTGCACGCGGCCCGAGCGCACCGCCTCATCCAGCGCCAGCGGCACCGAGGCCGACGAGGTGTTGCCGTGGCGATCCACGGTGACCACCACCTGCTCCATCGGCAGGTCCAGCCGCTTGGCGGTGGCCTCGATGATGCGCAGGTTGGCCTGATGCGGGATCAGCCAGTCCAGGTCGTGCTTGTCGTAGCCGTTGGCGGCCAGGGTCTCATCGACCACCGAATCCAGCGCCTTGACCGCGTACTTGAACACGTCGTTGCCCTTCATCAGCAACGCGCCGCCGCCATTCTTGCCTTCGCCAAAGCCGACCGACACACCCACCGGGTCCCACAGCAGCTCTTTCTTGCTGCCATCGGCATGCAGATGGGTGCTGAGGATGCCGGTTTCTTCATCGGCCTTGAGGATTACCGCGCCGGCACCGTCGCCGAACAGCACGCAGGTGGTGCGGTCGGTCCAGTCGACGATACGGGTCAGCGTCTCTGCGCCAACCACCAGCACGGTCTTGGCGTCGCCACTGCGCACGAACTTGTCGGCCACGCTGAGCGCGTAGACAAAGCCCGAGCAGGCGGCGTTGACGTCCATCGCACCGCAACCGACGTTGCCCAGCCGCGCCTGCAGCAGGCAGGCCGTGGACGGGAAGATCAGGTCCGGGGTGGTGGTGCCGATGACGATCAGGTCGATCTCGTCGGCGGTGACGCCGGCCGCTTCCATCGCCTTCAGCGAGGCGAAATACGCCAGATCGCTGGTGGTCTGGTCGTCGGCGACGATGTGGCGCTCTCGGATACCAGTGCGCGAGAAGATCCATTCATCGCTGGTGTCGACGATCTTGGACATATCGTCGTTGGTCAACACCTTTTCGGGCAAATAGCTACCCGTGCCCGCGATTCTGGAATAGATCCGCTTGCTCATACTGTTTCCTGTTGCAAGAGCCGCGGTGACCGGCGGCTCCGGAAGAAGCGAGGGTCGCCCGGCCGCGTCGAGCGCGGCGGGCGCCACGAATCAATCTTCTTGGACGGCCGACGACTTGGTCGTGATCACCTTCTTGCCGCGGTAGTAACCGTCAGCGGTGATGTGGTGGCGCAGATGGATCTCGCCGCTGGTCGGGTCGGTCGACAACTGCTTGGCGGTGAGGGCATCGTGCGAACGACGCTGGCCGCGACGGGACGGGGTGACACGGGATTTCTGCACAGCCATGGGGTTGCTCCAACTTTAGTTCGATAACTTGTCTGTTGAGTCGAACAGCACGCTCTACGCCCGCGTCGACCTGTCTTACCGCCCTTAACAGCGGCGGTTACTGTTTCTTCAACGCTGCCAGCGCCGCGAACGGGCTGGCCTTGTCTTGCTCTTCCTGGGTCGGAACCCATTCGGCATCGATCGCTTCGCTACCCGGCGCCATCGGCACCACTGGTACCGAGAGCACCAGTTCGTCTTCGACCATGTCTACGGCCCGCAGCATGCCATCTTCCGGAACCAGCAACGCTTCGTACTCGGCCGGCAATGCGGCTTCGTCGGCTTCGTCACGGATCAAACCAAGACGCTGTCTGATTTGCACCGGGTACAGAAAACGCTGCAGGCTACGCTGGCAGGCCAGCGGAAGCTCGACATCGATGCTGAGTTCGACATAGGCGACCTTGAGCAGATCGTCCTGGTCGAACTGGAGCGAATAGACACATTCACCCTCGGTATCGACAAGGCTTCCTTGCAGACGGGTCATCGCAGAGAGCGGGATGCGGCCATCGAAGCGCCTGCGCGCTGCGACCATCCGCCAAGCATCCAGCATTTCGGGTACGTTCGCGGACATAAGCCGCAGAATGTTAAAGACCCGCAGCGGCCCTGTCAAATGGCCCATTCATTGGGCCCCATTGATGCAATTGCCGTGTAGCGTGTAGGGCGGCAGACTCCCCTGCCCGCCCCCAGCAGCACGCCATGATGCCACGCCTGATTCTTGCCTCCACGTCCGCCTATCGGCGCGAGCTGCTTGGCCGCCTGCGCCTGGCGTTCGACACTGCCCGGCCCGAGGTCGACGAGCAGGCGCAGCGGGGCGAGACCCCGAGCGTATTGGCAGGCCGTCTGGCCGCCGAAAAGGCTGCCGCGGTGGCGGCCCGCTTCCCCGAGGCCTGGGTGATCGGCTCGGATCAGGTCGCCGACCTGGACGGCCAGGCATTGGGCAAGCCCGGCACCCTGGACCAGGCACGCGCGCAGCTCACCGCCATGTCAGGCCGGACCGTGCGCTTCCACACCGCCGTCAGCCTGATCGGCCCGGAACGCGCCCTGCACGCGCTGGATTTGACCGAGGTGCACGTGCGCGCACTGACGGCCGCCGAGATCGAGCGCTACCTGGACGCCGAACCGGCGCTGGATTGCGCCGGCAGCTTCAAATGCGAAGGCCTGGGCATCAGCCTGTTCGATGCGATCCACTCTAAGGACCCTACGGCCCTGGTCGGGCTGCCGCTGATCGCGCTGGCGGGGTTACTGCGCCAAGCGGGGTTTCAACTGCCCTGAGCTATCGCCTGGCCTCATGATCGAGCCTGCAGAACTGGTAGGGATACTCCCCCTGCCCGATTTGCGAGGAAAGCCTGCGACAACGTGCCGGATCCAGCTTCACCCCATACGCAAGCAGCTGTTGTTGCGCCTGCTCCAATAGGCGGTGATCGGCAGCCACGACTTCCCTCGCCTTGTGCTCGGGAACGCGCAACTGACACAGTCCGGGCCGGGATGCATCGAGTTCGGCACGCAATCCATGCGCCGTCAGCCAGCGCAATTGGGGGCATTCCGGTCCAGCACTCCATCCCAGACGCCGCGCCCACCGATTCATCCGTTCCACGCGGGGGCTCTGCTTGTCCTGGGTCGCATTCCATAACGCATACAGCTGGGGCCGCTCGGCCACCAGCGCGCGCACGCGGGCGCGATAGGCATCCGACTCGGCAAGGTTGCTGGCCACACCGACATAACGTGCCGCTGGTGTACGTCTCGAACAACGGAATCGCCAGCACCACCGACAGCTTGGCGCTGAGCACGAAGCCCACCGAAAAGAACAACAACGGCCGCTCGGCCTTGAACAACTTTGCGATCGTGGTGAGGATGCGCCAGCCATCGCGCCAGGTGTTCAACTTGCTTTGCGAGCCTTCCGGACGCACACCATAGGCGGTTTCGACTTCGGCCACCGGCATGCGCAGCTGCAAGGCATGCACGGCCAGCTCGGTTTCGGTCTCGAAGCCATGCGCGTGGGCGGCGAAGGATTTGACGTAGCGCCGCGAGAACACCCGGTAGCCGGACAGCATGTCGTCGAAACTGCGGCCGAACAGCAAGCCCGCGCAGCGCGTCAGCAGCACGTTGCCCAACCGATGGCCGGGGCGATAGGCGGCCTGCTGTTGATCGCGCCGTGCACCGACCACCATGTCCAGGCGCTCGTCGATCAGCTTGCGCACCAACGCCGGCGCGGCAGTGGCATCGTAGGTGGCGTCGCCATCGACCAGCACATAGATGTCGGCCTCCACATCGGCAAATCCGCGCCGCACCACATTGCCCTTGCCCTGCAATGCCACGCGACACACCTGCGCACCCGCAGCTGCGGCGATCGCTGCGGTGGCATCGCTGGAGTTGTTGTCCAGCACGTGGATCACTGCGCCCGGCAAAGCGGCAGCGAAGTCGCCGATCACATCGGCAACGGTCGCCGCTTCGTTATGGCACGGCACCAGCACGGCGATTCGAATCCCGGACGGATGTGCGGGACGTGCAACAGGCAAGGCATTGGTCATTGCATGATCTGAGGTGCTGAAACGGTGACGGGTTGTTCCCACCAATCTTCCGCGCTGCCATCGTGGCCGTGCAGGCGCAATCCCAACCAATGCGTGCCGGGCGGCAGCGCGTGCGTGTCGAGGGTGGCGGTGAAGCCGACATTGGGGTGCTGCGGGTCGGTGGAAATCTTCCAGTACGGGCGTACGTCCATCGGGCTGCCGTAGCCGGCCTGTGCGACGGGGCGACCATCCAGCAGCAGCTCCACATGCGATAGCCCGACGCCGTCCTTGAAGGCCCAGCCGCGCACCTGCACCTTGCCGGAGACGGCAACACCCGGTAGCGGCGTGTCGATCCAGGCCATCGCCGGGGTGACACACGGCCCGGGCGCGCGTTGCGCCGGCAGTGCGAACAGCAAAAAGCGCTGATACCCGTGATCGGTGGACACCACCGTGGGCGGCGGCAATGGCCCGACCATGTCGCAGATGGCGTGATAGCGCTTGAGCAGGTCGCGATAACGCTGGTCACTGGGCGACAGCACCAACAGGCGCGGCCCGGTGCCCGTACCGTCGCTGAGCAACCCCCACTGCTGCAGCTGCGCGCTGCGCCCGTGCCTGTCGTTCAAGTCGGCGCGCAGCACTTCGATCTTGGCCTCGTGCAACTGGAAGCCGAGCTCGGCGCCGACCTTGAAGTTCTCTGCCAGCACGCGCGTGCCCGGCGGCATCAGTGCCAGCTGACGTTTAACCGCACGTGCCAGGTCGTTCCAGCCGGCAAAATTACGCGGGTAATATTTTTCGCCGGCGGCATGCGCGCGGATCGACGGGACCGACACCGCCAGGTAGTAGCCATACGCGCCAAGCGTGCCAAGCAGCGCAATCAGCCACGCCGCGCGGCGCAGTGGATGCGGCCAGCGCATCAGGATCACCGGCACCGCCACCAGCAGTGCCAGATAGCCCGGCAACGGCCAATGGAAGCTGATCCGCTCGGCATCGCTGAAGAAGCCCAGCACGAAGATCGCTACGGTCGAAATGCCGCCCAGCAGGCCGAAATAGCGCCATTGCGCACGCGAACCGCCGCCGGCCCGCGTGCCGGCCAGGCCCACCTTGAGCATTGCCCAGGCCAGCAACGGCGTCACCAGTACCGCCTGGATCAGCAGAAACCACAGACCGGTGATCTGAAAGCGCCACGGGTGCCGGTCGACCAACTGAAAGCGCAGGCCGGCTTCGTCATGGTCGGTGTTCCAGAACAGCAGCGGCAGCCAGCTCACCGCGCCCACGGTCAGCGCCATCCAGATGCGCGGGTCGCGCATCACCGCGCGCCCTTGCGGAATGCACAGCAGCGCGATGCAGCCCACGCCGATCACCCCGACAAAGCGGTAGTGGCTGAGCGCGCCGATGACAAGGCCAATCGCGAGCTCCAGCGCACTGGTGGCATCGACCTCGCGCAGCAAACGCGCGCCGGCGTCCATGCACAGCACCGCTGCCAGGGCCATCGGCACGTCGGGCACGGCCAGGATGCCGAGCGTGGCCGACAGCGGCATCAGCAAGGTCAGGCTGCCGGCCTGCCAGCCCAGCGTGGAGCCGAACCAGCGCGTGGCGATGTGCGCAACCAGCCACGGCAGCAGTGCGGCGATGGCCAGAAACGGCAGCCGCAAGGCCAGCAGATGATGCCCGCCCAGCTCCACGCCCAGCCGCGCCAGCCAGGCGGTCATGCCCGGCAGATCCGAATAGGCCGCCGCCAGGTGCTGGCCTTCCTGCCAGTAGAACGCCTCGTCCACGAACAGCGGCAAGCGTGCCGCGATCAATAGCTTGACGGCCGTGGCCAGTGTCCACAGGATCACGAAGGTGCGATGTGCCCGTTGGTCCCCCTGCATTGCCCTGTGCACTCTTCTTTCACCTACGGAATTGTGATGTCGACACCGCTGCGTTCCACGGAAATGCTAACCGATGCGCTGCGCCAATCGCTGCGGCGCGCGCAAGACCAGGTCAATTCGCTGCTGCTGGGCAAGGCGCAGGAAGTGCGGCTGGCGTTCGTGGCGCTGCTGTCCGGTGGACATCTGTTGATCGAGGACCTGCCCGGCCTGGGCAAGACCACCCTCGCCCATGCGATGGCCTCCAGCCTGGGGCTGGGCTTCCAGCGCGTGCAGTTCACCTCCGACCTGCTGCCGGCCGATGTGCTGGGCGTGTCGGTGTACGACGCCGCCTCGCGCCAGTTTCAGTTTCATCCCGGTCCGGTGTTCACCAACGTGCTGCTGGCCGATGAGATCAATCGCGCGCCGCCACGCACGCAAAGCTCGCTGCTGGAGGCCATGGCCGAACAACAGGTGACACTGGACGGCGTGACGCATGCGTTGCCGGAACCATTCTTCGTGATCGCCACGCAGAACCCGGTCGATCTGTCCGGCACCTTCCCGCTGCCGGATTCGCAGCTGGACCGCTTCCTGCTGCGGCTGAGCCTGGGCTACCCCAGCGCCGATGCCGAGCGCGCGCTGCTGTCCGGGGTGGATCGGCGCGAGCTGATCGCCCAGGCCGCCCCGCAACTCAGCGACGCCGATGTGGTGGCGTTGCGTGCGGTGGTCAACCAGATCCATACCAGCGATGCGCTGATCGGTTACGTGCAGGCTTTGCTGCTGCGCAGCCGCCAGCATGCCGGAGTGCGCGTGGGCCTGTCGCCGCGTGCCGGCATAGCGCTGCTGCGTGCGGCCAAGGCCTACGCGCTGCTGCTCGGGCGCGAGCATGTGCTGCCGGAAGACGTGCAGGCACTGTTCGTGGCGGTGGCCGGGCACCGGCTGGTGCCGGAAGCCGAATCCTCGTCCGGGCCGGCACTGGCCAAGGCGCTGCTGCACAGCGTGCCGGTGGACTGACCCAGGTGCGTGCGCACGTGCGCGGCATCGGCCGCCGACTCAGCCTGCTGGCGCGCCCGCGGGGCGCGGAAGGCCTGCCGATCGTGCTGGATCGCCGGCGTATCTATGTGCTGCCGACCCGCTTCGGGTTGTTCGTCACTGCGCTGCTGCTGGCGATGCTGCTGGGCGCGCTGAACTACAACAACAACCCGGCGCTGCTGCTCGCGCTGCTGCTGGCCACCGCCGGCATCGCCAGCAGCATCATGGCGCACCTGCAACTGTCGGCGCTGCGTATCGAAGCGGTCTCGGCCGAGCCGGTGCTAGCCGGCGAACCGCTGCGCATGCGGGTGTCGTTGGCACGCCGCGATACCCGCGTGCGACGCGGTTTGCGCCTGGATCATCTGGAGAGCAGCGGGTTCTGTTCGCTGATCGAGCACGACATGGCCGACGTCGACCTGCTGGTGCCGACCGAGCGCCGCGGCTGGCAGGACATCGAACGCATCCGCCTGTCCAGCACCCAACCGTTGGGGCTGGTGCGCGCCTGGTCGTGGGTGTGGCCGGAAACGCCATTACTGGCCTATCCCAAACCCGAAGAACAGGGGCCGTTGCTGCCGGAGGGCACCGGTTCGCCCAACCAGACCCGCCTGCATGCACAAGGCGAAGAACTGCATCAGCTGCGCCCCTACCGCGCCGGCGATGCACCACGCACCATTTCCTGGAAGCATTCGGCGCGTCGCGACACCTTGCTGGTGCGCGAATACGAGCAGCCGCTGGGCATCGAAGTCACGCTGGACTGGCGCACGCTCAACACCCTGCCGTACGAGCGCCGCATCGCGCGGCTGGCGCGCTGGGTCAACCTGGCCGAGCGCGACGGGCGCCGCTATCGCCTGCTGCTGCCGGGCCAGCCGCCCCTGGGCCCCGCGCAAGGGCCTTCGCACCATCACTTGTGTCTGCGCGCCCTGGCCCTGCTTCCTCATGACTGAGCCCCCCCTCTCAATCAGCCAGGCCAGCCGCGGCTGGGTGCTGGCCACCAGCTGGCTGGCATTGACGCCGCTGCTGCTGCAACTGCCCGGCCTGCTTGCCGCCACCGTGGCCGTGGCCGCGGTGCTGGTCGGTGTGCTGAGCTGGCGCGGCACCTTGATGGCGCCGGTGCGGCTATTGCTGGTGATCGCGATGCTGGCGGCGGTGTACTGGCAGATCGGCATGCGCTTCGGCCGCGACACCGGCTGCGCGGTGCTGGCATCGATGCTGGCGATCAAGGCGTCCGAGCTGCGCACCCTGCGCGATGCGCGCAGCTTGCTCGGCTTTGCGTTGTTCGCGCCGTTTGCGGCGTTTCTGCTCGACCAGGGGCCGGCCACCATGGGCCTGGCGCTGCTGGCGGTGGTGAGCGCCTTGCTGAGCATGCAGCGGCTGGCCGACGAAGAGCACCGCACCGCCACGCCGGCATTGCGCCTGCAATTGCGCGGCATCGGCAAGCTGGTCGCCATCGGCGTGCCGCTGGCCCTGACCACGTTCTGGCTGCTGCCGCGCCTGAGTTCACCGCTATGGGGCGTGCCCGAACGCGCGCTGTCGCGTCCCGGGCTGTCGGACAACATGTCGCCGGGCGAATGGATCGACCTGATGGCCGACGACAGCCCGGCGCTGCGCGTGCAGTTCACCGGCAAGGCGCCTCCGCCGCAGCAACGCTACTGGCGCGGGCCGGTGATGTGGGATTTCGACGGCCGCACCTGGCAGCGCGCGCGCTGGACCGGCCGCGGCCAGCCCGCCTCGGTCACGGCCGGGCCACAAACCTATCGCTATCGCCTGGATTACGAGCCCACCGATCGCCGCCAACTGGTGTCGCTGGACCTGCCCACCCAAGCGGTGGCCAACGCCGAGTTGTCGCCCGATTACGAGCTGTTCGCGCAGCGCCCATTGAGCGCGTTGACGCGTTGGGAGCTGCAATCGGCGCCACCCACCCGCTTCGATACCAACCTGCCCGATCAGTTGCGCGAACGCGCGCTCGCCCTGCCGCCCGGCTTCAACCCGCGTACGCTCACGTTGGCACGGCAGTGGCGTGCGGAGGCCGGCAACAACGACGATGCCGTGGTGCAGCGCGCGCTGGAGTGGATCACCCGCGAATTCGCCTACACGCTGGACACGCCGCTGCTCGGCCGCAACAGCGTCGACGAATTCCTGTTCCAGCAGAAGGCCGGTTTCTGCGAACACTTCAGCTCCTCGTTCGTGGTGCTGATGCGCGCGGCCGGCATCCCGGCACGCGTGGTCACCGGCTATGCCGGCGGCTCATACAACGGGCTGGGCAACTACTGGGTGGTGCGGCGCATGGATGCGCATGCCTGGGCCGAGGTCTGGCTGGCCAGGCGTGGCTGGGTGCGCGTGGATCCCACCGCCGCAGTGGCGCCGGAGCGCATTTACGACACCCTGGAAGATCGCCTGCAAACCGGTGGCGGCAACAACTTCGCCCAGCTCGGCACCTGGGCCGGCCTGGCCCAGGTCGGCGACTGGCTCCGTCGCGGCTGGAACGACATGGTGCTGTCCTTCGATGCCGACCGCCAGCAACGGCTGCTGCAACCATTCGGCATCGATCGCCTGGACACCTCCCAGCTGGCGGCGATCTTCGGCCTGTTCGCGATCAGTGCGTTGGCCTGGATGGGCTGGCTGCTGGCGCGCGGCGAACGTGAGCGCGACCCGCTGTTGCGCGCCTGGCACCAGCTGAGCCGCCGCTACCGCAAGCTCGGCCTTGCCCGCGAACCGCATGAACCGGCCATCGCCTGGGCGCAACGTGTCGCCCGCTCACACCCGAATACGGCATTGTTGGCGCTCAGCCAACGTTTCGCTGCCGCGCGATACGCTGGCGCTGATTCGGACAGCGCCACTCTCTTGAAAGACTTGCTGCAGCATCGCCCGCGAACCGGAGCTTCCTCATGAGTACCCGTTTTCTTGTTCCTCTTATCGCTGTGCTCGGGCTCGCAGCCTGTGCCACCGCGCCCAAGCCGCTGCAGGGCCAGTTCCCCACGGTCAGTCCGAGCGATTCCACCGCCAGCGCCCAGGTCGGCACCTCCGTGCGCTGGGGCGGCAAGATCATCCAGACCACACCTAGCCAGGGCCAGACCTGCTTCGAGCTGATTTCGCGCCCACTCAATGCCAGTGGGCGCCCGGACCGTAACGCCGTGGACGCCAGCGACGGCCGCTTCCTGGCCTGCCGCTCGGGCTTCTACGATCCGGCGGTGTTCGAGCCAGGCCGCGAAGTCACCTTCATCGGCAAGATCGAAGGCTACGAAACCACCAAGATCGGCGAGTACGACTACAAGCTGCCCAAGGTGAATGCCGACGTGGTCTACCTGTGGCCAGTCGTGCGCGACGTGGACGTGGTGCCAGCCTATCCGTACGGCCCGTGGGGCGACCCGTGGGGCCCGCGCTGGGGCGGTGGTTGGGGCTGGGGCCGCGGCTGGTGGTAATGCGCCGCTGATCCATGCGTTATCCCGCAAAAACGCCGCTCGCAGGGAGCGGCGTTTTTGTTTGCGCGTCGGCAGTTGCAGCTAGAGCATGGCGCCATTGGAGTGCGCAGTACGCATGAGTGCCTGACACCGTGCGTCGTCGCCAGGTCACAGCAAAGCTGGCGATTGGCCATGCGCAAGCGTCACCTGCCCGGGCCGCCAGAGCGCCGGTTCGGTCACGCCGGTGGCAGAGCGAGCAACTCCATCACGGCGTGCCGAAACGACCCAACGGCGCACCGGCCAGCAGATGCAGATGGAGATGGAACACGGTCTGGCCAGCATGCTCGCGGCAATTCATCACGATGCGGTAGCCGTCCTGCGCCAGTCCCTGCGCGCGCGCGTAGGCTGCCGCCGCAATGGCCAGCTTGCCGACCAGCAGCGCCTGCTCCGGCGGCACATCGTCCAGGGTGGGAATGGCGTGCTGCTTGGGAATGAAGAGCACATGCACCGGCGCCTGCGGCGCGATGTCTTCGAAGCCCAGCACCTCGTCGTCTTCATAAACGATGGTGGCCGGGATTTCGCGACGAATGATTTTGCCGAAGATGGTGTCGGTCATAGACGGGATTGGGGAGTTGGGATTCGGGATTGGCCAAAGCTTACCGCGCGCGCCGACCAGCTTTTGCGAATCCCCAATCCCGACTTCCCAATCCCAGCCCTCAAAGCACCTCACTGCGGGTGCCGAAGGCGTGCGACAGGGTGCCGCGGTCCACATATTCAAGTTCGCCGCCCAGCGGCATGCCCTGCGCGAGCCGGCTCGGGCGCACCGCATGCTGGCGGGCAAGCTGCGCCAGGTAATGGGCGGTCGCCTCGCCTTCCACGGTGGCGTTGGTGGCGATGATCATTTCGGTCACTTCCCCAGCAGCCAGGCGCTCACCGAGCCGGTCCAGCCCCAGCTCGCGCGGGCCGATGCCATCCAGCGGCGACAGGCGCCCCTGCAGGATGAAATACAGGCCGCGGTAGCCGGTGGCATGCTCGATCGCCAGACGATCGGCCGGCGACTCGACCACGCACAGCTGCTGCCGGTCGCGGCTGCTGCTGGCGCAGATGGTGCAGATTTCCGACTCGGTGAAATCGCGGCATTGCACGCAATGCCCGACCTTTTCCACCGCATTGGCCAGCGTCGTGGCCAGGCGCCGCCCACCCTCGCGCTCGCGCTCGAGCACGTGATAAGCCATGCGCTGGGCAGACTTCTGGCCCACCCCGGGCAACACCCGGAAGGCCTCGATCAGTTGTTCGAGCAGAGTGGACATTGGGTGGCCGGGATTGGGAATTGGAGATTCGGGATTCGCAACTGCAGAAGCAAATCTCGCTTCCAGCGAATCCCCAATCCCGGCTCCCGAATCCCTTCGATCAGAACGGCAACTTCATGCCGGGCGGCAGCTGCATGCCGGCGGTGGCCGAGCCCATGCGGTCCTTGGATTCGGCGTCGATCTTGTTGGAGGCGTCGTTGAAGGCGGCGGCGATCAGGTCTTCGGCCATCTCCTGGTCGGACAGGATGCTCGGGTCGATGCGCACCTTGCGGCATTCCTTGGCGCCGGTCAGTGTCACGCTGACCATGCCGCCGCCGGCGGTGCCGGTGACTTCCAGCTTGGCCAGTTCTTCCTGGGCGCGCTGCAGGTTTTCCTGCATCTTCTGCGCCTGCTGCATCAGTTGGGCGATGTTTCCACGCATGGGTCGTTACTCGTCGTAAGGGCGGATGGAATCGGGGACGACCCGCGCACCTTGCTGCTGGATCAGCTGCTGCACCGTCGGGTCGTTCATGAAGGCGGTTTCGGCCGCGCTCTGGCGCTCGCCTTTCTGGCGGTTGGCGCGTTCGTGCAAGGTCTCGACGTCGGCGCTGCCGGTTTCGATGACGATGCGCGGGGTGTTTCCCAGCACCGGTGCCAGCGCCTGCGCAAGGTTGGCGATGGAGCGCTCGGAATTGAGGTATTCGAAGCCCGGCGCCAGTGCCAGCCGCAGTACGCCATCGCGATGGCCGATAAACGCAGCGTTGGCGGCAAGCTGTCGCGACGGGCCATTCAAACCGCTGCGCGTGACCAGCTCCAGCCATTGCTCGGCATCGGCGATGCGGCCGTCATCGAGCAAGGCCGATGTATCGGCCACCGAATCTGACACAGCCAGCGCCGTTGCCGATGGACTCACCACCACTTGCTCTACGAGCACAGGCGGCTCGACCGCCACGGCGATCGAAGACGTCGCGGCCAAAGCCGACGTTGCAACCGCAGCGTCAGGCGCAACCGGCGGCGCGAGCTCGGCGGGTGCAGACGGCGGGGCCATGGCGGCTTCAGGCGCCAGCGCGGCCATCGTGTCGGACGCGGGCACTGCCTGCGTCCGCACCGGCGCATCGTCCACTGCCCACGGCGGCGTGTCGTCGTTGCGCGCACTGGCTGCAGAGGCGCGATTGGCCGAAGAAGACGCCCGGGCAGGAAGCACCACAACCGGCGCCGGGGCGTCGGCCGCAGCCTGAGTCGCCGGAATCCCTGATGCCGGCGAGGACGCCTCCGCGACGGCAACCGGCAGCGATTCCGTCACCGTGGCAGGCGTAGACGCCATGCCGGGCGCTGCCGTTACCGGCGCCGCCACTGCCGAAGCGGCAGCCTGCCCGCCGGCAGCGGCCGAACGTGCGCCACCGGCTGCGGTGGCACCGCGCCCGTCGTCGGCGCCGCCAGCCGGCACCACCGCTGCGGGGCGGAAGGCCAGCATCCGCAGTACTGCCATTTCGAAACCGGCGCGCGGGCTGGGCGCCAGATACAGATCGCGGCGCCCGTTGAGCGCCATCTGGTACCACAGCTGCACCACTTCCGGGCGCAGCTGCGCGGCAAACGGGGTCGGGTCGATGCCGTCGCCGACGAACGCCACCGACGGCACCAGCTGCTGCACCTGCACGCGATGCAGCGCCTCGGCCAGGGCCTCCAGCACGCCGCTCCAATCGGGCGAGAATTCGGCCAGCGCGGCCACCACTTGCAGCAGGCGCGCGCCATCGCCATCGGCCAGCGATTGCAGCATCGCGCCGACCTGGGTGCGATCGACCGTCCCCAGCATGGTGCGCACCACATCCTCGCGCAGCGCTCCGCCGGCGTAGGCGATCGCCTGATCCAGCAGCGACAAACCATCGCGCAGCGAGCCATCGGCCGCCTTGGACAGCTGCACGATCGCCGACGGATCCGATTCGATCTGTTCGGCAGCCAGAATGCGCGTCATCTGGCCCTGGATCTGATCCTCATCCAGGCGCTTGAGGTTGAACTGCAGGCAGCGCGACAACACCGTCACCGGCAGCTTTTGCGGGTCGGTGGTGGCCAGCAGGAACTTCACATGCTCCGGCGGCTCTTCCAGCGTCTTCAGCAGCGCATTGAATGCCGCCTTGGACAGCATGTGCACTTCGTCGATCAGGTAGACCTTGAACTTGCCGCGCGAGGGCATGTACTGCGCGTTCTCGATCACCTCGCGCACATCGTCCACGCCGGTGTTGGACGCGGCATCGATCTCCAGCAGGTCGATGTAGCGGCCGGCATCGATGTCCAGACAGGCCGGGCACGTCCCACACGGATCGGCACTGGTACCGGTCTCGCAATTGAGCGATTTGGCGAAGATGCGCGCAATGGTGGTCTTGCCCACGCCGCGGGTGCCGGTGAACAGGAACGCGTGGTGCACGCGCCCACTGTCGAGCGCGTTACTGAGCGCGCGGACCACGTGTTCCTGGCCTACGAGCTCGGCAAAACGCTTCGGGCGCCACTTGCGGGCGAGAACGAGATAAGACATCGGGCAACCGGCTTTGTTTGAGCCGATATTGTGCCACGGCCCGTCTCACCGACTGCGGCTGGAAGATTCAGCTTGTGGTACGGGCCGGCGACCGCTAGAATTTGCGGCCCTGTTCGGCCACGGTCGTGCAGGTACGGAGAGGTGTCCGAGTGGTTGAAGGAGCACGCCTGGAAAGTGTGTAAGCGTCTAAACCGCGCTTCGGGGGTTCGAATCCCCCTCTCTCCGCCAGATATTGGAACTAAGCCCCAGATTGCAAGGGGCTTTTTTCTTTTTCCCCCGGCCTAGTATGCCATCCAGTATGCCACAGCAAGTTGGCTGTGGTTGGGGCTCTCTGCGCGGCGCTGTGCATCGCGAAGCGGCGGAAACTCACCTCGACTGCACCAGCCACTGCCTTCATACAAAACCTGCCCTACTCCAGCTTGATGCACTTGGCTCACCGTACGTTGCCGCGACTGCCTCACTGGCCCTTTGCTGACAATGGCCAGCCCTAGCTCGACAGGAATTTCCGGAGAGGTTTTGAATCACTTGCGGAAATCCGCTCCTTATTCAATTTCCTAGTGTTTGCCCAGCATGTTCCCGAGGATGGCCATCCCGGCTGTCCCGATCGAGGACAAGTACATGCCAGCTGGCACCGTTAATGAAATGGCCGCGAAGTTCACTGCGGCGTACCACACACTCAAAGACAAGAAAGATACCGAACGGCTCCTTACGCTTATCAAGCCGATGATCCTGACCGCAAAGGTGGACGGCATCAGCGACAAGGAGTTGATTGACCTGATCAATACCTTGGGTCTGCGAGAGAAGTTCTACCCCGCGAAGCTCAAAGAGCTGCGTGCCCGACTGGACAAAACTGAATCGGATGTGCCCCCCAGTAGCGAAGATGGCCCACCCGCGAACGATGGTTCCATCGATCCGCTCGCAACCGCGCCCAGCGGCCGTCTTGAGGGAGCCGCGGCATGAACATGCCTGTCCAGCTCACAACCGTCTCAGTGCCCGACTACAATTTCGGCATGCTGCCACCGCTGGCCGCAGCTGCTGCAAAGGCAGTGTGCGCCAAGGTCCCAGAAGCCTGCCCTGCCATGGTCCGAACGCACATGCTGTCGGTGTTGTCCTCCGCGGTTGCTCCTCTCTACACAATGTCGCCGCCCAACTGGACATCCATTCCCATCGGCGTCAACACGCTGTGCATTGCAGATGTTGGTGGAAGTAAAAGCCCGATGCATGACTACCTGATCCCGCCGCTTGAAAACCACGCGCGAGACAGCTTCACTCGGTATGAGGTAGCCCGGACCGAAGCGAGCGCGGCGTCGGCCGAGAAAAAGTTCCATATCAAACTCCTGGAGGCCGAGATCGCTCGCTGCCGGCGCAAGCAGGAGCCCGCGCAGGACCTTCTTGCAACATTGGCTAAGCTACGCCGCGCGGCCACGGCGCAGCCAAAACACCGTCCACGCCTCGCGAGCAACATTGACCTGGAAAGCCTGCTGCAACAGCTAGATGGCAAGTATGAAGCAGTGGATTTCCTTACCGACGAAGGTGACAAGCTACTGAGCTCCAGCTTGATGCGCCACGTGTCGGTTCTGGTTGATCTGATCGACGGCAAGCTGCTGGAATTTCGTCGAGAGAAGAAGAAGCATCTACATGCCAGTCAGCCACGCGGCACGTTCGGCTTGCTGGCGCAGTTCGCAGCGATCGAGCCATTCCGCCCCCGGTGCAAGCGCAATGAGTACACCGAGCACCAGGCCGTCAGGCTCGGCTTCTTCGCGCGTTTCCTCGTCTGCGTCGCCCAGCCGCCGCCCATGAGCAATCGATACGCACCCGCGGGCAACGATGACGAGGCTCTTTCGAATCTCCACGAGGCGCTCAAGGAGCTTTATGACCTGCACCAGGACAACCAGGAGGCCGGTGGCATTGCCCCCATCGAACTGGCCTTCGCACCTGACGCGCTGGGCTACTGGGACGAGCTGTGCCGCATCACTCACAATCTCAAGTTCGGACAGCTCGCTCACATCGCCGACTTCGTCTCCAAAATGCTCAACCTGACCGCTAGGCTGGCTGCGGTGCTGCATGTTTGGGAAAGCCAAACCCACTACGTCTCGATCTCCTGCCTCCAACGTGCCTGGGAGCTCGTCTCCTGGCATGCCACCCAGTACGAACGCGTGTTCGTGCCGCCACCTCCCCTGCCCCAACAGGAGGCCGACGTGGAAGCCGTCATCGAACATCTCCAGGCATCTCGCTTTTCAATCGACTACAAAGAAGTCCCAACAGAGCCTATCGGCTTGTTGTTGAACATGCCGAGCAATCGTCTACGCGCTGCAGTCCTGCGGATGGCGCAACGGGACATAATCGAGTTATGTGGTGGCAAAACCACATTCATCAACTGCACCAAGATGTTCTCGCGATCTCGAAACATCACTTGGCGATGATCGTGCGCCAATGGATAAAAATGCACGGCTGTTGCCGGGCATTTTTTCTTACTCTTCGTCAGCCAGCCAGACAATCCTAAAGCCCTTGCGGTGTCACATCCGACTTATACAGTATCAATGGTATTGCAGACTAGGCTCGCACAACCGTACCAACTGTGCTCGGATATCCGCCGGAGATGATGCCAGATCCACTGTGGCAAACCGAATTTGATGCCCTTGGATCAGCACTGTTTCATCGACTATCTGGCCAATCGCTGGATGCAACAACAATCCGCTAGCGTGATCTGCAAGGGCATCACCGCACCCAACTTGGGAGCGCAGATAAGCGTAGATCTGATAGATGTATCCGCTGCGCAGGGCTTCCTCACGGTACCAACCGCTCGTCACAATCGAGGTGAACTTGGTATCGATGACAATCCGCTGCTGGGTTAATGGATGGTCGAGCACGACATCAGTTCGCATCGTGGGCAAGATTTTGTCGATCCCCGCTGTCTTCCGCTCGATCTGCCAGCCCATCGTCCCACCGCACAGCACCCGCCAGCCCTGCGAACTCAATGCGACTTCGTAGAAGCCACCCACCGCTCGCTCGAATAGGCGCCGTACCCAAGTCACTTCTCGGTCTGGCAAAGAGAGAACATTCGCACCAGATGCCTCCGTAGGGAGAAATAGATCAAACGCCAGCGTTGCGGCCGCCACCATCAACCGGTCGTCTGCATCGTTACGGCTAAAACGACCTGTGCTCATTTGGGCGCGGGTCGGTGCGTTCCCTGATACACCCATTGCCTTCATACCACTTGCAAGTGCGCGGCACCGATGGGCAACGTCCTTCCTCTGAACGATCCTGGAGATGGACTCCAAGGCTGCTCGGACAAAACGATTGCGTGGAGTGTCGATGGTGAATTCGTCGAACCGGCACGCCACCAGGCCTCTATCCATCAACTGATGGCGTTCGGTGGTCAAGACGTCGATCCGGCCACGCACGCGATTGATGACTGCATCACGAGATCGATATCCAAGACTCAAGCGGCGACGCTGTCGCACGTCAACCGCGTGGGCAAGGATCTCTGCGACTAGATCCGGTAGATCGTCCGGGCTGTCTTCCAAGCCGATCTTGCCGATGCCGCGAGTGCGGAACAGGTCAGAGGCGTAGAGCATCAGCAACCAGAGGTTGCGGACCGGAATGCGTCCGATGAATCCCTCAGCGCTCATGGCTGCACTTTCCACCTGTTCTACGACGCGGTCATCACCAGCCATGCGTCAGCCGTGCAATCGCTTTTCGTGCTTCGTCAGGCGCGTCAAACCAGTATTCATCCAGCAACGGGCCGATCTCCGTCTCCACGACCTGCTGGAACCACTGCTTCGTGTCTCCCGCCTCCAGTCGATGTGCGGGTGTCACATAGCTGTGACCAATCCGGAACTGCTTGCCAAGGCGCGCATCCGCCGCAATCTGCTCGTTCAGCTCAGCGATACGGCGTTCAATATCCTCGACCAGGCTCGGGCCGACAGCACACTCCTTGACCACCCACTCCCGCCATGCCTGGCCCAGTCTTGGCTCCAGCCCAACGAAAGCAAAGCGGCGACGCAATGCCAGATCGACCAGTGCAAGTGATCGGTCGGCGATATTCATGGTGCCGACCACATAGAGATTCTCGGGAATATGGACGGGCCGTCGTTTGCCGTCCGCATCCGGATAGCAGAGTTCCAGCGCTTCGTTGGGTGTCCGCTTGCCGGCTTCGAGCAGCGTCAGCAACTCGCCGAAGATCTGCGCCGGGTTTCCACGGTTGATCTCCTCGATCACCACGACAAACTTCGACGAAGGGTCCTTCGATGCGGCCTTGATGGCTTCCATGAAAACACCGTCCGCCAGCGACAACTTGCCTTCGCCAGTCGGGCGCCACCCTCTAACAAAGTCCTCGTAGGACAGGTTGGGATGGAACTGTACTGCGCGGACCTTGCTATCGTCTTTCTGCGCCATAAGCGCGAAAGCTAGCCGTTTGGCTAGCCAGGTCTTGCCCGTGCCCGGAGGCCCTTGAAGGATGAGGTTTTTCTTCGCGCGCAGACGATCGAGCAAACAGTCAATTTCGGCCCGTTCCAGGAAACAGCCGTCTTTGAGGATGTCCTCCACCGAGTAGGGAACGATAGGTGCTGCCACCTGAAAGGCTTCGCGAACTTCACCTCCCGCCTCCTGTTCTGCCCCGGTATTGGTAACGGTATCGCCGGCCGGCGCGGGCCCTTCAATCGGGTCTTTATAAATCCAAGACGCAAGCGACAGGTCAGGGAAGCTGTGGACTGGATAGCCGTCTTCGCTAAAACGCGCCTGAAAATCATCAAGTAGCTTCAAATACTCGCGTCCATCACAGGGACCCTGCTGGCCACTGATGGCGACATTCAGGCCGAGCCGCCTGTTGATGTAGTGGCGCGACTGACTATCAAGGGTGAGGAACTCCCATGGATGTGCCCAGTACAGGCCTGTGGAAAGGTTCCATGCGACACCCCGTACTTGGGTTGCCTCGTTATAAGCCTGGATGAAGACATCGCGAGTGTCCAACTGGTCGTCATCGACCATCTTCCTCGCAGCAACGAATACCTTCCAAAGCGCATCAATGTCGCCTGTACCACGCTTGTCCGCATACGCGAAAAACCAGGAGCGTTGGTTGTTGAGAACGGGGATGCCTTCAAATGAAAGTGGGACCGGTACCGCCACACCCAGCAACTTGGCAAGCTCACCTGCGATGGCCTTGCGGTTGGCATCGGTCATGGAACGGTTAAAGGTGCCTATCGTGGTGAAAGGACAAATATCCCGCAACGGACCAGAGGTTCCATCAGGAAACCTATCCTGAAGATAGGTCAGCCCCGGCACGCGAGACGCCATCTCGTGGATGCCATCGATGAGCGGAGTTCGGTCGTCTGCATGGGCCAGCAACTTTTCAGCCACTGCCTCGTAGAAGTCCGTCCACTCGAAACGCTGCTTTTCTGGCGATGCCGTGCCGTAACGCTCCCGCCAAAACGGCTCGTTGCGAAAGCGATCTACATCCTGCGCCTTACCGTAAAACGCAAATTCAATGAGCGCATCGCTCATCCATTCGCCAGGCAGTACACGCCAGATCGTTGTCCGGTGAGTGTAGAAGTACCACTCCCGTACCGGCTCGACCTTGGCCCAGTCCACCTTCACCCGCTTCCCGTCATTAAGGTTTTCGGCGATCGTACCAACGGCCTTGATGCCCATAACCGAAACCGCTCGGCCATGGCTATCGAAGGGCAGTCCGTGCTTTCGCGTGTAAGACGACTTGATGGCGATTCGCTCCCCCGGGCGCATGGAACGCACCACATCGAGGAGCTTGTCGTCGTAGCCGTTCTCCCAAATTCCTTCTGCAAGAAATCGCGGCATCTGATCATCAGTACCTCCGTAACTGGCGCCGACGAACCAGGTTGCGTGAAACGCACTATCTATCGTCTGAGTGGTCATACCCCCCCTTTAGTAATACTGCCGGATGTAGCTGTAGGCCTTCTCAAACAGCTCTTCATCCGCGTGCAGCTTGTATTTGAAGAGGGCTTTGCGTAGGGCCTTCTTGACCTCGCGCTCGCCGGCCTGCGTGCCTTGCCAGCCCGGGAACCGGACGAGACGCACGATTTCGTCGATGTCCGCGACCACGCGTTCGACCATGATGGGCGTCTTGGCCGTCTTGATCTCGTTGAACAGCTCGGTCAGCGCTGCCTTTCCGCGATCCTCGTCCTCTTCGGGCGGGACCCCCTTCTCGGCCTGCAGCGTTTCCTTGGCAATCTCCAGCAACTGCTTCAGAAATTCGACACTGTTGATCTGGCCAGACTCGAACCGGTCTTTCAGCGCATCAAGCCGCTCCGACAGCTTCTTGAACTTGGGGTTGCCGCCATGCCCGCGGAGCCGGCGCTGGAGCTTGACCTCGATCTCCTTGGCCTTCTTCGGGTCGGGGTTCGACAGCACGGCCTCCAGCAGATCAGCGTCCAGCACCAGTGTGTCGAGATCATCCCGCACAGCGTCCACATGCACGTTCTGGTGGATCAGCTCGATGGTCTTGGCGCCCAGCGAGTGCCAGATCAGCTTGCCGTGGCCATTGGACGGCTGCACAGACTGATACACCTGAGACAGCCACTTATAATCATTCTCGAAGGGGAGCAGTACGGTGTCGGGTGACAGGGCCTCCCAGAGCTTGTTGAGCACGCTGTAATCGGCGGCGAAGTTGTCTCGCACCTCGTTGTTTGGCAGGCACTGCTGCGCGGCGATCAGGCCCTCATAACCTTGCAGGGTGCGATCACAGCCGTTGAAGAAGGCCAGGCATTTCCGCATGGCTTCTGGCAGCTTTTCCGCTAGCTCTTGGATGTTGCTGACCACCTGCTTGACGCTCTGGTCGTCGAATTCCAGCGCGGCTGCCACATCATCGAAGATGCCGAGGTAGTCGACGATCAGGCCGTGGGTCTTCTGCTCGGAGTAGGTGCGGTTCACCCGGCAGATGGCCTGCAGCAGCGTGTGGTCGCGCAGCGGCTTGTCCAGGTACATGGCCTGCAGGATGGGCGCGTCGAAGCCCGTCAGCAGTTTGGCCGTGACGATGATCAGCTTCAGCGGATCGGCCGGGTCGCGGAAGCGATCGAGCAGCCGTTCTTCCTCATCGCGTGAACGGTCATAGGCCGCGTACTCTGGATGCTCCTTCTTGTCGGACGCCTGCACCGAAATGACGATGTCCGTGGCCTCGGGCGGCAGCAACTTGTCCAGCTCAGTCTTGAACAGCAGGCAGGACTCGCGATCGAAAGTGACGATCTGGCCCTTGAAGCCGTTGGGCTCCACCTTAGTCTGGAAATGCTCGACGATGTCCTCGCACACCTTGCGGATACGCTCAGGCGTCTTGACCAGCACGGCCATCTTGGCGGCGGTCTTGGCGAGGTTGTCCTTGTCCAGATCCGACAGGCCGCCGGTCAGGTCTTTGTAGGCGGCGTCCAGCGCGGCCTTGTCGATGTGCAGATCGATCAGCCGGGGCTCAAAGTGCAGCTTTAGCGTGGCACCGTCGCGGATTGACTCCTCGAAGCCGTACCGGCTCATGTAACCTTTCTCGTCCTCGTCGGCACCAAAGGCGTAGAAGGTGTTGCGGTCGGCACGGTTGATCGGCGTGCCGGTCAGGCCGAACAGAAACGCGTTGGGCAGGGCCTCGCGCATCTTGCGGCCCAGGTCGCCTTCTTGCGTGCGGTGGGCCTCGTCCACCAGGGCGATGATGTTGCTGCGGTCGTTCAGGCTGCCAGTGGCCTCGCTGAACTTGAAGATCGTCGTAATGATGATCTTGCGCACATCCTGCGCCAGCAGTTGCTGCAGCTTCTCGCGGCTATCCGCCTTTTCCAGGTTGGGAATGTCCGCTCCGGTGAATGTACCGGTGATCTGGCTATCGAGATCGATCCGATCCACCACGATCAGCACGGTCGGGTTCTTCAGGCCGGCATGCATGCGCAGCTTCTGCGCGGCGAACACCATCAGCAGCGACTTGCCCGAGCCCTGAAAGTGCCAAATCAGGCCCTTCCTGGGGTAACCCGCCAGCACGCGTTCGACGATCTTGTTCGCTGCCTCGTACTGCTGATAGCGGCAGATTATCTTGCTGCGCTGCTTTTTCTTGTTGGTGGCGAACAGGGTGAAGCTGCCCAGAATATCCAGCACCACATGCGGCCGTAGCATGCTCTCAGCGGACAGCTTGAGCGACTTCAGCGGGTGGTGCTGGCCGTCGTCGCCATCACCATCCAGATGCCACGGCCCCCAGTCCTTGACTGGCAGGCCGATGGACCCGTAGTGGTAAGCCTTGCCTTCGGTCGCCACCGAGAACACGTTGCAAACGAACAGCTCGGGCACGAATTTCTCATAGTCGTCGTGCACCTGTACCGCGCCATCGACCCAGCTGATGCATTTCTTGACCGGCGTCTTCGCCTCTATCAGTACCAGCGGCAAACCGTTCACCAGTAGCAGCAGATCGGCGCGGCGTTCGGTGGGGCCTGCACGGTAGGTGTACTGCTGGGTGACGATGTACTGGTTCTGCGCCAGATCATCCAGGTCGATCAGCCGCACCGGCACATGCTCGTTATTGGGGCCGAAGGGCATAGAGCGCTCGCCGCGCATCCACGCCGTCATCTCCTCGTTGGCGCGGATCAGGCCATCCGAGCGCACCGACAGTACGATGGCACGCAGCTTGTAGAGCACCTCGTTGGCGCGGTCGGGCTGAGCAGCAATCTCCGGGTTCAGGCGAATCAGCGCCTCACGCAACCAGGGGCCAACCAGCACGTCCTGAATCTGGCGCGGCACCTCAGCCGGGGCGACGTAGCGCCAGCCGATGCCTTTGGAGCTGGGACCGTAGCTGACTTGAGGTTCTTTGACGGTGTTAGCCGTGACTGCCTTGATCGGGGCGGCGAGCAGATCGCGGACGTAAGCCTCGACGGTGTTAGATTCATTGAACACCTATGCCTCTCCCCCAATAGCCCTGGCCGTCATGAGCTTTGCCCACTGCCGGGCGGCATCACGACGTGACTTTTGCGCTGCCATTGCCTTCTCTACCTCTCGCAATTGGCTGAGTGCAGAGTCCTGAACGTTCAGACTTGGCACATTCAGGCGCATCTGTAGCAAGTTGGCCCGATTGATCTTCTTCATGCTCGCGCTGGTGCCAGCTGCGATTCGCATCAGGTATTCACGCGCCGATGTGGTCTGCAGCAAGGCCTCCAGGAACGTCGGACGAATCAGTACAGGGTTTGGCCTGAGACGCATCATCGTGTCCGGGAAAGACACGTCAGCGCGGTTGTCATTGAAAACTCCAACGAATCCAACGCGGTCTGCTGTGTTGGAGCGAGAGATCAGCATGTCCCCTGTTGAGAGCTTTGCCGCTAGCATTTTGCTGGTCGGCTCGACAGGCTTGAAGTCTCCTGAGACATATCCCTCTCGGGACAATGCAGCCAATCCAAGTACGAAGTAGCCCGTGTTGGCATCCCTCGGGGGCGCACTGCAACCGCTCTCCGGTGAGCCGAGCAGGAGATCGCCAAGCACGTAGGACTTCGCCACGTCAGAACTATCGAGTCGGAGCAACGAATCCTTGAGCGCTTGAAGGATTCGACCGGTCGAAAAATGAACCTCATCGACCGCATAGCAATGGTCCTTGGCACTCCTCAGGAGATCAACGGCGGACCGCTGATCTTCGATTGGCGGCAGTGCAAACGGGAATCGCTCCAAGTCAGAGAAGTTGATATAGGGATTGACTGAGCCCTTCGAGTTATTGATCGAAAATGCATTGAATGCCTCGGTCTGCATCAAGAAAGGCAGGAACTCCGGCAGAAGCTCTTCAGGATTCTTTGGCTCCAGCACGAAGGTCGTATTGGCGCAGACTCCTTCAAAATCAGCCACCGCAACCTTGCGCAAATAGGTTCGACGCGAGCCATAGAGCACTTGACCCGGCTTGAAGCGCATATGGAAGGCTGGCCCCAAGTAACCCGAGCCAATTTCCCCCCACCGGCGGAGTCGCAGGTCGTCGGTGTCCATATGGTCACCGGCTATATAGCGCTCAAGGCCAGAGGTTTCCGGATCAGCCTTCTTTTTGCATTGGCGTACCACGTCGCCGAATTGCACCCAACGCCAGCCAGATTTCAACGTCTTGTTGCGCATTATTGTTTTCTCACAAATGGCGCGGCATAGCCAAAATATTCACTTTGAGCTGTGCGTCGCACATCCCATCGCCTAGCTCCCACTGGGCGGTCCCGTTGATTGGCATAGGTAAGGATCAGTCGCTTCTTGGCACGAGAAACCCCGACGAAATAAGCGCATCGATTCTCATCCTGATCGCCAAAGAAGATTTCTTTTTCGACGGCCATGATGATGACTGAATCAAACTCAAGGCCCTTGCTCTTATGGATGGTCAGAATTCGTACGGCCTGGTCTTCGGAGAACCGCTCAAGGGCCTTGGGTAAGTCAGGTTCCAGCTTGAGCAATTCCTCGATCCTGGCCTTGGTATCGCGAACCACCTCTTTCAACCGATTGTGCGATTCGTAGTCCGGGGAAATCGACACCAGCGTTTCGATACTAACTTGCTTCAGGAATGCTCGAACTAACTCCCACCATCCGGAGTAGGGCTCATTGACCAGCTCGGAAATAGCTATCTCTTTTCGATGCTGCTTGACGAGCCGATCAAGGTCCTTACGCGCGTTCGATTGAATGTCTTCATCGGCAAAAGGGATAAGCTGGTTCATGAGCCGAATCCAAGCTTTAGGCTCGCGCTTACCATAGAGGCATGACAGATAGTCCACAATTAAGCGTGCAGCAGGCTCCACCGTGATGTCTTGCATCTGCTGTTCGTTGCGGAAGGGAATGCCGCGCACCTCCAATGCCGCCATCAAATGATCGGCGTAAAGGTCGAGCTGATTACGAATCAGGACCGCAATTTCCGCAGGCGGAAGCTGCTCGGTCTTTATCCAGCCCTCAATCAAACCTGCGAGGTAGTCAGCCTCCTGACGACTATCTTCGAAGCTCCATGCAAATACCTCGCCTTCGTCACCGGCAAGCTGCTCATCAGGCATGACGGATGAGGGGTCAAGCTTGCGAATGATCTCGTTTTGCAGGCGAAGCAGTCGTGGCTTTGAGCGGAAGTTACGGTACATATTGAGTGGGGCAGCAGCAAAGTCTGCAACGAAAGCATGAAAGATGCCATCCATGGCTCCAGCCCAGCCCATGATCTTCTGCTTAGTGTCGCCCACGGCGGTCAAGCGAATGCTTGTGCCTTGAAAGGCGAGCTTGAGCAACTCGTACTGCAGGTTGGTACAGTCTTGAAATTCGTCGAGGAAGACGTCGCTGTAGGTTTTCCGAATGGCGCTCCTCGCGACTGCAGACTGTCGCAGAATCTGGATCGCAAACGGCACCAGATCGGAAAACTCGATCAAAGTCCGTGATGGGCCCGGCTTTCGATCTGCAATTTTGTACCCAGCATCCAGCGCATACTCGCCCGTCAGCACAGGACGGAAACGATCAATGATGCGCTTGGCAAGAGCGTGAAAGGTATAGCTGTCAAACCGCGTGGCAAGCTCGGAACCGCAGCGCCGCCTTACTCGCTCCTTCAAGTTGCTACTGGCATCAACTTTGAACGAAATGGCCAAAATCCGTTTTGGATAACGACAGGTTCCCGTGCGCAGCAAGAAGTCTGCCCGCTGCGCAAGCATTTCGGTCTTGCCCGCTCCTGGCCCTGCTGTCAGCGCAAGACTGCGCGCGTATTCCTTAGCTGCGCGCAATGCATTCGGTTCAAGAGTCAGCCCATCCGCAGGCTTCCAGTCATCGACCGCAATCAATCAGGCAACTCCGCAAGTTTGGCGATGACGGCATCAGCCAATCTGCTCAGCGATGCGGGCATATCAGCCAGCAACTCCTCATCTGTCAGCTGAGCCAGTGCGTCAATATGGGCTGCGGGTTTGCTACCAAGTTTGAAGCGCTGATGGTAGGTGCTGAACATCTTCTGTTCGTCTTTACTGTACTGGCTGGGGTCGTGGTGCTGCTTACCGAGAACCGCCTTGATCGTGGATTCATCCGGCTTTTCCTCCTCGACGCCGTAGGCTTCCGGGAACGACAGCAGCATTGTGAAGTCCAGATCCATGGGATACGAGAAGTACACATCTCGTTCTTCAAGCGCCGCAAGATAGTTGTCGTAATCTCGAACTTTGTAGGTAGCATTCTTCCATTTGGGTATTACATGGCCGGCGGGGAGGACCTTGCTCGGCGCATAGACAGCCAGTTGGTCATTGACGTATTTGATTCGCCCCCAGCCAGCCGCATAACGAGCTACATCTAGATCAAGAAGTGTCAGGCAAGGGATCTGCAAGGCCGACAGCAGACGCCAGAAGTGATTGACGTGCCTGCCTCCAAGCGGGGCAATCGTGACAGCGGACTCATCAACCGGCGCTCCTTTGACCTGCAGCAGACGAGGCAACACAATTTCTTCGCTATCGCCTTCCCCAAGTACGACAAGCCGCGAGAAATAGAGCTCCGGGAAGGCTTGTACTGCCTCGCGCACAAACTTGTGAGCTTCATCAGCGGCGTCTGGCAACTGGATATGCGTGACGCGAGATGTTCGCTCCTTGGTCAGCCGCAGATAGCGGATACGTTCCGGAGCAACGCGCCGCAGCATCGACGGCGCGTGGGTCGCAATCAGTGCTTGCGCGTCACTATCGCAGGTCATCGCGTTGAGCGCATTGACGATTCGTCCAAGGTAGTGCGGTGAGAGGCTGTTTTCGGGCTCTTCGACCGCCACCACCGTAAACACGGGCGGGCGCAGCTTGTCTGCGTCGAAAGAATCATCTTCTTCAGCCAGGACCGCGCGACCGATGGCTTGCGAGGAAAGCACGAGCGAGAGATAAAGCATCGACTTCTGACCATCGCTCAGTCGCGAGAAATCGACCAGCTGCTCATCATGACCTGGCGTGAATGACACCGACATGTGCCGCAGCAAGGCTTCAATCTCGGACGCAACAAATGTGAGTTTGGGGTCTGCAAAGAAGCTTCCCTTGTGCAAAGCGCTCCATGTCGATTTCAAGCTTTTGCTGAACGCATTGATTGCTGGATTGGCAGCCAAGCTGCCGCTGATCTGGTCGGTCAAGCCCTTGATGACAGTTCGCTCAGCGTCCCAATTCACCGCACGCAGCATGCGCCCTAGCAGTGCATTGGCGCCGTAGGCAATGTGATCTTCTGGATCACGGCGTGCGGGCAGGTAGTGAACGTGAATATGGTTGCGTTCAGATCGGGGCACCTGAGCAGTGGTCATTGGCGAGCCATCTGCATTGATGTCCAGCACATAGACCATGCTTTCTTCAATGTCCCCATCCAAACCCATGGTGGCGGTGAGACGGAATCGCACGCGCGGTGTACCATCGATTTCATCAAGGCGCATGTGGCCGAAATGAGGCGCTACCGTGCTGTTGTCCTCGTCGTCGTCGTCAAGTTCCGGGAACAGGAAGTCGGCTTCGATCCATAGCTGACGCTCAGCAGGCGGTGCCACCTCGTTGAATGGGACTTGAAAGTCCGAGCGCAAGATTCGGCGCAGTGATGGATCAAAGGCAAACAGACGGCAAAGGGCTTGGAGTGCTGCTGTCTTGCCTGAGCCGTTAGGGCCGATGAGGTAAGTAATCTCCTCCAACCGAATTTCGGTAGGCACAGCTCCAAATGACTGGAAGTTCGAGAGCCGGATCGTTTGAAGCTTCATTGGGTGTCCTCAGCCTTGGAAAGACCATCCAGCGTTTCCACCAATGCGTCCATCTGCAGCCAGAATGCGCGTCCATCGGTTTGCCATTGCTCCCAGGTAGAGAGCAGCGATACCGCATCGCCATTGCTGTCGGTGGCAACGACGGGGGCAACGCGCTTCACGTACATCGGGATCGAAAGGTTGCCCGCATTGGCGCCTATTTCGGCCCGGGTGGCAACCTTGGCGAAACCGGGTTCATCCGCGAACGCGTTGAATGCGCTCAGGATGTGCTGCTGGTGCTCAGGCTTAAGGAAGCTCTGCGCCCGCTCTCTAGTGACCTCGTTAACAGCATCAATGAAGATCACCTTGCCCTTGCGAGCAGTGACCTTCTTGCGGTTGCAGATGACGATGCACGACTCCATCGGCGAGTTGTAGAACAGGTTGGGGCCCAAGCCGATGACGGCCTCGACCCAGTCCTGCTCGACCATCTTGGCGCGCATGGACTGTTCTTCGTTGCGGAACAGCACGCCATGTGGCCACAGCACGGCACAGCGACCATTGGCGGTCAGGCTGCTCAGAATGTGCTGCTGGAACGCATAGTCGGCGCGGCCCTGCGGCGGCGTGCCCAGGGAGTTACGGCCCCACTTGTCGCTGCTCCAGGCCTCGCGGTTCCACTGCTTGATGGAGTACGGCGGGTTGGCCAGGATCACATCGAACTGGCGCAGGCAGTCGCCCTCGATGTGCTTGGGATCGGCCAGGGTGTCGCCACGGATGATCTCGAAGTCCTCCACGCCGTGCAGGAACAGGTTCATGCGAGCGATGGACGAGGTAATGAGGTTGCGCTCCTGCCCGTAGAGCTTGAGGGTGCGGTACTCGCCGCCCGACCGCTTCACTTCGTCCAGCGCCGAGATCAACATGCCGCCGGTGCCGCAGGTAGGGTCGTAGATCGACTCGCCGGCCTGCGGCGCCAGCAGCTGCGTCATCAGGTGAACGACGGTGCGGTTGGTGTAGAACTCGGCTGCCGTGTGGCCGGAGTCGTCTGCGAACTTTTTGATCAGGTACTCATAGGCGTTGCCGAGTTCGTCCTCGGGGACGTTAGCCACGGACAGCGTCTGGGTCGAGAAATGCTCGATGAGGTTCTTTAGCGTTTCGTCGGGCAGCCGCTCGCGATTGGTCCACGGGGCATCCCCGAAGATGCCGTCGAGCAGATCAGGGTTGACGGACTCGATAGCACGCATGGCTTTCTGGATGGCCGCACCGACGTTCTTAGGTGACTGTCGCACTTCATTCCAATGCGCACGTGCAGGAATCTGAAAACGGTGGTTTTCTGCAAACTGGGCATAGGAGAGGTCGCCATTGGAGTTGACCAGCGCTGCCTGGTACTCCTCTTCCCACACATCCGAGACGCGCTTGTAGAACAGCAATGGAAAGATGAACTGTTTGTAGTCGCCGGCGTCGATGAGGCCGCGTAGCAGCACGGCGGCACCCCACAGATACGACTCTAAGGCTTGTTGAGAAATACGTTGCGTCACTTCTCTGCCCTCGAGTGCGCGAACGTTTCCATCTTCACATTCAGTAGATTATTAGCAAAGCCACGAACCATCAGCGCTTCCATGTCCTCGATCATTCCGTCGTCAACACCGTAGGCGCTGAAGTAGAGCGCCAAGTCGAACAGTTCGAGCTGCATGTCCTTTGGCTGGCGTAACTTCTCGTAACCTGGCTTGAACTCCTGATTTCGTACTGGATGGTTCACTAGGGTAATCTTCTGGACGGCGCGTTTGCGATTAAATGCCAGGTTCATCTCTTTCCAAAGCGATTGCTCGCGCGCTTTACCAACGTATAGCGCTTGGCCTCGCGAGTCGTAAAAAATATAAATACCATATGAATTACAAAGCATATCCTTCAGCCCGCGCGCGTAGAGCGAGGCATTACTACTGCAATCGAATAAGTTGAAACCCGCCTCGAATTTCGAATCGCACCTGTCAATTGCGTAAAACTCCACAATTGGACGGATTGTCTCGAATTGGGCATCTCGGACCGCCGCTTTCCTTGATTTTGCTAGGGCCGATGCGATCTGATTTGGTGAAAGATCCTCGTTGCGTTTCTTCCAATTGATAACGGTTTGCATCGATACGCCTAGCACATCGGCAAGTTCACCTTGAGATGTCGTCCCTAGCTTTTTGCTCAGGGCGCTAAGGAGCTCACTGGCGCGCATCTCTCACTCCTAGCGCACTAATCCAGCCGCCATCGGCCATGACTTTGGCCAGTTGGGCTTCGGCATCCCGGCACCTCACGAGTGCATCTTTAAATCCGGCGATCGCTTCAGGTAACGACGAAATGTCTTCCTGCAATGGCGGCAGAACGTAACGTGAAACGTTAAGCGTCCAGTCCTCAGCTTTGATCTCGTCGAGACTAACCACGCGGGCCGCGTCCTGCACGTCGACAAACTGGCAATACCAGCTGAGGATCTCAGCGGCATGCTCGGGTTCCAGATAGTTTTGCGCACGCCCACGGCGGAACAGGCGTGACGCATCGGCGATCAGCACCTTCTTCTTGTGTTTGGCCGGCTTGCGCTTGCGCAAGACCAGAATGCATGCCGCGAGGCCTGTGCCGTAGAAAAGGTTGGGCGCCAACCCGATCACGGCCTCGACCAGGTCCATCTCCAGTAGCTTCTGGCGGATGTTGCCTTCCACACCTTTGCGGAACAGAGCGCCCTGGGGTAGCACCACGGCCATCCGGCCGCTAGCGTCGGCCATCGACTTGACCATGTGTTGCACCCAGGCGAAGTCTCCGCTGGATGAGGGCGGTAAGCCAGCAAAGTTGCGGCCGAAGGGATCGTTCAGCCACAAATCCTCGCCCCACTTTTCCAGCGAGAATGGCGGATTAGCAATCACGCAGTCGAACGTGGCCAGTCTGTCGACCTCAAAGAAGGCCGGGTTACGCAAAGTGTCGCCGCGCACCACCTGAAAATCTTCGATACCGTGCAGGAACAGGTTCATCCGCGCGATGGATGAGGTGGTGAGGTTTTTCTCCTGCCCGTAGAGCTTGCCCCACAGCCGCTTGACATCGCCATGCTGTTCCTTCACGTGTTGCACGGCGGCCAACAACATGCCGCCAGTGCCACAGGCCGGGTCGTAGATGGTTTCGGCTTCTTTAGGATCGAGCGTGTCGATCATCAGTCGCACCACGCCGCGCGGGGTGTAGAACTCGCCGGCCTTCTTGTTAGTAGCGTCGGCGAACTTCTTTATCAAGTACTCGTAGGCGTCGCCGAGCAAATCCGAGTTGACGTTCTGGTTGCCAAAAGGCAGCTTCGCGAAGTGTTCCATCAGATCCTTGAGCAAGGCATCGGACAGCCGCTCTTTGTTCGACCACTGAGCATCGCCGAACACGCCGTATAAAGTGTCCGGATTGGCCTTCTCGATCTCGCGCATCGCACGCTGAAGGGCCGCTCCGACATTGCTTGCCCTAATCCGAACATCGTTCCAGTGGCAGTCCTCCGGGATCTGGAAACGGTGTGATTCGGGGAACCAAGCAAGTTGCTCATCGCCTGTCTCATCCACGATCTCCTGGTACTCCTCGTCCCAGACATCGCAGATGCGCTTGAAGAACATCAAAGGAAAGATGTAAGTCTTGAAGTCAGCCGCATCCACCGGACCACGCAAGATGTTGGCGGATTCCCAGAGGTGGCTTTCGAGCTGGCTGAGGGTGATTTGTTGGTCGCTCAACCGCATAGCCCTTCTGTACTAATGCCGTCGCACTGCGGCTTGTGTTCTTGTATGGTCTTCATCAATTACTCGAACATCCGCTTCTGCTTGACGATGTAGCCCGCAGGCTTCTTCTGTTTTTCCAGTACGCCTTCATCGACTAGGCGCTGCAACCATACCTTGGCCTGCGCGTTGGAGACCTCCAGCGCGGCCGCTAATTCGGCGTCCTTCATCGGCTTACTCAAGAGTTGCTGAATCACTGCCCGTACGGCAGCGAAGAGCACTTCGGCGGGAGTCGATTCCGGTCGCAGAGATTCCTTGACCTCATCTATCGGCGCCACAGCCTCTGGTGTGACTGGCGGCGATTCGTCCAACGCCTTAGCGGGTGGCTGCGTATCGGAAACAATATCGACCGGTGCCAATGGCTCGCTCTCGGCTTGGGGCGGCGAGGCGGCTTCCGGTGGCACGGGCGCCGTTGACTTTGCATCAGCAGATGATGGCTCTTCGTTCGAAAGCAGCGCAAAACCAACCTGCGGGGAGGCCGTCGGCGCGGGCATCGCCACATTGAACACGTCCTCGAAGGAATCCACGTCTCGCGGGTTCGGCCAGGGAATTGCCCCTTTCTTTCGCAAAGCATCCAATCCGGCGGAAGACTCGCCCGTCGATCGAATAAAGACCGGGACGAACTTGAGTTTGTCGAGCTGCTCGACTGCGCCCGCCCAGGTGCCGCCTCTATTGAGGTCGGAACTGACCACCAGTGAGGTGTCCGCCAATGCATAAATCAGCTTGTTTCGCTGCATGGCGTTGCCCACATTGAACCCAGCACTCGGGTCGTAGGGCGAAATGAGCACCAGCTGCCCATCGAGCAGCAGGTTGCGTTGCTCGCGGTTCGTAGTAGTCTTTTCTAGACTGTCCGCCAGCACGCCACAAACTTTTCCACCACTCTCGAGCGCGCCACGCATGGCGGCCTGGTCGATACCCTTGGCGCCACCGGAGACAAGCGTTCTACCTGCTCTAGCAGCGAGCCGGCCAACTGCCATTGTGTAGTCGATGAGAGCGTCATCCACATCGCGCGATCCAACGACGGCAAGCCCGCCGGTTTCGAGCAAAGCCATGTCGCCACAACCGTAGAGCACTGCCGGCGCATCTTCACGGAGGCGGGTCTTCAGACAGCGGGGATACTCTGCATCGGCGCGGCTGACCACCCAAATGGCGCGTGCTTGCCAGCGCTCGATCACTTGGCTCAGCAGGAATCCGCGCCCCAACAATTTCTGCAGGCGGCTCTCGTCAATCACCGGCTGGCACGCATGCAAGATCTCAGCTGCATCTGGCAAGAGGAAGTCCGCAGGCTGACGCTGGATCTCGCGCAAATGACGCGCGAGACGTTTGTATTCAACAGGCGAGAGCAGATCCGATGACGCAGTGCCTCGTCCGGCAATGAGCGGCGCAGTTAGCAGCAGGATCGCCTGGGTGTTGGGTGAGAGGACTGGCGTCATTCGTCGTGCCCCGTTTGTGATAGGGCCATAGGCAAAACCACGCCACTGCCGCCTTTGCACAGTAGCCATGCAGAGACCGTCAGCGTCCATCGCGAGTCGACCATGTCATCCACCAGGAGGACTGGTCCGGGAGGAATGGGCTGCCCATTGAGTGCGAGCGAACCATCAATGTTACGCGCCTGCTGTGTACTGTTTGCCATCGTCTTCTGTTCGGGCCTTGCATCTGTTTTTGCGATGACCATATGAAACGGCAAACCCAGCGCAGCAGCCAAGCGTTGCGCGAAATTCGGCACCAGTGCAGGATGCCGAAGCGAAGGAACGCAGGTCACCCAGTTCGGCCCGGGCTGTGGACTCCACTCCTGAATCATCTTCACGCACGCAGCAATGAGGTCATCGGAAAAGTGGCCGTCGTGATATTTGCCCTGCCGAACCAAGCCTCCCCAACCGGCATCACCCCAGACGCAAAGCGCCTTTCCTGGTTGCGCTTGATAGGAAATCGTGGATGCGGTGTGAATTCCGTACTGCGGCATCCCCCCCACGGGCCATTTTTTGCGAGGCTCGATAGGCAGACTTGTGCGACAAAGAAAGTCTTCAGCTTCCCGGACCAGCAACTGATCTACGTCTTCTGACAGCGGCGGCAACGACGGTGGGCTGACAGTGCTTGAATCGCCATCAAGCGCATCAGTCAGAAAGCCCATGTGCTGCCCGAAAGGCCGAGAGACGTATTCCTGCATTTGCTGGAGTTCGGCACGCCTCAACTTGGTTAGTCTGTCTGCTCGCGCCCAGAATCCGTTTCCTAGCTCGGCTGCAGTAAGCTGCCACTTTGTACCTTGCTTGGCAATCGGCGCTGGAGATTCGAGAGATAGTGCCGTGATAGTCTTCTCGATGCGGCCTTTGCCCATGTTCACGCGGGTCATGATGTCAGGTATTGAAAGTCCTTCCGGTGCCTCATTAAGAGCCCCCAGGACATCGTCCACCTCTTGGCGAGTTGGGAACGCGCTACGGATAAACCAGTCGGTAATTCCTTCTTCTTCATCTCCGCTCAAGAGCACGCCATATGCAGATTCCAGCGCTCTTCCTGCGCGCCCTACTTGCTGGTAATAGGCGACAACTGAACCGGGCATCTGAAAATGGATGACGAATGCCAGGTCCGGCTTGTCGTAGCCCATACCCAATGCGGTGGTCGCTACAAGTGCCTTAACTTTGTTCTCCTGCAGAGCCTGCTCTAGCTCCTCACGCCTATCACCTGTCTTACCTGTATAGGCCTCTACAGCAAAGCCTCGGGCCTTGAGCCAATCAGCTAGTTGATTGGCATCTCGGATAGTGAGCGTGTAAATGATGCCGTGCCCTGGAAGTGCCCTGAGTTGCTGCGCGATCCAGGCTAGACGGACAGCCTGGCTGGGCAAACGCATCGTTTGCAGCGTCAGAGAATCTCGATTCAGGCCGCCACGCAGCACCTTCATATTGGGGCCGAGCACAGCCACAAGGTCTGCCATAACCCGATCGTTTGCTGTTGCCGTTGTAGCTAGCAGCCGCAGATTGGCTGGAAGCGTTCTGGCAATACGTTCCAGCAGTCGGTAGTGAGGACGGAAGTCGTGCCCCCAATCAGAAATGCAATGGGCCTCATCGACAACCATCAGCGAAATCTGTCCTGCGATACCAGCTAGAACCTCTGTGTTAAACCATTCGTTGCCCAGCTTTTCTGGCGCTATCAGCAGAATGTCCACTTCGTTTCGACGCAGCTTGGCTTCAACCGATTTCCATTCATCCTGGTTATCGGAGTTGATAGTGGCGGCGCGAACTCCCATGCGCTCTGCCGCTGCGATCTGGTTTCGCATTAGTGCCAGCAGTGGCGAGATCAATAATGCTGGGCCAGCTCCAGTCTCCCGCAGCAACTTGGTCGCGATGAAGTAGACAAAGCTCTTACCCCACCCGGTTTTCTGCACAACTAGCAAGCGGCCTTTGCCTTCGACGATGTAACGAATGGCATCTTCTTGGCCGTCGCGGAAAGTGGCATCGGCACGTCCGGAGCCGATCCGGAGCAGTTCCAACGCACGCTTGGGATCGTAGGCCACGTTATATTTCTCCCTTGTTTTGGTCGGGCGAACGGTAGCCCGGCGCCAACACAGCGTTCTTGACGCCGTACAGCGCCAAGTGATCTTTCAGCCAGAGCCTGAATTCGTAACCGCGCAGACTGTGGTCATGGGAGCAGTCGACGCTCCACTGCCGCAAGATGTATCCAGCGGTGGCAGCACGAAGCTTCATCCGCAGTGATCCGCGAACCATGCCGTAGTCCATCTCCGTGATTTCGGGGCGGGGCTGATCCGGGTGCGGCACCATCTCCAGTTCAACGATCCTGGTCCATTGGATGTCCTCATCACTGCGCTCATGGGGCTGCACATCTGCATCCCTCATGAGGACTGGACGCTTGATCCGGGTAATGGCGAAATCCCGGAACCCTTGGCACTTCCGGTCGAAGGCGCGGACGTGCCAACGGAGACCGTTGTCGATCAGCGCGAACGGGACGATCTCCCGCTCGGTGCGGCCACTGGAGATGGAGTGGTACTCGATGCCGAGCGGACACTCTTGGTGAATCGCACGGGTCACGCTCGCCAGTACAACCAGATCCGGATACGTGAGCCGTGACGGGCTCTCGCTGGTCACCCACGCCTTCAGCCGCATCGGCTCACCGTCGCCAAAGCTCTGGGTCAGCCATGACAGCACCCGCTCCGGGGAGAAGTCGAAGATGGGTCGAAAGTCCGGCCCCAAGACGTAGGACTTGCCCTTGGAGTCGTAGTCGATGTTGTCCGGGGCCAGCTCTTTGTACAGCGCTAGATCCCTGGATGCGGCTGCCGACTGAATGCCGAACCGCGCGACCAAGTCCTGACGGCGTATCTCCCCGATGAAGCGCACGCGCAACTCCACGAACGCGAGCCTGTCGCGTTGCGGCTGAGTCAGTTCTGCGAGCTGTTCGTTCGACATCCTGCTCACTTGCTGGGTTGGGAATGACTGTCCAAGATCTCGTATGCCGGGCAGTTATCCCGCTCCCTGCAACCATCCTCACCATGTTCGCACAAGCGTCGCATTTTGATAACCACTAGCATTGAAGACAGCGTCAGGTGCAGATTCAGCCGCCCCAAGCCGGTCAGTCACTTCCGTTTCCTGGAAAGGGACTGCGGAAGCTGGCTGCACCACAGCCCCGCAAGGGTCTGGGCCCACCGGAGGGGACGAAAGAAGAATGGCGCCCCCTCCCTCCACTTGGCCGCTTTAGCGGCCAAGTGGAGGGAGGGGGCAGTACCTCGAAATGTCCACCTGACCACCGCTGATTCCGTAAGTAAGGCGTTCGTCTAACGGCGGATGGCCGCGTATCGGCGATCAGCAAGCCCTTAACGGCATCTTCTATGTCTTTCGCACGGGCATCCCGTGGGAGGACCTTCTCATAGAACGCGGCTATAGCAACGACATGTCCTGCTAGCGCCGGTTGCGTGATTGGCAAGAGGCGGTTGTCTGGCACCGTTTGCATCAGATCTTGCAGGCCGAGCCACGACGGGCCGAGAAGCTGGATCTGAGCCGAGCAAGGCATCCCCGTGAGGCGCCTACACCGGACCAAAACCTGACCGATCACTACATACTGCGCCGACAGTCAGCACGACTCGGTGGTGTTTGAAGAGTTGCTTGATGCCTTGCCCGCCAGCTCTCTCAAACGGCGCGGTATAACCTCCCGGATCGCATACAAGGGGATCGAGAGGGCAACGACCGATTGGGTCGTCTTCGCTGGGTCGTTGAGCGCACCCATACCTGGTTTGCACGCATGGGCAAACTGCACACCCGTTTTGAACGCCGCATCGATATCCACTTAGCACTGCTCTCACTCGCTTGCTCCATCATCTGCCTACGGCTTGTTCTGGGTTTTGTTGGCGACTTTTGAGGGTTTCAGATTTTTTTGAATCGCCGCAGCGCGAGACTAATGCGACTAGATCAGATAGGCCAAGCGCATCAGAAAACATCGCCCGTTTGGCACCCAGATCGCCTGAAAATTCTCACTGGATCCAGCGTGCTTAGTTGAAATGCTCCAGCCAAGTTAAGGGCTGCCGCATGACCTGCAGCACAGACGCCGATGTAAAGCACGCCTGCTCATCGGCAAGCCCACTGCTCCTCCAGCGAAATGCCGACGCGCTCGGGAGGCCACGCCATCACCCTAGCCCACCTCGGAAGCGCCCCTAGAGGCAGAAGGAGTCATGCCGGCAAGCTGCGGCCCAGGCCCCGACGCTGGATCGTTATGCCATCCGGCCGACCACGACTGGGCCGGCTGGAAACCTGGACCTAGTGCCGGCTCCGCTACGACGGTCCGGCGCCAGCGCGGAAACGCCATTAATTGGGCCGGGTTGGGGCGGCAAGTTGGTTCCTCGGCAGGGGATGCACCAATGGATCCGCGCTTGGCAGCAAGCGCCGGGCTGATGCCTGGGTCCAGGGGTCAATTTCCCCAACCCTTTTTCCCGTGATCGCGGTTTTCCGGTCCTTATACGCCTCCCCAGAAAACGCGCATCGTTCCGGCAGGCAGGCAAGGGGCCTGTCGCTGCACCGAGATCGCGTTATGAACCTTCGCTACAACCGTTCGACCCATACGAACCATTCGCAAAATACCGAAACGGGGGGCGTCGTGCCCCCGGCTACGCGCTCCAAGCGAGTCATCCGCAAGAAGGACCTGGCGAAGAAGCTCTCGTGCTCCGAGAGCACCATCGATAACCGCCTGAATCCGTCGAGCCGCTGGTATGACGAAACGTTCCCTCGACCCGTTCCCTTGGGTGCTGGCGGCTCGCGCAGCTCCGCTAAGGGTTGGATCGAATACGTCGTGGACGAGTGGCTGGAAAGCCGCATCTAAATTTCCCGCCACACGTAACGACCTCACTAAGTCGACGCAGCAACTCAGCACACAAAGACCCAAAGGAGCTGAGGTTTTTTAGTTTCTAGAAACGGATAATCAGGCTATCGATCGCGCCTGAATTCCGGTTTATATCATATTAAATTAAATTATATTAACTAATTAATTTAATATTGAATCAATCAGCACATGACAGCGAGGAATTCACATGAACGAGATCGATAAGTCCAACTCGTACAACCAGGTAACTAACTTTGACAGTGAACTGCCTAAAGATCAGATGACCGACCGTCTCATCACTCTCCAGCCCAAGGGCACCCAGATGCGTCCGGCAGAGCAGAACCACCACCTCTTCGTACGTAAGACCAGTCAACGCTACGGATACACCTGGATCGGGCAGGAGTACGACTTCATCTGTTGGCTTCTCCGAGCGGAGAAGCTGGTTAATGCCATCGTCCAGCATGACGACCAGCCCATTGAAGTTGCGTACGATCGAAGGGGACAGCCCCGCCATCAGCTGACCAAGACCGGCAAAGCGTTCTTTAACGTCTGCAAAGGCTACAACCAAGACCGTGCGGAGTACTACAAGCACCATCGCTTCAACCCTCCACTGACCGTCATCCTGAATGTCGTCGACCAATGGTCGTCTGAGCTCCTTAAGCACACGAACCGCAACGGCGACGCACTGATGAGTGAGCCACGAACGCGTGAGATTGTCGAGCGCGCGGTTGCCTCCATCCGCGCGTCATGTCGGAACCAGGCATACAAGGACCAAGTCGACAATTACAAACGCAACGAAGAAAAGAACATCGCCAGCTGCTGCGATTATCTGGCAGCCCAGTTCCAGCGGCGTTCGCAACTGCTGATTCTACGGCTCGACCTCTACTTCCGGCCGGCGTTCAAGGGCTGGGGCTATACCCGTGAAGCGGACGGGCACTACGCAAGGCTCCTGCGCGCCCTGCGGGAGAATCGAATCGTTCCCGACGTCCTGGGCTACATCAGCAAGCGTGAGGCCGGGATTGATCGGGGCATCCATTTCCACGTCCTCGTCATTCTGGACGGGCACAAGCATCGCGACGCTGCCAATTTGACCCGCATGATCGGAGAAGACTGGGTCCGGCGCTGTGGCCATGGGGATTACAAGGATGGGGTGGATGTCGGCGAGACGGGCAAAAAAGATAAGGCGAGCTACTTCAACTGCTACACCCGGCTGGATCAGTACCGCTTCAACTGCCTGGGTCTGATCCATCCAACAGATGCAGACAAGCTACGCGGCTTGCGTCTGGCAATCGAGTACATGTGCAAGGAAACTACGCAACTAAAACCCAGCCCACCTAAGTCCCACGAAGGTAACCAGGACCTCGACATCGCGAGCAGGAAGGGAATCCGCAACCTGCGCAAGGGCATCATGCCGAAGGGTCACAGCGGCCGTGGGGCGCCACGGAGCAGCGGCCTTGATACTTCAGCCGTTGATCGAGAGTTGCTGAAGAAGTGATCTCAAATCTAGCTTTCAGACGAAGGGCCGGCTTGCCGGCCCTTCGTCTTGATACGCCCCGGGAAGTGAGCCGTGATACGCCCGGTGTTTCCTGGACACCTTAACGCCATGGAAAATGGCAGATTCTGAGGTGTCCATGAGCAGCAAGCGGCATACGGCGGAGTTCAAGGCGAAGGCTGCACCTGCAGCCACTTGCTCCCATGAAACACGTACAAGGCGTCCTCTTCCGTTGACGGACAGCAGTCCGGATCATCCGGCCCTTGTACAAGCAGCTTCACATGCACCGTGCCGTCTTCCACGCTCGCATTCTGAGCAGCAACTCCGAAGCCGGAAACGGACGTGGTGCCGGCCAGCTGCAGCTGGCCGGTTTCCTCGCGCTGGAAAGCCGCTAGGTAGCTACCAGCTCCGTTGCCACCGCCACCACCTTCCAGGGTGTACAAGGCCACCACTTCTGGCCTGCCATCTCCGGTCAGATCGCCCTCCACTAGTTTCCGTGCCTCCGTGTACTCGGTAGCTCCGTCGGCCTTCTTCGCCTCCTGGGCGATGGCTGCGTTGATGACCTCTGCGTCCGGCGTGATCTGGACAGCTTCCTGCGAAGGCGCTTTCTCTGCCTCGGCTTTTACGCCCTTGGCGGCATCGCACTGGATAGCTTCGGCCTCTACTCGCTTGGTACCCGCCGGAACCTTACAGCCAGCCAGATTGAGCTCGCCGGCTTTCGTTACCTCATCTGCTTTGCCACACCCCGTTAAGGCTAGCGCGGCTAGCAGGATCGTTGCGGACCGGTAAATCTGCTTCATCTTCATTTCCTTACCGCTTCCTGCGCTGTTGTGCGGCATTGGCCAATTGATCGATGAAGTCCGGAGGCGGAGAACCCTCGGACTGAATTGCAACAATTCCTTCTTCCCCGTAATGCGACTGCCGCTTGTCGAAAGCGCATTCGCAGACAGACTCGTTCCCTCCGCTATTCGCACAGCTGCCAATGACGTCGCTGCGCGCCTTGTCCGCCTTGCTGCTGCATGCTTCAAGCATCAGCAAGGTAGCCAGGGCGTGCACTGCGGGGGCAGCAGCCGGTCAGCAGCTGATGATTCTAGGTTGCCATCTGGATGGTTGTGCGCGAACAGCCGCCAGTCGATCCTAAAAGATCGGGCCGAGCATCGACTTTTCATAGGACAGGAGCGTCTGAGAGTCGCCTTGGTCCGTTTCCACTCGGTAGCGGAAGTTGCGTTCGCGGCCTGGCTGGTAGTCGTAAGTGATGCTGGCTTCGCATTCGTAGACGTCTGTGTCCTTGTCATAACTCAGGACGCGGATTTTGGATACCTCGTAGTTGTCCGGGATTTTCCGGAAGGCCTCAACGTTAAACATGTCCATGTACTTCTTGGCTTCCGCGCTGTTCTCGTACCACGTCACGCGCTTCTCCACCGCTTTGACGATCACGTCGTGGATCAGGTCCATGGTCTTGCCATCACCACAGTCAGGCGTGCCACCGACACAACCCGACAAAAGAACAGACACCAGCACCATGCTGGCTGAGACGATTCCCTTCATTTGATTCCCCTGTGTTTGTTAGGTGACCGAGTTGGACATAGGACGATTGGGCTAGCCCAGACATCGCCAAATGCTAATCTTAGTATGTCGAATAGTAGTATTCAAACCCAGACCATCTCGCGATGGCTCGGGCAGCTCACGAAACTCGGTTGGTCACCGTCTTTGCTGGCAACGTCCGGCGATTGAGAAAGGAGCGCGGGCTGTCGCAGGAAGACCTTGCTGAGGCAGCCGGCGTCCACAGGACCTACATCGGTATGCTCGAGCGTGGCGAGAAGAATGTGACCATCTACAACATCGAGCGCATCGCACTGGCGCTTCGGGTTCGCCCCGGGTCACTTCTCGACTGACGGCAATCCTGTGGCCGGCCCTTCAGGGCTCGGCCACTGAACGTGGAACAAGACGAGTCGATGTACGGCCTTGGCCGGGCGCGCTGTGCCGAGACCGACCCCAGAGCGGATGTCAGCCCAACACCCATCCTCGGGTGGCCATCGAAACCGCCTGGTGGGCCGTGACCACGAAATGGTCCAGCAGCCGGATCTCCACCAACTGCAAGACGGTCTTCAACTGTATCGTGACAGCCCTGTCGGCTGCTGAGGGTTCAGTATGGCCGCTCGGGTGGTTGTGAGCCAAGATGACTGCCGCGGCGTTCAAGGCCAACGCGCGCTGGACGACGATACGCGGATGCACCTCCGCGCCCTCCACGGACCCGGAGAATAAGCGCTCTACCCCGATGAGCCGGTGCTGATTAGTCGCCCCTGAAAAACCCCCAAACCACATCCATTGCAGGGCGTCCCCCGCATTTTCGGCGTGCTGGAACTGCCAGTTTTCGTTACTGTACGCGCTGGTTTCTGGCAGTTTTCGCCCATGCGTACACGCCGTCCTGCCGCCGAGCAGTTGCCTGCCGATGAGTTGTTTCGTTCGCGTCTGGAAAACCAGATCGACCTGCGCCATCCACTGGTTCAGCTGAGCCATCGGCTGCCGTGGAGTGCGTTGGAGCAGGCGCTATTGCCGCGATTGCCGGCCACAACTGCCAGCGGCGGACGGCCCGGCCTGCCGATGCGTCTGATCGCCGGGCTGCTCTACCTCAAGCACGCCTACGACCTGTCCGACGAGGCCGTATGCGCGCGCTGGCTGGAAAATCCGTACTGGCAGTTCTTCACCGGCGAGGTGGTATTCCAGACCTGCTTGCCGTGCGATCCCAGTTCCCTGACACGTTGGCGACAGCGTCTGGGCGAAGCGGGCATGGAAGAG
>NZ_LYMI01000019.1 GCF_001660815.1 Xanthomonas nasturtii
CACTTGCAGGTTGGTCATGCCGACATTGCCGCGCTGCCTCGGCAGACACTGTTCGATGAGAGAAAATTGTGCGGGTGTGATTTCCATGCGCAATAGTTTAACCGCTCAGATCATTAGTGTTAACAGGCTCTAGCAAGTCCTCGATGCGCTCCAATGCTTCGTTTTTCTGAGCTGCCTATGCGGCAGTGAACCCGACGAAGAGCAGCTGGCCTTGCTCCTGTCGTTTCTGAGCTGCCTATGCGGCAGTGAACTCGGCGCGGGGGGGGGGTGTGGGCGCGGTTCATTTTCTGAGCTGCCTATGCGGCAGTGAACTGTCCAGCTATGCCGCGCGGCTCCCGTGGGTTTTTCTGAGCTGCCTATGCGGCAGTGAACTTCATCGATCGCAACAATGGTCCGCTGCTCCATTTCTGAGCTGCCTATGCGGCAGTGAACAACGCGGTCAACGCAGTCATGACGCCGGTGATTTTCTGAGCTGCCTATGCGGCAGTGAACAAGCCGCATCAATTTCGGCTCGGCGAAGATGGCTTTCTGAGCTGCCTATGCGGCAGTGAACCCGCACCAGTCTGATTGCAGAATGCAGCGTCTTTTCTGAGCTGCCTATGCGGCAGTGAACGAGTCCTGCAATTGGGATAAGGTCGAAGGAGGTTTCTGAGCTGCCTATGCGGCAGTGAACGCCGGATGACGTGACCCCAATGATTTGGCCGTTTTCTGAGCTGCCTATGCGGCAGTGAACGATCGAATAAGTATAGCGCGGGTTATCCGTCTTTTCTGAGCTGCCTATGCGGCAGTGAACGCTGCACGAGCCACCCGCCCCCAGCCGGCAGATTTCTGAGCTGCCTATGCGGCAGTGAACACGGCCTGGCTGGTCACCTGCACTGCGGCATTTTTCTGAGCTGCCTATGCGGCAGTGAACCCCAGAAGAAGAAGCGCACGCCGGCGGCCAGGTTTCTGAGCTGCCTATGCGGCAGTGAACAACGTCACGCTCGCGGTGCGCTCGGCGCAGTTTTTCTGAGCTGCCTATGCGGCAGTGAACAGCAGCCGCCGGGGGCGAATTGGAAGGCAGTTTTTCTGAGCTGCCTATGCGGCAGTGAACTGGTGAAGATCCATGCGGCTACCTCTTTCATATTTCTGAGCTGCCTATGCGGCAGTGAACCTGATGCTGGGGACCGGGATGGGGATCATTGTTTTCTGAGCTGCCTATGCGGCAGTGAACTTCAGCGTCGCCAGGGTTTCGTGGTCCTCGGTTTTCTGAGCTGCCTATGCGGCAGTGAACTTCGAAATGACGTTATAACGGCACGTGATCCTTTTCTGAGCTGCCTATGCGGCAGTGAACTTTACGTCCAGTTTCGACGGTTTATCCATCCCTTTCTGAGCTGCCTATGCGGCAGTGAACGGGGCACGTCGGCGCCCGCCTGTACTCATCCGTTTCTGAGCTGCCTATGCGGCAGTGAACTCCACGCTTTGCCCCGTAGTCTCTTTCGCGTTTTTCTGAGCTGCCTATGCGGCAGTGAACTCTCAAGCGGTTTGTAACCGACATTGGGCGGTTTTCTGAGCTGCCTATGCGGCAGTGAACATGAACTGCTCCTGGAAGTCGTCGATCTGCAATTTCTGAGCTGCCTATGCGGCAGTGAACATTTCCGCGCACTACAGCTGGACCGCAACGCCATTTCTGAGCTGCCTATGCGGCAGTGAACGCCCTGTACGATCCAGGTGCGGCCCACGTCGTTTTCTGAGCTGCCTATGCGGCAGTGAACTTGCCATTACAGGGCCCAATACTTCAGAAGTTTTTCTGAGCTGCCTATGCGGCAGTGAACGCGGTGGCCACCGCCGCGCCGGCCGGCTTCTTTTTCTGAGCTGCCTATGCGGCAGTGAACATGGTGATTGCGGCATTGTCAGCAGGCGCATTTTTCTGAGCTGCCTATGCGGCAGTGAACCGTTGGCTTGGCCGCGTCACCGACGAGGGTAGTTTCTGAGCTGCCTATGCGGCAGTGAACCCATCCCCTTGACCACGTTCAGCGCGCTTGATTTTCTGAGCTGCCTATGCGGCAGTGAACTACTCGAAATCGTATGTCAGCCACATCGCCGATTTCTGAGCTGCCTATGCGGCAGTGAACAGGAGCTGATGGGCGCGTTCGGCGCCGAGCACTTTCTGAGCTGCCTATGCGGCAGTGAACACTTGCCGGCCAATCACTGCCGGCTCGCTCATTTTCTGAGCTGCCTATGCGGCAGTGAACCGCCACTCGCGCTCGTACCCTTCGATCTGCTTTTTCTGAGCTGCCTATGCGGCAGTGAACGCTGCGGATTCGGTGGCGCCGCCGCCGAGGTATTTCTGAGCTGCCTATGCGGCAGTGAACCCTCATCGCGCTGATTCTGCGCAAAAGCAACTTTTCTGAGCTGCCTATGCGGCAGTGAACCGGGGCAAGGCGTTGCCGGAGGCCTTGCAGGCTTTCTGAGCTGCCTATGCGGCAGTGAACGCGCTGGTCAAGAAAGCTGCGCAGACGCTGCCTTTCTGAGCTGCCTATGCGGCAGTGAACGTTTTCCGGTATTGAGGCTGCCCACCTCGCATTTTCTGAGCTGCCTATGCGGCAGTGAACTCTGGCTTTAATCGCATGACCAACGGCCTCAATTTCTGAGCTGCCTATGCGGCAGTGAACCTGGTGGTGGCGAGCGCGTGCAGTACGTTGTCTTTCTGAGCTGCCTATGCGGCAGTGAACCGTCTCGCGGGTCTTGCCGGGCAGTGGCATCATTTCTGAGCTGCCTATGCGGCAGTGAACGCCAGTTCGGCGCACTCGGCGAGGTGCTTGATTTTCTGAGCTGCCTATGCGGCAGTGAACCAGCGGTTGGCTGCGTTGCTGGCGTTGCAGTGTTTCTGAGCTGCCTATGCGGCAGTGAACACCGATCCTGAAGGCAAGGCCGAGCTATCCAATTTCTGAGCTGCCTATGCGGCAGTGAACACGCGCGAGGCCGACGGCCAACTCAATTATTTTTTCTGAGCTGCCTATGCGGCAGTGAACAGTTCGCGATGTACGTTGTCGAATGTGGCCAATTTCTGAGCTGCCTATGCGGCAGTGAACTGCGCATCAGTTGTTCCTCAGGTCAGCAGGCATTTCTGAGCTGCCTATGCGGCAGTGAACACGCACGGCGCTGTACTTGCCGTGGTTGATCATTTCTGAGCTGCCTATGCGGCAGTGAACGGTAACAGTTCCTTTAATCGGAACGCCGAGGCTTTCTGAGCTGCCTATGCGGCAGTGAACGACCAGTTCAATTACGAGCAGGACGCATATCTTTTCTGAGCTGCCTATGCGGCAGTGAACAGAGCTGCATCCCGACATGCATAACATTTGCATTTCTGAGCTGCCTATGCGGCAGTGAACTGATGGGACGCTGCACGGCGCAATCGATCATTTTTCTGAGCTGCCTATGCGGCAGTGAACGCGGCAGCCGGTGCGGCACGATGGACCAAGCTTTTCTGAGCTGCCTATGCGGCAGTGAACCTGTCAATTTCATCGACGCGGATACCTATAGCTTTCTGAGCTGCCTATGCGGCAGTGAACGGCGAACTGGACGAGCGGCAGCTGGCCTACGTTTTCTGAGCTGCCTATGCGGCAGTGAACTGGGTCTATGACGGGAATGGATGGGGCGCAGCTTTCTGAGCTGCCTATGCGGCAGTGAACGTGAAAGGCGACGTCACCGTCGCACCGGTTCCTTTCTGAGCTGCCTATGCGGCAGTGAACCATGTGCGGGCCTTTTTCATGGGCGACCATATTTTCTGAGCTGCCTATGCGGCAGTGAACCAATGACCGCCGAGATTTACGGATGGGCTGGTTTTCTGAGCTGCCTATGCGGCAGTGAACCCAAGTATCTGGACCCGGTGAACTTTGCCGGATTTCTGAGCTGCCTATGCGGCAGTGAACGTTGAGGCCAAGCTACGTTTGAATGCCAAGGTTTTCTGAGCTGCCTATGCGGCAGTGAACATTTGGTGATGAGCGCCGACCAGCTGCTTTGTTTTCTGAGCTGCCTATGCGGCAGTGAACGTTGACCGGTACATCCGCAACCGAACGCCGATTTTCTGAGCTGCCTATGCGGCAGTGAACTGAGGTACGTCACTATCAACGACGCTGGTAGCTTTCTGAGCTGCCTATGCGGCAGTGAACGCGCCCTGCAAGCGGCTTCGCAATCAGCGTGATTTCTGAGCTGCCTATGCGGCAGTGAACCCCGAGGTCGTAGCGGTAGCTGTAGCCGACGTTTTCTGAGCTGCCTATGCGGCAGTGAACGGTTAGGCAGCGTGCCGATGGTTCCGTATGCCTTTCTGAGCTGCCTATGCGGCAGTGAACATGATAATCATCTGCCAGTACCGGTGCTTACCTTTCTGAGCTGCCTATGCGGCAGTGAACCGTGAGGTTGCGAGGAAACATTGAAGATCCTTTTTCTGAGCTGCCTATGCGGCAGTGAACGGGTGCCATCGATCACGTCGAAGTGAGTGTCCTTTCTGAGCTGCCTATGCGGCAGTGAACAAGGGTGTAATTTAAATAAATGATTGATAGATATAGGAATTGTGCCAAAACAAAGGCAGGCACCCTTTGAGAGAGGTGCTTGCCAAGTGCTTGATTCTAAAGCCGCCTTTTTCTACCCCGGAAAAAGGGTCAGAACCATGGCACCGTCGCTTCCTGGCTCAGACCATAGCTGTTGAAGCTGCCGTTCTTGGGCTCAGATAGCAGGGGGCCATGGCGGATAAACAGTGGGAACGATGCCTGTCCGGTGCTGCAACTGCCCAGTACCACGAAGGGAAGTGACAACTGTTCGGCTACCGCGTCCGGGATGCATTGGGCGGCTGTCACGGCATCGATCCCGTGCCGCCGCATGGCGCGGCGACGCAGGCGCGAGGGGCTGCTCTTGGCCTGCACGCGGGTGACCTGACGGTGCTGGCTGCCGGCCGGAGCGCGGACAATGGGCGATACCGTCAGGTGATCGTGTATCCCCTGTAGCCAGGCGCTCGCCATCAACGCTTGCAAGGCGGTGTGTCGGCCATGCAGGCGCAGGTTGGTGCCCAGATGCGGCTTACGCGTGTCATGGCATGGAAAGCTGACCCCGATGTCCTGTCGCTGTTGCTGCACCAGTGCGCGGTGCAGGCGCGCATACAGGCCGCTCAGCAGCTGATGCGGCGCAAGTTCCGGGTCGGGTCGAAGCTGGAGATCCACATAGTGGTCCATGGCCTCAGCCCGCATCGCCGAAGACGCCGCCACGGATCAAGGTGGCAATCACGAAGTGCTGCTGGTCGGGATCGGGCAGCTTGTCCTTGAGTACCCAATTATCGAGCAGGTTGTAGAAATCCAGCTTGGCCTTGGGCTGCCGGTAGGCCTTGCCTTGTGTGGTGACCGAGCCGTAGGGCTCCACCGCGATCGGGCCGTTGTCTTCTGCCTCCGGGTACCAGGTGTCGATGGTGCGCAGCGCATTGCCGATCTTCTGCGAATGGATCGCAGCCACTGCGTTGTCGCCATCGCCGACAGCGTAAAGGGTCTTGCTCTTCTTGCTGCCGCCCCTGTCAAGAATGAGTTCCTGCGAGGGGAATACCTCCTGGCCCGCACCCACCCGCGCGAATGCGGTCACCTGCAACAGCAGATGCGCACTGCCCGCCAGCGCGGCGGCAATCATCGAGGACAGGGCTGCCAGATCCGCAGCCTCGGCGGCCGGGGCCTGCAAGCTGCGCAGCGAGTGGTCGTGCGCCTGGAACGTCCACTGCGCGGCAGGCATACCGCTCTTCAGATGCGCGACATTCACTTCCACCTGCTCGGCGCCGATCCGGTTGCGCCACAGAAAGCGTCCGTTGGCCAGGTTGGCGGCATAACGCTGCGCCAGCGTATCGAAACCATGCTGTTGCACATAAGCGGCGACGGTAGTGGTGAGTTTGTTGCGGTAGTCGGTGTCGTTGCAGGCCGAGGGTGTGCCGGTGCCACCGAGCACGCGCAGGGTGAACTGCACCTTCAGCGTATCGGCATCCAGCGGCAGGGCGGCCACGTCCACGGTCTGCAGGTTGGGGCTCTCGATGGCCGCATCAAGTTTTGCCGGGTCCTGGTCCTTGGTCTTGAGCCGGTTGGAAATGGTGCCGCGCACGGATTTTTCGCGCAGTTTGACGGGCTGCCAGTCGGACGTGGCACGCGCTGCCCATGCGCCGGAAAACAACAGCGCGTCGGAGGGATCGAGCTTGCGCTCGAAGGCGAGGACGGAGGCGGTCTTGAGGTCGGTTGCCATGCTGGAATTCCTTGTCGTGAGGTCAGTCGAGAGAGAAAGTGAAATCCGGTGTTTCCTCGGCAATCACTGCCGCAGCGAAGTCGTTGCGACAGCGGTACAGGCCTTGGTCGGGGTCGCTGTTGGCGTACCAAAGCAACTGCTGCGGTATGTTCAGGCGGTGCGGGCTGATCCACTGACCGAGCGTATATAAGCTCTCGACGAAGCGGAACCGGGTACTAGTGTCGCGTGCATTGGCCACGCTGCCGGCTGCCTGGAGGTCGCCCAACGCGCCGTAGCCCACCGGGATCGGAACGGTCCAGCCACACCCGCTGCGGTCATGGCTCCATCCCGGCGTGTCGTCCGCGTGATAGCGCCAGTTAATGCGCGACAGCGACAACCAGGCATCCAATCGAGTGGCGTGGGGATTGGTCGCCTGTAGGTCGACCAGGCGGGCGTCGAGTAGATCGGCGCGTTCCACCAGCGCGAAGCCGGGCAGCAGCCGCATGCGTGCCTTACGGAACTGCGTCGCGCGGTCGTTCTCGGTGCCGGTCAGCTCCAGCGTCCATGGCTGATAGCGATGCCGCCAGGGCTGCGCTGGTGGCCGCACGCTGCCGCCGGCGATGCGCATGCTCGCAAGCAACTCGACCACGGTGGCAGTGTCGGCCTGCTGCGCCTGCGGGTCGTCCCGCCAGCGTTGGCTACGCATGCCCAGCACCAGGCTCAGTTCCAGGTGGATACGGCCTTCTTCGACGATGGCGGCGGTCCTGCCGTCCTTGCCGACCGGATTACGGGTCAGGTGAAAGGCCTTGACGAAGCTGGCTTCGGTCGCCTGTTCTTGTTGGGCGTGGCAAACCGCACCGATGGCGTGAAACGTCAGCTCCAGCCCGGCGGCGTGGACCTTGCGTTGCAGCGCCCACATCAGACCCAGCAGTGCGGTCATCGACGGGAAGCCGTGGGTGAGCGGGCTGGAAACGGCGTTGGCGTTGTGGACATGCAGATGCGGCAGCACCAGCAAGTGGCTGAAAGCTGGGCAGCCGCTCATGCCTGGCCTCCACCAGGTGCGCGCCGCTGCTGTGGCACCGGCCAGGCCGCCTCGACGATCGCCTGCCTGGCCCAGTGCCTGTACTCGTTATCGCCGACGGTGGTCAGCCCTACCTTGCGCAGCTGCGCATTGACCCAATTGGCAAAGCGGTCCGCCACCTGTTCCGGCCAGTCGCCGAAGGTGTAGGCGGCGTTGAAAGCCTCGTCGTCCTGGGTCCATTGCGGGTGTTGCAGGTCCTGGCGGACGGGGAGTTCGGTGCGCTCCGGGTCTAGCCACAACTGTTCGTAGAGCGGCAGCGTGCAGTCTGCATCGCGGGTCCAGCCGGGGGCAAAGCGCGCCTGGGTTTCAGCGGCGAAAACGGCCAGTTGAGCGCCCAGTTCCTGTTCGATGCGTTGGCGCGTCTGGCGCGTCTTGTCGTTGGCTTCCGGATCAGCGAGCAGAAAGTTCGCCAGCGCCTTCACTACTGCGCGCAGTTCCTTGCCGTAGCCGAACCGGTCCATCGCCGAGTCGATCTTCAGCAGGCTGTGTGGATGTTCCAGTGTCCAGCTTGGCGGCAGCGATGCCAGCAGGTAGTTCACTCCACCGCGTTTGCTGTTGAGCTGGGAGATGTTCTGTGGTTTGGTGCCGCCGAGTTTGCGTGCCACCAGGTTGCGGTAATCGCGGTAGCTGCCCTCGTGCGGTTGCTTGGTGCGCTGCGCCTGGCGGGCCAGCTTGTTGGTCTCGCCAAAGCGGGCATCCCGGATGTCGGCATGGACCACATGCGCCAGCGCGCTGGAGAACATCGGTTGCAGCAGGTGGTACTGCGTGTCATCGCTTGGTTGGTCGCCGACCAGCCAATAGACCTGCTTGGCCATGGCATGCGAGCTGAGTTGCGATTCGCTGCGGGCCAGTGCGGCGAAGGCCTGCATCCAGCCGGTGGCGATGTCGATATCGGGGTGCAGGGCATCGCGCAGATCGCTGTCGCCGGCCTGCATCCACGCCAGCAGACCCTGGCCCTCGACTTCGATCTTGAGAAATTTGAAGACATCCAGCGCGGCGGCATTGCCCACCACGTCCTGTGCGTAATGCGCCCCCAGCAGATGGCTGCCGATCTCGGCGTGCTGCGGCAGGCTGTCGGGCGGCACATGCAGGCTGCTGCCGCGTGCGTCCGGGTGGGTGGCCTTGAGCACATGGGTAACGGCCTGGATCTGCCCGACCCGCCGCGCCGCATCGGCCAGCCAGGTCGTGTAGTCGTACTTCGATGCCACTCCGGCATCGTCTTCGTCTTCCTTCAGCTTGGCCAGTCGCCGGGCCTGGATGAACTCGGCGATGGCGGAGCGGAAGCGTTCTGGTCTCTCGGTTGGTTCTGTCATCCATGCTCTCCTTGTCGATACATCAAGCGTCGTCTTGATAACCTCGTGCAGAATCACCGGCTGAGACGCAGTAGCCGATTAGCCTTTGAACTTCGCAAACCCCAGCCATGGGTGATAGCGCCAGCCGGTGTCGCTGGCCGGCACGTCCACTGATGCGAACTTCCTGGCGCACACCTCCAGTGACACGTTCAGGGACTCGGCCTGCTCGGCGAGCAGATCCATCAATTCGAAGCGGCCCCATGGACCGATGCCTGGAGCGGATGCCAGTGCGATGTCATGGCGCTGGCTCTGCTCGATGCGGATGTACAGATCGGCGGCATGACGGTCGCGGGATCTCTCGACGCGATGCAGTCGCGGCACCTCGTCGTCGTCGGGCAGGAACACCAGGGTGACCCGTGCCTGGTTGTCCTCACGGAACGGTTGCTGTTGCGGCAGCACACCGGTCAGCGCGGCATGCGGGTGTGCCCGGGCGGCGAAGGCGTGGTCGCGCTCCACCGACGTGGCGTTTGGCTGCCTCAGCATGCTGGCGGCGATACGCGTCTGCTCCAGATCCACCAAGCGTTCGGAAGGCTTCCACTGCGCATTATCGGGCCTCGGGCGGATGCGCGGCACGGCGGTGAGCGTGCGGTATTCCTCCTCCTGCAACAACGCATGTAGCCAAGGCGTTACCAGTTGGAATCTGCATGCGTCAGGGCCACTTCCTTCCTTCTCGAAGCCGGGCCTGAGATAGCTGGGCTTGCCCTGTTTGGTGCGGCGAAACTGCAGCAGGTTGGTATCGAAGATCAGCACGTTGGGCGTTGCGCTGGCCTTTCCGCGATGGCGTTGCACGCGCCCGGCCAGTTGGATCAGTGAGCGCATCGAAGAAGGTTCGGCCACCGCCCAGTCGGCATCCCAATCGCGGCCGACCTCGCAGACCGGCGAGGCCAGCACCACGAACAGCTGCTCGGCTGCGGGATGCGCGTCGATCAGGGCGCGGATGCCCGGCACGCGGTAGGCGTCGGTGCCATCGCCGCGCCGGTTGAAGGCCTGGTCGAGTTGGTGCTCGATGGCCGAACGCTGCACTAGCGGAAAGCGGGCGTGATAGACGCACAGGTGGATCTGCGTGCCCTCCGGCGCGCCGGCCGCATGCAGTGCCTGCGCTACGTCGAACAGCGGCTCGATATTGGCCATGCGTACCAGCCCAAAGCTGATGCGCTTGCCGCTGACCGGATCGGGTTCGGCATGCGCGTGGTGCAGTCGCAGGCAGGCGTCGCGTACATGCGGTGCGAATCGCGCATACAGTTGTGCGTCCGGCAGGTTGCGCGGCAGATCCAGCGGCAACAGTTCGCCACGTCGTAGGGCCGGAGCCTTGGCGAGCGTGGTGATACGTTTCTCGACGAACTGCATGTGCTGGTCGAGAAAGCTTGTGCCGCCGACGCAGGTGGCGGACTGCACACCGAACTCGTCGCTCCACAGGCAGGGAATCTCGATCGCGGCGTCGGCTTTAGCCCCGTCCTGGCCGCGGTTATGCCGATACTGCTGGCGGCCGGCGCGGTAGGCCAGGTACATGCCGGCCACCAGCGATGGCGGCAGCGTGGCCGAGGACAGCAGCACGCGCGTGCCCAGCATGCCGGCCCACTGCACCAGCCGTGTCAGCGCGGGCAGATCGTTGAGGTCGTAGTCGTCCAGCTCGTCGAGGATCAGATCGGCACTGAGCAAGCGCAGCATCGGTGCGATCTGGCGGCCGGCGCGCAGAGATTCGGTCGCCGGCACCATGTGGTCCACGGTGCAGACCAGCATCGGTGCCGACAGCAGTTTGCGAATGTCCGGGTCGTGCAAGGCACGCGACAGCAGTGCGTGATTGGCAGTGACTCCTTCGTAGAACACATGGCTGTCTTCGTCGAGCAGATCCTGCACGGAGGCTGAGCCTTTTGCTTCGGCTTGTTGCGCGTAGAACTCGAACAAGGCACGGCTGGCTGAGCCACCCACGCGGATTGCCAGTTCGTCTTCGCTCAGATGCAGATCGGTGCGAAAGCTGCGCCCGGTCTGCAGGGTGAGCGTGCGCAAGCCCAGTGCATAGGTGGCACGTAGGCCCTGTTGCGGATCGGCCAGAGCATAAAGCATGCGCGCGTTGGCCAGAGTCTTACCGCAGCCGGTAGAGGCCATGTTGACGATGAAGGCACCGTGCTCGCGCGCCGCCTCGCGCAGTGCAGTGGCAGCGTCGAACGCCTTGTCCTGCCAGGCGAAACGTGCATCGGCGCTGCGTTTGCGCAGGCCGCGATGGTTGGCTAGCCTGGGCAGGTGGCGCTCGAAGCCGGGCAAGGCATGCGCAATCAGCCCTGCATCACGGGCGACGCCAAGCAGGTGCTCGTCCAACGGTTGCTTGAGGCCGTCGCGGTCGGTATTGGCGTATAGCTGCGTCGTGCCATCGCTCTGCACGCGCAGCGGCGAGCTTCTTGGCAGGGCCGAGTAGTGATGGTCGGCCAGCATCAGCGCCAGTCGCGCAAGATGCATGACATAAGGATTGTCCAGCCAGGCATGGTCGCGCCGCAGGCGTAGTGCGAGCAGGCGCTTGGCCAGTCGCGCGGCCTGTGCACGCCATTTCGGTTCCATCACCGGCAATGGTCCGGCGGTTGTCCAATAGGGCAGCACGTAGTCGGGTTCTGCGGGCTGGTAAATCTCGTTCCAGTCATGCGCCACCAGTGCCAGAGGCATGTCCAGCCAGGCCGGATTGAAATGCGGCGCCCGCTTGCCCAGCCAGTCCTGCCCGCCGTTGTCCTTCTGGACCGGTACGACGGGAAGCCGGTGATGCGTGAGCACCAACCACGCCACGGCTGCGGCAAGCGGTGGCAGGCCGCGAAAGGGATAGCGTGCGGTCGCATCGATGCCATCGCGTTGATAGCGCCCGTTGGCAAGCCAGTCCGCCTCGACGAAGGCGTGCGGGTCGGCCAACCGTTGCAACCAGCCTGCGTCTTCGTCGCTGCCGACGAATGCCTGGAACAGCCGCAGCGACACCCATTCGTGGCGATACAGATTGCGTTCGCGCAATGTACCCTTCAGGCGTGCCTGGAACGCAACGCTGGCCTTGCCCAGGTCGTGCAGCAAGGCGGCAAGCTGGGCGAGCAGGCGGATGTCTTCGGCGTGGTGCCAGTCGTTTTCGTCCTCGCGGCGCAGGATATTGCGCGTGCTGGTGTTGGTGGGCACCGCTCCTTCGACATTGAAGCGCCGCGCGTCGCCGACGATCCACAGCAGCTCGGAATGATCGCGCCCACGAATCCAGTGGCAGGCGATGGCGCTGTTCTTGCGCGCGGTCTTGCGCAGCAGCTTACGCAGTGTGCTCAGGCCAGCGTCGGTGATGGGCGTCTGCCAAGTGCGATCACCGCGCCGTTCGGCAAATTGATCGAGGATACGGCGGGTTTCGGTCAGTGCCCGCTTGTCGCATTGCGAGATCAGCAGGATGTTCACCGCGCCGGATCCGTCTGCCTTGCCGCGGCTGTGTGCAGTGCCACGGCCTTGAGCGTGTCGAGCATGAAATCCAATGCTTCGCTGCGGGTGAGCGCTTCGATGCAGCTGCGCCGAAACGCCTGCTCGTCGTCGCCGCGCATCGCCGACAGGAACGCCTGCGGCAGGATGCTGGCGTCCTTCACTAGATCGGCGATGTCGAACACCAGCCCGCCGCGGCGCGTCTTGCCATGCAGTACGGCCAGCCCATGCGGCAGGCCAAGCACCCAGCTCGCGGTAGCGCCCAGTCCGTAGGCGAGGTAGTTGCCATGGTCGAGGAAGCGATTGGCCGGATCGGCCCCGGTGCCGCGCTTGGCGCGGGTGAAATCGCCATAGCCGACGGTGTCGACCGCGAGCTTGAACAATGCCTTGGTCAGCCTGGCTTCTTCGGTCAGCAGCGATACGTTGTCCTGTGCCTGTTCGATGTTGCGGCGTGTTTTGGCCAGCAAGGCGTCCAGCCTGGCCGCATCTGGCACAAAGCCAGCGTCCTTGAGGGTACGCTGCTGCCACTGTTCGCCGATCCGCACCGCGCGTGCCTGCTGAAACGCCTTGGCCGCCATGAGCCGCAGGTCGTCGTCGAACCAGAACGATACCCAGGCCTGCAGATACTCGGTGGGGCGATACTCGCTCTGCGGCGAGAACCAGGCCACTTCCACATCCATTTCATTGGCCGAGAATAATGGTGTCCCGCCGCCACCGCAGAACCCGACCAGCACCCCCGCCTTGGCCAGCTCACGCATCGCGGCCTGGGTGATGGAGGTGCCGGTGCCGAGCAATACCGTGGTGGTGTTGGCGATAGGGATATTCCAGTACAGCGAGCGTTTGCCTGCGTCGGTGACGTACTCCACGCGACCGCCATTGACCAGTACGCGGCAATGCTGTAGGTAATAGATGTTCGCGCGCTTGGAATGCAGGATGGTCTTGAGATCCGAAGCCGATAGCTCTTCCATGTGCTCCGTTTCCTTGCTTGTCAGTGCTTAATGTTAGCGAGCTCGATCCTATGGCGCTGCAGCTTGGTCGCGCAATCCCGGGGATTCTTTTCGGCAAGTGCACGACGTGGGCCGATGCAGGGGATTATCGACCCGCAGTTGCAGAATGTCGCCGGAAAGATATCGCTGGCCGGGCATGACAGAACTCGCCACTTTCCGAAATGCAAGTTTGGTCACACCCGACGTTGCACGCTCAACGCTCCGAATCGCCACTTTCGTCATACCCGCGCTGGGTAAATAGATCCGGCTGGATCAACTCGATAAACGCGCGTGCCTGCGGCGACAGATACTTGCCCTTGCGCACCACCACGCCGTAGCTGCGGGTGGGGAAAAAATCCTTCAGCGAGCGGGTGGCGAGCTTGTCGCGGTCGGCTTCGGTCACGCAGATCGCGGTGACGATGGAAATGCCCATGCCCATCGCCACGTACTGTTTGATCACCTCCCAGCCGCCCACTTCCAGCGCCACGGTGTAGGGCACGCGCGCCTGCTGAAAGATCAGATCGACCAGACGGTAAGTGACCTGCCGGCGTGGCGGCAGGATCAATGGATACGGCGACAGATCCTGCAGCGAGACCTCCGCCTTGCCGGCCAACGGGTGGTCGGGCGGGGTGATCAGCAGTTGCTCGAACCGGTAGACCGGTGCGTAGTTGAGGTCGGCCGGCACGTCCAGCATCGAGCCGATCGCCAGATCCACCGCGTCTTCGCGCAGCAAATCGGTGCCGTCGGCGCTGATGGCGTTGTGCAGGGTCAGCCGCACATCCGGATGCCGCGCGCGGAAGTTGGCCACGATGCGCGGCAGCAGGTACAGGATGGTGGAGCTGTTGGCGGCGATATTGAGCTCGCCTGCATCCAGCCCACGCACCTTTTCGCGAAAGCTGGCCTCCAGCCCGTCCAGGCTTTCCACCAGCGGCAGCGCCATGTCGTACAGCAGTTGGCCTTCGCGGCTGGGCGCCATGCGCCGCCCGGAGCGCTCGAACAAGGCCACGCCCAGGTCGCGCTCCAGCGCCTGCAGTTGCAACGTCACCGCTGGCTGGCTGACGTATAGCGCCTCAGCTGCCCTTGAGACGGAGCCCAGTCGTACGGTCTGGCAGAACGCGCGCAGTGGCTTGAGGCGGTCGGATTTGTAGGAAAATCGAGGGGTTGGCGCCATGAGGATGCGTTGTAACCAATCAATATAAGTCCAGCTTATTTACAACATTGATAAAACTGCTTTGTCAAATAGTTGTGGTGGGCGCACGGTGCAGGTCCGGATGCACAAGGACCTCCACATGGCTGCCACTGCGTTTGCTCCCCGTCCCACCGACCACGCCACCCCCGGCATTTCGCTGACCACCCAGGTTGCCGGTCAGTCCGAGTTGCTGCCCGCGGCCGCGCTGGCCTTGCTGGTCTCGTTGCACCGGGCGATCGAGCCCGGCCGCCAGCAGCGGTTGGCGCGGCGGCGCGAGCGCCAGGCCGCCTTCGATGCCGGCCAGCTGCCGGACTTCCGCACCGATACCCGCGCCATCCGTGCCGGCGACTGGCGCGTGGCCGCGCTGCCGGCGGCGCTGCAGGACCGCCGCGTCGAAATCACCGGCCCCACCGACCCGAAAATGGTCATCAACGCGCTGAACTCCGGCGCCAAGGTGTTCATGGCCGACTTCGAAGATTCCACCGCGCCGACCTGGCGCAACCTGCTGGCCGGCCAGCGCACCCTGGCTGCGGCGGTGCGCGGCGATCTCAGTTTCGATGCCCCCAACGGCAAGCACTACGCACTGCGCCCGGAAGCCGAACGTGCGGTATTGATCATGCGCCCGCGCGGCTGGCACCTGGACGAAAAGCATGTGCTGATCGACGGGCAGCCGCTGGCCGGCGGCCTGTTCGATGCGGCGCTATTTGCCTTCCACAATGGCCGCGCGCTGCTGGCCAAGGACCGCGGCCCGTATCTGTATCTGCCCAAGCTGCAGAGCATGGAAGAAGCGGCGTTGTGGGACACCGCGCTGGCGCATATCGAAGCGATGCTGGGCCTGCCGCATGGCCAGATCAAGGTGACCGTGCTGATCGAAACGCTGCCGGCGGTATTCGAGATGGACGAGATTCTGCACGCGCTGCGCGAACGCATCGTGGGCCTGAATTGCGGGCGCTGGGATTACATTTTTTCGTATCTGAAAACCTTCCGTGCGCACCGCGACCGCGTACTGCCCGAACGCGGCCAGGTCACCATGACCCAGCCATTCCTGAAGGCGTATTCGGAGCTGTTGATCAAGACCTGCCATCGCCGCGGCGCGCATGCGATGGGCGGCATGGCCGCGCAGATTCCGATCAATCACGACGAAGCCGCCAACGAACAGGCCATGGCCCGTGTCCGTGCCGACAAGCTGCGCGAAGTCAGCGCCGGCCACGATGGCACCTGGGTGGCGCACCCGGCGCTGATCCCGGTGGCAATGAAACTGTTCGACGAACACATGCCCACCGCGCATCAGCAACATGTGCTGCGCAACGACGTGCAGGTGACGCGCGAGATGTTGATCGCCCCGTCGCCGGGCACCATCACCCGCGCCGGATTCGAAGGCAATGTCGAAGTGTGCGTGCGTTATCTGGCCGCCTGGCTGGACGGCAATGGCTGTGTGCCGATCCACAACCTGATGGAAGATGCCGCCACTGCCGAAATCAGCCGCGCGCAATTGTGGCAGTGGCTGCATCGCGGCCAGCATCTGGACGATGGCATCGCCATCGATCAACACCTGTTGCAGGCCACGCTGCGCGCGCTGCCGGCGCGGTTGGGGACAGCCACCGCACTGCCTGGCGCGGCACGAATCAATGAAGCGATTGGCTTGCTGGAAACGTTGAGCGGCGCCGATGAACTGGCGGACTTTCTCACCGTGCCGGCATACCGCCTGATCGACTGATTGCACCGCTGCGGTGGCGCCCGGCCACAGGCGTCCCCCGCAGCGCTGACTTCATTGCACTACCCCGCCCGCTGCGCACAGACGCGCAACGACGGCTTCGCCATGCCGCATGCCTTGGCATGCCCGCCATTCTTTCTCGTTCCATCCGTCGTACCTCTCAGGAGAACGCAAGATGAGCACCACACTGCAAAGCGCCGAACAACTGCAGCAGGACTGGGCCAGCAACCCGCGCTGGAACGGCATCACCCGCAATTACAGCGCCGCCGACGTGGTGCGCCTGCGCGGCACCGTGCATGTCGAGCATTCGCTGGCACGGTTGGGTGCCGAAAAATTGTGGACCTCATTGCACGCCACGCCGTTCGTCAACGCACTGGGTGCGTTGACCGGCAATCAGGCGATGCAGCAGGTCAAGGCCGGCCTGAAGGCGATCTACCTGAGCGGTTGGCAGGTGGCGGCAGATGCCAATCTGGCCGGGCAGATGTATCCGGATCAATCGTTGTACCCGGCCGATTCGGTGCCGGCGGTGGTCAAGCGCATCAACAACACCTTGCTGCGCGCAGATCAGTTGCATCACGCCGAAGGCAACGATGACATCGACTTCCTGCAACCGATCGTGGCCGATGCCGAAGCCGGTTTTGGTGGGGTGCTCAACGCCTTCGAATTGATGAAGGCGATGATCGAAGCCGGCGCTGCCGGTGTGCATTTCGAAGATCAGCTGGCCTCGGTCAAGAAGTGCGGCCACATGGGCGGCAAGGTGCTGGTGCCAACGCGTGAGGCGATCGAAAAATTGAATGCCGCGCGTCTGGCCGCCGATGTGCTGGGTGTGCCCACAGTATTGATTGCACGCACCGACGCCGAAGCCGCCGACCTGATCACCAGCGATGTGGATGCCAACGATCAGCCGTTCACCACCGGGCAGCGCACCGTCGAAGGCTTTTTCAAGACCCGCAACGGGCTGGACCAGGCCATCAGCCGCGGCCTGGCCTATGCCCCGTATGCCGATCTGATCTGGTGTGAAACCGGCAAGCCGGATCTGGAATTTGCGCGAGCGTTTGCGCAGGCCATCCATGCCAAGTTTCCCGGCAAATTGCTGGCCTACAACTGCTCGCCGAGCTTCAACTGGAAGAAGAATCTGGACGACGCCACCATCGCCAAGTTCCAGACCGAGCTGGCAAGCTATGGCTACAAATTCCAGTTCATCACCCTGGCCGGTTTCCACGCCTTGAACTACGGCATGTTCCATCTGGCGCACGGTTATTCGCGCCGTCAGATGAGCGCGTTCGTGGAACTGCAGCAGGCCGAATTCGAAGCGGCGCAGATGGGGTTTACTGCGGTCAAGCATCAGCGCGAAGTCGGCACCGGTTACTTCGACGCGGTGACGCAGGCCATCCAGCAGGGGCAATCGTCCACCACTGCGCTGCGTGGCTCGACCGAGGAAGAGCAGTTCCATGGCGAGAAGGCGGCCTGACCGCTGGTCACGCGGCAAAGCCCAAGCAGGTGGGCGTGCGGGCCCTGCAGTGGCGCGGTGCCTGGGTGCTTCGAGCGTAACGCCTGCCTCTACGGCACCGAATGACCACACCCGCTGCAACAGGCGCGGGCTTGCGCCACCCTGGGAGGGGACGAGGGCTCGGGAAACCGAGCCCTCTTTTTTGGCGCAATACCCGTCATTTCGTCTCTTCACCCGTGAGAAATAGTGTGACCTGGTGCTGAACAAAGGGGTCCTGTAGGATTTGTCCATGGGCTAGCGTTGCAGGCTGGCCTAAGGAAAGATCGATGACTTGCCACAACACCGCAGGCGCAGTCGAGCCAACGGGGAGCGTTGCCAAAACGCTCTCCGACGGGCTGCATGCGTTGATGAACGCTGAGGAGCTGGCGTTCTTCGCCCGTTTCGGCCGTTCGCGCGAATTGTCCGCGGGCCAGTCGCTGTTCGAGCGCGGTGCAGTGGGCACGCAGATGTACATCGTGGTCAGCGGCCAGATCGACCTGGATTTCGGCGAGGATCTGATGCTCAAGCATCTGGGCCCTGGCGAATTCTTCGGCGAGCTTGGCCTGTTGATCGGCGACCACGCGCGCAGTGCCGGCGCCAGCGCCTCCACCGATAGCCGCCTGATCGAGCTGGCGCACGACGATTTCCAGCGCCTGGTGGATCACGACCCCTCGATGGTTGCGCACTTCCTGCGCCGCTCCATCGTGCGGGTGGTCAACAACGAGCAGCTGCTGATCCGCCAGCTGCGCCGTCGCAACCACGACCTGGAAGCGGCGCTGGACAACCTCTACGTCACCTCGCACCAGCTCAACCACACCGAAGAACTGAGCCGCACCGACGAGCTCACCGGCCTGCACAACCGGCGCGGGCTGGCGTTGCATCTGCAGGAATGCCGACGTGCCGGGCAGGTGCCGGGGGTGGGCCTGATCCTGATCGACTGCGACCGGTTCAAGCGCATCAACGACGAATTCGGGCATCTGGCCGGCGACCGCGTGTTGCAGAACGTGGCGCATGCCTTGCGCTCGGTGATCGCAGATGGCGACCTTGCCTGCCGTCTTGGCGGCGACGAGTTCTGCGTGCTCGTCGCGCAAGGCACCAGCGAGTTGGTGCATCACATCGGCGAATGCATCGTGCGGGCAGTGGAAGCGCGTCTGGGCAATGGCCAGAACGAACAGGGCTGCTCGGTCAGCGTGGGCCTGTGCATGATCGATGGGGACGCGGCCTGGAACGACTGGTACACGCTGGCCGACAGCGCCTTGTACGAGGCCAAGCGGCAGGGCGGCAATGTCCTGTGCATGCAGGAGTCGCTGGCCCTGGATCAACCGCCTGCGTCGGGTCAGCGCTAAGCGATGAGCGCACGCGCCCACGCACGCAAGGATGCGTCGTCGGAAGCGATCCAGGCGCCGCGTCTGCGTACCTTGCTGTTGACCGATCTGTGCGACTCGACCGCACTGGTCGAACGCATCGGCGACAACGCCGCTGCCGCATTGTTTCGCGAGCACGACCGCCTGGTGGTCAAACTGCAGCAGCACTGGCGCGGCCGCCTGATCGATCGTTCCGACGGGCTGTTGTTGTTGTTCGATCGCCCCATCGACGGCCTGGGCTTCGCGCTGGACTACGCGCGCGGGCTCAAGGCGATGGGCGACGCCCACACGCTCACGTTGTGCGCGCGCCAGGGCCTGCATGTCGGCGAAGTGCTGACCTGGCGCAACAGCGACGAAGCGGTCAGCATCGGTGCCAAGCCGCTGGAAGTCGAAGGGCTGGCCAAGCCCACTGCCGCACGCCTGATGTCGATGGCCCGGCCTGGGCAGATCCTGATCTCGGCGGTGGCCGAATCGTTGACCCACCGCGCCGCACGCGAGCTCGGCGACCGCGCCGAACGGCTGTTGTGGAAATCGCACGGGCGCTGGCGCTTCAAGGGCATGCCCACCGCGATGGAGATCTACGAAGTCGGCGAAGTCGGCCTGACCCCGCTGCGCATGCCGAAAAACTCGGCAAAGGCCTGGCGCGACGTGCCGCTCTGGCGCAGGCCGGCGGCGCTGGTGGCTGAGCTCGCATTGATCTTCGTCACCGCAAGCATTCTTTGGTTCTTTGGCCGTCCAGAACCCGCAATCGCATTCGCCGAACGAGATTGGGTCGTGGTCGGCGATGTGCGAAACCTTACTGGCAATACGGTGCTGGATGGCACGCTGGAACAGGCGCTACGCATCAGCCTGGAGCAGTCGCGGTATGTCAATGTATTGAGTGACCTGAAGGTGCGCGACACCGTTGCGCGAATGAAGCGCGATCCCAACACGATTGTTCTCGATCGCAGCGTAGCCTCGGAAGTGGCCTTGCGTGACGGTGCCAGGGCAGTCCTTCTGCCCACGGTAGCCGAAGTCGGGGGGAAGCTACGCTTCAGCGTGGAGCTGGTGGACCCGCGTACGCAAACGACTTGGTATTCTGAGTTTGTGCAAGGCGATGGCTTGCCATCTGCTCTGTCCTCGGTGGATCAGGTCACTCGCAAGCTCCGGCTTGGGTTGGGCGAGATGGTCGCCTCGATCGACAAGAATTCGGTGCCGTTACCAGCTGTCACAACATCGAGCCTGGACGCGTTACGCGCGTATGCACTTGGCGTGGACGCCACTGCAAAAGGTCGTTGGCGTGAGGGTCTGGAGCTGTTTGATCGAGCGGTCGGGATTGACCCGACGTTCGCGTTGGCCTACCTGGGCGCGGCGCGCATAAAGGTCGCAGTGTCCGACCGCAACGGCGCGCTTCCGTATCTGGACATTGCGGTTCGGTTCCGCCAGCGTTTGCCAGCGCGTGATCAACTCTATCTGGATGCTTGGGTTGCCGAGTTGCGGGCAGTGAATACCGCACTTCCACTGTGGCGAACCTTGGCATCGCTGTACCCGGACAATTTTGCCGGTGCTGCCAATACATCGTGGCACCTGTTTGTGGCCAATCGCTTTGTGGATGCTCTGCCATATGCGCAGGCCGCCGACGTCATACAGGATCCGTTGCGCTCCATTGCGTCCGATCGGATTGGACGCATCCTGCTGGCACAGGGGAAGGTCGACGCCGCGTTGCAGCGCTTCGAAAATTCAGGTGATGGTGATCGCGCAGGACCATTGCGACGCAAAGCCAATGCCTTGGCAGTGTTGGGTCGTTATGCCGATGCACAGCGAGCGCTCGACCGGATTGTAGAGAACGGCTACGCCAATGACGACGTGGTGCCGCTGATTGACCGCACCAGCCTCGCCCTGGATCAGGCCAATTGGGCAGATGCGAATGCCGCCATGGCACAAGCGCTGGCACGCAGCAAGCACAGCGATGATTTCAGCTACCGGCAGTTCCTGGTGATCGGGGTTACAACAGCCGCCATCACCGGTGATGCGACACGCGCAAGTGCGATGGTGAATTCGGCTTTTGATGAGTTAGTGGCTGCGATAACGACTAATGGCTCGGCCGGACCAAACCTGCAGGATGACGCCGCGATGGTGCTCACGCTGGTCAGCCAGGCCCAGCGAAATGGTGACGATCACTTCACCGCACGCGCGCTTTCCGCGATCAAACCTGCGCTCGCACATGAAACCCCTGTCCTTGCCGAATTACGTGCGATCGTCGAAGCCCAGCATCTGGCACTGTCCGGCGATCGTGCAGGAGCCATCGCCCGCCTGCCTGCGTGCCCCGACGATCTGTTGCAAACGCGCGTGACCTTGTACACGTTGTTGCATGACAGTGGACGGCATGCGGAAGCACTGCAACAGGCGCGCTGGCTTTCTCTTCAGCGTGGGCGCGCCTACATCGAAGCAAACGCCTCGCAGACGCTACAGCCGCTCAATGTGGCACACACGCGGTTGGCCCAGCTATGGGCCGCCGAGTCCTTGTATGCACTGGGGCGTACCCAGGAAGCCCGTGAGCAAGCGCAGGCGTTCGTACGCGCCTGGCCTGCATCGCGTCTTCCCGCCTACTTGCGAAGCAGGGTGGAGCGAATACTTTCGGATTCGAAAGCGAAGATGACGGTGTGATTGGTCTTTTCGGTCAGATAGCTCTGTAGTTCTGCACGCGCAAGCGCAATGTCCTCCTTGGAAGCGAGCTGGCTGGTGGTCATGCAGTAATACGGCTGTCCTGCAGTGGGCACGCTGTTGTCAGCGCTCACTCCGGCGATGCCGATCTGCGCAAGCGCCTGCGTGGGGTTGCATTGAAAGCAGTCGCGAAAATCGTCGTCGTTAGACAGCAGCTCCAGCAGCCTGTCGGCAGTGGATACATCGAACGGAAGGTGCGCGTTTTCGGCTGAGTCGGTCATGGTCTTGTCCACAGGATGAGGGGGCTGGTGCATGGAATGACGGGAGAACTGAGACAATATCGACCGTGCTCATGTGTCCTTGAGATGTCTCCATGCAGATTCGTCGCTGTGCCACACTGTTCTTCGAGCTTCGCGACGATGCGACGTTCGATCTTGCCCAGTTGCTTGCCGGTGGCGATGGTCTGCGTCGCGGTACACGCTGGCTGGCACTCGCCCCCCACCTCGATGCAGAAGTCGAGGTCACTACTGCCGAACGAGATTGGCTGAGTCAGCTCAGTCCTACGCGCTGGCAGCCATTCGATCCACTACAACCGCCGCCCTGCTTAGAGCGTCTGATCGAGCAGGGTCTTGCAATCAGCGATCAACCTGAGCACGCAACGCATCGGCAGCACGACGAGCGGGTTCAGCAACAGCGCTGGTGGCCACTTGCCGCGCTTTGGCATCGCTTTGCGCGCTGGAAGGGCGAGGACAGCGTAGCAACGATGGAGAAACACGGCCTGACGACCGCCGAAGGCATGGTGGAGCGACTCGGTGCACCGCCAACAGAAGTGGTGGAGCGCGGCGTAGGAGGCGTTAGCGCACGTATCACGCTGCCGCGAGCGACCCCCGGCAGCTTCGACGACCTGTTGTCACGTCGCGTGACCTGCCGCAACTTCGACACGCAGCGCGCACTGTCAGGTGAGGTGTTGAGCCATATGCTCCAACGTAGTGTCATGGCGAATGCACGCGTTGCTGTGGGACAAGACACTGCATTCTTGAAGAAGCCGGTGCCTTCGGGAGGAAGTCTGCACCCCACCGAGACGTATCTGCTGATTCAACGCGTCGAATGCATGTCGAGCGGCTTGTATCACTATCGTCCGATCGACCACGCACTGCAGCCCCTGGCGCTGCCGCCTGAGCCGCTGTCGGTTGTCGCACGTCGGGCGCTCTCTGGACAGCACTGGTTTGCTGAAGCGCCGGTGCTGCTGATTCTGGTGCCTCGTTTCTTGCGTAGTTTCTGGAAGTACCGAAACCATGCCAAGGCCTATCGCGCGATGATTCTCGACGTCGGCCATATCGCGCAAACGCTTTATCTGAGTGCGACCGACCTGGGGCTGGGGGCGTTTGTGACGTCAGCCATCAATGAGGTGGACATCGAGCAGGCACTGGGCCTGGATGGACTGCAGGACGGTCCACTGGCCATCTGCGGATTCGGCTGGCGTGCCGAGGAGATGACAAATACCGAGCTGGATCCTGATGGAGCCGTGTGGTCGTCCGTTCGCGATCAGGAGATATCCAAGGATCTTGAGCAGCACTGACCGAGTCCGCAATCTTGCGACGCATGAACACGACAAAGAGGCTGTTTTCGAGCTGGGAGTTGTTACGTCGTCGGCAGCAGTAAAGCAGCCATTTAACGTAACTGCTTTGGTGCTGGCTCGACATGTCGGCTTCGGTAGGTAGGCCGGCGATGGCACTGCTTGGTCACGATGCAACGATCACGACCTACAGTGCTCGCCGTAACCGGCGAGCACTGTCTTGGATGGCGTGTTCTCTCAAGGCATCGCGCCAACGGAGGTGACCTACTTCCGAATCGCTTGCGTATGCGTCTTCAAGGCATCGCCGAGCCCGTTGATCTTGTCGGCACCTTCCGGGACGGTGATGCTGGAGCCTTCCAGATCCGCGCCGATCGGTTGCACGCGGCCGCCCAGGCACTGGCTCAGGAAACTTTCGGTCACTGCGTTGAAGGCCTTGCTGTTTTCCGGGCGGCGGAAGCCGTGGCCTTCGTCGGGGAACAGCACGTAGGTGACCGGGATGTTCTTGGCCTTCATGGCGTTGACGATCTGATCGCTTTCGGCCTGCTTGACGCGTGGGTCGTTGGCGCCCTGGCCGATCAGCAGCGGTTTGCTGATCTTGTCGACATGGGTGAGCGGGGAGCGTTCGGTCAGCCACTGCTTGCCGGCCTCGGTGGCCGGGTCGCCCATGCGCCGGGTCAGCTGCTTGTAGAAGCTGGCCCAATACGGCGGTACGGTGCCGAGCAAGGTGTTGAGATTGGCCGGGCCGACGATATCCACGCCGCATTTGAAGGCGTCCGGGGTAAAGGTCATGCCCACCAGGGTGGCGTAGCCGCCGTAGCTGCCGCCCATGATGGCAACGTCTTGGGGCTTGGTGACGCCTTGCTTGACCGCCCATTGCACCGCATCGAGCAGGTCGTCGTGCATCTTGCCGGCCCACTCGCCGTTGCCGGCGTTGGTGAATGCCTTGCCGAAGCCGGTGGAGCCGCGGAAGTTCACCGACAGCACCGCATAGCCGCGGTTGGCCAGCCATTGCTCGTACGGGCCGTAGCCGTAGCTGTCGCGTGCCCACGGGCCGCCGTGCACGAACAGCACCAGCGGTACCGGCTTGTCGGCCTTGCCGTCATGATTGGCGTCGGCTTCAGCAGGCAGGGTGAGGTAGCTGACCAACTTGAGGCCATCGCGTGCAGTCAGTTCCTGCGGCCACATCGGTACCAGCGGCTTGCCCTCCAGCGCAGGCCGTGCGGAGAACAGCTTGGTCAGCTTGCCGCCATCGGCGCGATCGTAGCGGTAGTACGTCAGTGGCGTTTCTGCTGCCGAATAGCCCACGATCCAGATGCGGTCGTCGAGCGTACGTGCGGCAACGCTGGCATCGCCGCTGCCGAGTGATTTGAGCTTTTGCAGATCCGCGGCAATGCCGGTGTCCAGCGGCTTCCACTCTTCGCGCAGGTAGTCGGTGGACACGGCCTGCACCACGCCGGTCCTGGGGTCGTTCAAGGTGGCACCGACATCGGCGCGCGGGTTTTCGAACAGCAGCGTGCGGGCGTTGCTGGCAGTGTCGATGGCATACAGCGCTGCGGTATCGCGGTTGCGCGAATCCTGCATGTACAGCGTCTTGCCGTCATTGGTCAGGCCATCCGGAGCGGTGTTGGTGACATCCTCGAACGGGATGCGGTCCACGCTCTTCCAGCGTTTGCCATCGGGCACCAGCAGCTCTCTGCCGGCATCGTCGGTGGCGCGCGTGACGTAGCGCAGCTGGTAGTCGCCATCGAACAAATAGGAGTCCAGGCTGTCGGTGTTCTTCTGTACCAGCGTGCGCGTGCCGGAGGCCAGGTCCACGCGATACACATCGTGCCACTTGGCATCGCGGTCGTTCATGCCGACCATGATCGATTCGGGATGCTGCGCGCTGACCCGATACACCTCGGCGTTGGTCTTCTTGAACGGGGTGAGGTCCTTGCTGCTGCCATCGGCCAGATTGACCGAGTACAGGTGGAAGTCTTCGTCGCCACCGTTATCGCGCAGGTACAGCAGCGTATCGGCCCGATGGGTCCAGAAATAATTGCGGATGCCGCGCGCGGTGTCCTTGGTGATTGCCCGCGCCTGATCGGGCGCATCCACTGGCGCAACCCAGACGTTGAGCACGCCCTCCAGCGGCGCGACCCAGCTCAGATACTTGCCGTCCGGGCTGATGCTGACACTGGCACGCTCGGGGTTGCCAAACAGTGCGTCGCGGGTGATCAGCTCGGGCGGCGCCGCAGGCGCTGCTGCCGCCGGTGCAGGCGTTGCCGCTTTGTCGGGTGTGGGCGCGGTTTTGTCGCTGCAGGCAGACAGCGCGAGCAGCATGCTGGAAACAAGAAGCAGGCGTTGCATGGGGCCTCCGGTGGCAATGCGGCCGAACCGGCCGATTTGCCACGCTAGCGGCAGGGCCTGCGCAGGCGAACGTGCCGTTGGTCACGCCGGCATTGCGCCGCTACGCAGACGCGGACACAAATTCCACCAGCGCCACGCCGTCGGCCACCAGATCGCCTTCGGCCACCAGATACGCCTGGACGGTGCCGTCGCTGGGCGCGTGCAAGGTGTGCTCCATTTTCATGGCTTCCAGCACCACCAGCGCCTGTCCACGGCTGACCGGCTGGCCCACCGCTGCGGCCAGGGACACGATGCGGCCGGGCATCGGCGCGGTCAGCCCGCCCGCGTCCTGCGCCGGTTGATCAGCTTCCGCCAGCACATCGTGGTGACGGAAGGCCGCGCGCTGCGTGGCGCCGATCAGGGTCAGCATGCTGCCATCGCGCAACACCTGCGCACGCCATTGCCGGCCCTCCATTTCCACCCGCAAGCCAGCATCGTGCCGGTGGTAACGCAACGTGTGCGTCTCGCCCGCACAGCCGACCTGCCAGCCATCGGCATCTCGGCGCACATCGAGCTGGCGGCGCTCGCCATTTGCCTCCAGCATGACGCGCCGGGTTGCATGCGCACCGATGCGCCAACCATCGCCGTGCTGCCACGGCGAGTGCGGATCGGCCGGATCAACGGCAGCGGCTGGCGCTCCGTCGGCAATCAACACCGCCGCCAGGCACCACCACGCGCTGTCCGGGCTGCGCGCCTCGGGAAACAGCACGGCGTGTTCGCGCTCGATCAGGGCGGTGTCCAGATTGGCCGATGCGAAGGAGTCGGTGGCAATCAGGCGCGCAAGAAACGCGCTGTTGGTGGTGACCCCCACCGCATGGAACTGCGCCAACGCCGCGCGCATGCGTGCCAGCGCTGCGGGGCGGTCGGTATCCCAGACGATCAGCTTGGCGATCATCGGGTCGTAGTAAGGGCTGATGGTGTCGCCTTGCTCCACGCCGGCATCGATGCGCACATGCGCGCTGGTGGCGGGCAAGTGCAGCTGGCGCAGCGTGCCGGTCGACGGCAGAAAGCCGCGCTCGGCATCTTCGGCATACAGGCGTGCTTCGAGTGCATGGCCTTGAATGCGCAGCTCGTGCTGACGACGCGGCAAGCGCGCGCCCGCGGCGACCCGCAATTGCCATTCGACCAGATCGGTGCCGGTGATCAGCTCGGTCACCGGGTGCTCCACCTGCAGCCGGGTGTTCATTTCCATGAAATAGAAATCGCCATCCGGGCCGGCAATGAATTCCACCGTGCCGGCACCGACGTAGCCCACGGCTTGCGCTGCGTCCACGGCCGCTTTGCCCATCGCCGCGCGCCGCGTCTGGCTCATGCCGGGCGCAGGCGCTTCTTCAAGCACTTTTTGGTGGCGGCGCTGCACCGAGCAGTCGCGCTCGAACAGGTACACCACCTCGCCATGCGCATCGCCGAACACCTGGATTTCGATATGCCGCGGTCGCTCGACATATTTCTCCACCAGCACCTGCGCATTGCCGAAGGCCGATTGCGCTTCGCGCTGACAGCTGGCCAATGCCTCTTCGAAGGCTGCGCTGGCATCCACCCGGCGCATACCCTTGCCGCCGCCGCCGGCGCTGGCCTTGATCAGCACCGGATAGCCGATTGCGTCGGCTTGCGCGCGCAAGAATGCAGGTGCCTGCTCGTCGCCGTGATAGCCCGGCGTCAGCGGTACGCCGGCACGTTGCATCAGCGCCTTGGCGGCGCTCTTGTCGCCCATCGCGCGAATCGCCGCTGCCGGCGGGCCGATAAACACCACGCCGGCGTGCGCGCAGGCCTCGGCAAATGCCGCGTTTTCCGACAGAAACCCATAACCGGGGTGGATCGCCTGTGCACCGGTTGCGCGCGCCGCGTGCAGAATCGCCTCGCCACGCAGATAACTCTGCTGCGCCGGAGATGCGCCAATGTGGACCGCCTCGTCGGCCAGACGCACATGTCGCGCATCGCGGTCTGCATCCGAGTACACCGCCACCGTGGCGATACCGAGTTTGCCGCAGGTGGCGATCACCCGGCAGGCGATCTCGCCGCGATTGGCGATCAGGATCTTGTCGAAGGGCGGCTGCGTTGCTGCGGCGATAGGGTCGCGCTGGGTCATCGGGTCAGTCTCTGCACGTCGCCGTAGCGGCGGGTCGTCCTACGAAGAAAAAACGGCTAGTTGTGTGTATCACGACTGCAGCAAGCGCAAGGCAGGCGATTGCCGCAAGGCGCTGAGTGCATCCAGACCAGCACAGCGAACGCTTGCCGGCACGTACACACCACATCTCACTGCAACGTGCCTGCCACCAGCATCCGCCACCGCAGCGCGCATGGAGCGGCCGCAGCGCACTCAATCCCCTCACATACGAAACACGCCAAAGCGGGTCGGCTCGATCGGTGCATTCAAGGCCGCCGACAACCCCAGGCCCAGCACACGGCGCGTATCGGCCGGGTCGATAATGCCGTCGTCCCAGAGCCGTGCGCTGGCGTAATACGGGTGGCCTTGTTGCTCGAACTGCGCGCGGATCGGAGCCTTGAACGCTTCTTCTTCCTGGCCCGACCACGCGCCGCCCTTGGCTTCGATGCCGTCGCGGCGCACGGTGGCCAACACGCTGGCAGCCTGCTCGCCGCCCATCACGCCAATGCGCGCGTTCGGCCACATCCACAAAAAGTTCGGCGAATAGGCGCGGCCGCACATGCCGTAGTTGCCTGCACCGAACGAGCCGCCGATGACCACGGTGAACTTGGGCACCTTGGCGCAGGCCACCGCCATCACCAACTTGGCCCCATCCTTGGCGATGCCGCCATGTTCGTATTTGCGCCCGACCATGAAGCCGGTGATGTTCTGCAGAAATACCAGCGGGATGCCGCGCTGCGTGCAGAGCTCGATGAAATGCGCACCCTTGAGCGCCGACTCCGAGAACAGGATGCCGTTGTTGGCAATGATGCCAACCGGGTAGCCGTGCAGATGCGCAAACCCGGTAACCAGGGTGCTGCCGTAGCGCGGCTTGAATTCGTCCAGCCGCGAGTCGTCGACGATGCGCGCGATCACTTCGCGCACGTCGAACGGCTTGCGCGTATCGGCAGGGATCACGCCGTATAGTTCGTCGGCGGCATAACGCGGCGGCAGCGGCGGTTGCAGCGCCAACGATGCAGGCGGCTTGCGCCAGTTGAGCTGCGCGATGATGGCGCGCACGCGTGCCAACGCCTGCAGATCGTTGTCGGCAAAATGATCGGCCACGCCGGAAATGCGCGTATGCACGTCCGCGCCGCCAAGCTCTTCAGCGCTGACTTCTTCGCCGGTGGCTGCTTTCACCAACGGCGGGCCGCCCAGGAAGATGGTGCCTTGCTCGCGCACGATCACCGTTTCATCGCTCATCGCCGGCACATACGCACCGCCAGCGGTGCACGAGCCCATCACGCAGGCAATCTGCGGAATGCCGCTGGCCGAGAGGTTGGCCTGGTTGTAGAAGATGCGCCCGAAGTGGTCGCGGTCCGGAAATACCTCATCCTGCAACGGCAAAAACGCACCGCCGGAATCGACCAGGTAGATGCACGGCAGCCGGTTCTGCTGCGCGATTTCCTGCGCGCGCAAATGCTTTTTCACCGTCATCGGGTAATAGGTGCCGCCCTTGACGGTGGCATCGTTGGCCACGATCACGCATTCCACGCCGGACACGCGGCCGATGCCGGCCACCACGCCCGCGCACGGCACTTGGTCGTCGTACATGCCGTGCGCCGCGAGCGGTGCGATTTCCAGCAAGGCGCTGCCCGGATCCAGCAGCGCATCGATGCGCTCGCGCACCAGCAATTTGCCGCGCGCGGTGTGCTTGGCGCGTGCAGCGTCGCTGCCGCCGCGTGCCGTCTGCGCCAGGGTGTGGCGCAGGTCCTCGATCACCGCACGCATCGCGGCGGCGTTGTGTTGAAAGTTTTCGCCGCTGACCTGCAGCTGGCTGTCGATCACGCTCATGGTGGCTCCGTCAGGCGGTGCGTTCGAACAGCTCGCGGCCGATCAACATGCGTCGGATTTCCGAGGTGCCCGCGCCAATCTCGTACAACTTGGCATCGCGCCACAAGCGCCCGGTGGGGTAGTCGTTGATGTAGCCGTTGCCGCCCAGCACCTGGATCGCCTGGCCGGTGAGCCAGGTCGCCTTTTCGGCGGCATACAGAATGGCGCCGGCAGCGTCCTGGCGGGTGGTACGCCCGGCGTCGCAGGCGCGCGCCACCGCGTACACGTACGCGCGGCAGGCATTGAGCCCGACGTACATGTCGGCCAGCTTGGCCTGCATCAACTGGAAGGTGCCGATCGGCTCGCCGAATTGCTTGCGCTCATGCACGTACGGCAACACCACATCCATCGCGGCCGCCATCAATCCAAGCGGGCCGCCGGCCAGCACCACACGTTCGAAATCCAGCCCGGACATCAGCACGCGCACGCCGCCGTTGAGCGTGCCGAGCACATTTTCCGCGGGCACTTCGCAATCGGTGAACACCAGCTCGCAGGTGTTGGAGCCGCGCATGCCCAGCTTGTCGAGCTTTTGTGCGGTGGAAAACCCCGGCATGCCCTTTTCGACGATGAAGGCGGTGATGCCGCGTGCACCGGCGTCCGGGTCGGTCTTGGCGTACACCACCAGCACATCGGCGTCCGGGCCGTTGGTGATCCACATCTTGCTGCCGTTGAGCACGTAGCGGTCGCCGCGCGCATCGGCACGCAGCTTCATCGACACCACGTCAGAGCCAGAGCCGGCTTCGCTCATCGCCAGCGCACCCACATGCTCGCCGCTGCACAGTTTGGGCAGGTAGCGCTGTTTCTGTTCGGGCGTGGCGTTCTTGCGCAGCTGGTTGAGGCACAAGTTGGAGTGCGCGCCGTACGACAGCCCGATCGCGCCACCGGCGCGCGAGATCTCTTCCATCGCCACCACATGCGCCAGGTAACCCATGCCGCTGCCGCCGTATTCTTCTTCCACGGTCAGCCCCAGCAGGCCTTGCTCACCGAACAGGCGCCACAGTTGCGACGGAAAGACATTGTCGTGATCGGCCGCCGCGGCGAGCGGGGCGATATGGTGGCTGGCGAATGCCGCGACGCTTTCGCGCAGCAGATCGATCTCTTCGCCTAACTCGAAATTCAAGGACGGCACATGCATGGAGCGACTCCGCAAGGATCGGGACGTGCCGGGTGGGAGCGGGCGGGCCGCGCGGCGTTTGCGGGCAGCCTAGCGGTCCGCGACGAAAAAGTGAACTAAAATTCAACTATTGAACCCAGAATCACACCATGGCTTATCGACGCTCCGCCCTGATGGAAGAACGCCTGGCCGGCAACCGCGAACGCATCCTGCACGCGGCTCGCGGCCTGATCGCCGAAGGCGGCTACCGCAACGCCCCGATCACCGCCGTGGCCGCCGCTGCTGGAGTCTCGACCGGGCAGATTTATCGGCATTTCCCGTCCAAAGCCGATCTTTTCGTGGAAGTTCTGAACGAGGCCGTGCAGCGCGAGATGACCATCCTGCGCGCCATCGCCACCACCGGGGCCAGCGCGGCCGAGCGCCTGCGCAGCGCGATCGCCACCTTCGTGCGGCGCGCCTTGGCTGGTCCGGCGCTGGCGTACGCCTTCATCGCCGAGCCGGTGGAGAGCGAAGTGGATGCCGAGCGCATCCGCGGCCGACGTCTGTTCGGTGAAGTGTTCCGTCAGCTGCTCGCCGAAGGCGTGGTGGCCGGCGAGTTCCCCGAGCAGTCGCTGGACGCGGCAGCAGCTTGCATCGTCGGTGCCTTCACCGAGGCCCTGGTGGGGCCGATCGCCCCCAGCCGCGGCGACCCGCAGCAGGGTGAGCAGTTGGTCGAGGCGATCTGCGGCTTCTGCCTGCGCGCGGTAGGAGCGCAACAGCCAACGTGCTGAGTACGCGCTGACCCGCGATGACTGTGCTTCACGAAAGCGCATTACTGTGCATATACTGTGCATCACCTGCCGGAGTCGCGCGATGGTCGCCGTTCTCAATCCCCTGGCCCTGACCGAACGCCTGCGCGTGCCGGACCGGACCATCCTGTCGCCCTTGGCCATGGCTGGCCTGCTGGATCTGTCGCAGCAGGAGCTGGCCGAACTGGCCGGCGTGCATCGCAACAGCCTGCGGGTGCATCCGGAAAGCCCGCGCGTGCAGGACCTGCTGCGCAATCTGTCGCGTCTGCTGGTGGCGATGGCGCAGGTGCAGCCGGACGAACGCCAGGTGGTGTTCCATCTCAAGAACACCCCCATTCCCGCGTTCGAATTCGCCACCTTGCTGGAGGTGGTCAAACAGGGCCGTACCGATGATGCGTTGACCTACCTGCGCACCGTCGCCTCGGGGGCCGCCGGTTGAAGCTGAGCGCCCCGGCGCACTGCACGCTGTATCGCGCCTTCACTCCGCGCTGGGCCGCCGAACCGCTGAGCGGTGCCGGTGCGGCGCGCTCGGGCGGGCGCTTCAATCGGTTCGGTCAGCCGGCGCTGTACCTGTCGCTGCAACTGGAAACCGCCGCGGCCGAATATGCGCAGGCCGCGCCGTTCCTGCCGCCATTGACGCTGGTCAGTTACGCCGCAGAGCTGCCGGCGCTGGCCGATCTGCGCCTGCTCGATGCGAGCTGGGATGCAGTGTGGGCCGACTGGGCCGACGACTGGCGCAAGGCGCTGGTCAACAAGATCGAACCGGTGAACTGGGTGCTTGGCGACCTGCTGCGTGAAGCGGAGATCCCCGGCGTGATCTTCCCCAGCATGGCGCGGCCCGAAGGCGTCAACGTGGCGCTGTTTCTGGACCTGCTGCAGCCCGAACGCGTGCTGCAGGTACTCGACGATGGCCGTCTGCCGCGCGATGGCCGCAGCTGGGGCGACCCGCCGATGGTGGTGTAGCGGCATGCGTGCAGGATGAGCGCGGCAAACGGTCGCGCTTCAACCCATTAGCACCTGCATCACGCCGACCAGCACCGGTGCGACCAGGGCTGCCGGCACGATCGCACCACGCCGATACGGCAACAACCACAGCGACAACACCGCTGCAGCCCCGGTCAACGTGCCCAGCCACAGCACCGGGCCGATGCCCCAGCCCTGCGCATGCACTGCCAGGCCAAAGGTGAGCAATATCAACACCCACCCCAGCACCCGCAGTTGCCGTGAACGGGCGGCGCCCAGCAGGCGGCCACGGAACTCCTGCTGATGCTTGTCCATCGCCAGGCATAGCGCAGCAAAGCCGGAAAAATTCAGTGCCAGCAACAGCAGCACGCTCATGCGCCTTCCTGGATCGGCGCGGCGTGCTGCACAGGCGTTGCGGCAGCGGCGCGCGCGCGACGCGCAGAGGCGGGCTGCGGTGCCTTCCAGCGCTGCAGGCGAAAGCCGGCAACGCCCAGGCAGACGCCCAGCAACAGACAGACCAGATCGACACCAGCCAGCGCCCATTGCCCGGCTGGCAACGTCACGCCCAGATGCATGTCGGTGGTGATCGCGTTCAGCACCGGCACCAGCGCGAACAACGCCGCGCCCAGATACAACTGCCAGCTCCACATCGCACGCCGCGGCCATACGAAGGCGGCCAGCAACGCGGTGGCCCACGCCGCGAAAAACAGATTGGCTTCCATCGCTGCACGCGCTTCCAGGCCCACCGGCAACACGCGGTTGGCCCATAAGAAACTGGCGAAGGCGATCGGCAAGCCGGCCACGGTGCCGATATTGAGTGCGTCCACCAGCCGCAGGCCGAAGCCGATGCGCCCGGCCTTCAGATGTTTGGGGCGTTCCTTCACTGCCCACATCACCACGCCGCTGGCCACCATCAAACAACCGAGCAAACCGGAGCCGAAAAACAGCGCGCGCATCCAGGGCCCGGCAAAATGGGCGGTGTGCAGGCCCACCATCACCCCGCGCGTCTGGCTGGCATCGCCGGGCGGCCCGCTGCGTTGCAGGCGCTCGCCATTCACTGCATCGAACAGGATGGACGGCGCATCGGTCGAGAGATTGTCGGCCAGCTGGCTCACGCCCACGGCGGCATGTACATCGTTGGGAAAGGACACCGCCACGCTGCCCACCTCGCCGCCGCGCCAGTCACTGCGCGCGCGCGTCACGAACTGCTCCAGCGGCAGCATGCGCGCCGGTGTGCCGGCTGCCTGCCGCGTGTCGGCCACCCGGTTGGCTGCCTCTTCGTAGAAACGCATTTCGTTATCGGCGTACTGCGCCTTGATGCCCCACGGCAGGTACATGAACATCAAGGTCACGATGCCGGTGTAGGTGATCATCGCGTGGTACGGCAACGCCGTCACCGCGCTGACGTTGTGGAAATCCAGCCACGAACGCAGCCCCTTGCCCGGGCGGAAGGTGAAAAATTCCTTGAAGATCTTCTTGTGCGTGATCACCCCGCTGATGATCGCCACCAGCATGAACATCGCGCAGAAACCCACGATATAACGCGCCCACACCACCGGCAGATAATGCAGATCGAAGTGCAGCCGGTAGAAGAATTCGCCGCCCAGGGTGTCGCGTGCGGCGATGTTCTTGCCGGTGGCCGGGTCGATGATGGCGTTGCCGTACATCTCGCGCCGGCTGGCAGGTTTGCCGTTGGCCGGCGCAGGATTTTGCCAGTACATGCTCACTACCGGAGTGCGCGCGTCCGGCAAGGTGATGTTCCAGCTCACGGCTTCCGCGGCGTGCGTCTGCAGGTACTGCTCGGCGCTGCGCAGCGCAGTGGCGTCGCTCACCGTGGTGATGGGCAATTCCGGACGCATCCAGCGGCTGATTTCGTCGCGGTAATAACTCGCGGTACCGCCCATGAAGATCAGCAGCAGTACCCAGCCAACCAGTAATCCGGTCCAGGTATGCAGCCACGCCATCGACTGGCGAAACCCCTGCTTCATGCCGCGCTCCGCTGCAGCCACTCGGCCAGCGCGAACATCAGCGCCGCCGGCACCGCAATGCCGGCCCACGCACGCCACACGCTGGCGGTGGCAAAGGCCCACAGCGGCGCACAGGCGCACACCACGATGCCGACCAGCATGCTGGTCAACACCGCTTCACTGCGCGGCAGCGGCAACACCAGCGCCAGCAACAGATTGGTGGCGCTGGCGAGCGCATAACCACCGAAGATCGCCGCCAGCGTGCGCACAAGCACGCCCAGCCAGGGGCGCTTGAGCCAGGAGCGCGGCAGGGACGGTGCGGTAGACATCGGCGCGACTACAGGCGTGGCCGACTCACTCGGCCAGGAAAGTCAGCGTGCTGATGTGATGCACCATCGACACCTGCTTGCCGGCAACCTCGCGCTTCACCGGTTCCTTGTTGGTGGCCACCAGGATGTGGCGGCCGGCACGCAGCTTGGGCAGGGTCACCTGGCCCTTGGCATCGGAGATCAGCGTCTTCTGCCACTTCTGCGGGTCGATCACCGTCACTTCGACCTTGGGCAGCGGCGTGTTGCGATAAAGCACGGTCAGCGTGTTGCTGTTGGCGGCAGTGGGCACCAGCTCGAAATCCAGCTTGGCTGCGGGCGTGGCGCGGCCGGCGCGGGCGTAATAGCTCACCGTCTCGAAACCGCCGGCTTCGCCCTTCCACGGCTCGAACACGCTGTCGTCGCTCAGCCAGGCATCGCCGCTGCCGGCCAACGGCGCGGTCAGAAACTCGGTGCCACGTTGCAGTGCGCCGGCCTTGCCGGCAGTGCCGAACACGCGCGGCTTGACCACGCGCTTGATCTCGTCCTGGCCGTGATCGAGGGTTTCCTGCGCCGGCTCGCCGAAGAAGATGCGCACCGGGCCGCTGCCGTCGCGCTCGATCCAGATTTCATGGGCCTGGGCAGACAGGCTGATGCTGGCCAAGGCTAGGCAGGACAGCAGGAAAGACTTCATCGCGGCGACTCCTCAAGACAGGACCGGGCGAGGCGAGAACCGCGTCACCGTGGATTGATGGGAATGATACGCAATCCCTTCAATGAGACCAACGTGCCATGCGGCATTGCGGCAATTCATCGGCGGGTGCGCGCCTGAGCCGGCATTGGGGCGACAGCGCGTCAAGGCGCAGCGCGCAAGGCGGCGAAAACTGTCACGCAGGCTGGTCAGACTGGCGCGAAGTGTGCTCTATACTCCGGCGCTAGCAGAGGTCTTCGACCAACAGCCATGGGTGAGCGCGTGCGGAATTACGACCTCGAGTTCCTGAAAAAATTCTCGATGGTGATCGGATTACTGGTAGTGATCACCCTGGGCCTGATCGCCCTGGCAGCCTATTTGCAACGCGCTATCCCCGACGAAGTCTCACCCACTGCCGTCAAACGCGTGCAGCAACGCATCGCGCCTGCCGGTGCGGTCTATGCCGGCGCCACCGGCGCGTCCGCCCAGGCCGCAGCCCAGGCCGCAGCGCTGGCCAAGGCCGCCTCGCAATCCGCTTACGGCGGCAGCACCGACGGCAAGACCATCTTCGACAACCTGTGCACCGCCTGCCACACCACGGGGGTGGGCAAGGCGCCGACGCTGGATCGTTCGCATTGGGATGCGCGCATCGCCCAGGGCAAGGACACCTTGTACAAGCACGCCATCGAGGGCTACACCGGCCCGGACGGCGGCATCATGCCGCCCAAGGGCGGCAACCCGGCGCTGACCGAAGAACAGGTGCGCGCCACCGTCGACTGGATGCTTGCCAATCTGAAGTAAGCGCCTGACCTAGCACCGCGCCCGCAACACGCGGCTGGCTTCCAGTGGCTGGTGTGCGGACAGGTCGTCGGATGTGCCGTGCGGATGCGTCGAGCGGGCCAAGTGCGAGGCTGTGCGCGCTGCCGTTCGCTTTTTGTTTTACAGGCAGCAGGCATCGCGCGTGCGGTGGGCCTGGCTGCAACGCTCTTTTCAGGCAATCGCGGCCTTGCACGATCATGCAGTGCCACTGCAAAGGCTGTTGCGTGCACCTGCAAAGGCTAACGATGTACCGGCCACGTCACGCGCCAGCTGGTCGCCACGCGTAGCGTATTGTTAGCCTCTCACAACGCCTTGTCTCCACGCGCTGCCTTCGGGGTGGCGCTTGCAGGTGGTTTACGTCTTTCCGGAGTGTGTCGATGTCGCGTTGCTCGCTGGTTGTGCTCGGTGTGATCGGTCTGTTGGCTCCGCTGCTCGGCAGTGCCGCCGAGGGCGCGCCGCAACGTCTGTCGATCGCCGACGTGCAGGGCGAAGACGGCCGCAGCCCATACGATGGCCGCATGGTCGAGGTGGAAGGCATCGTCACCGCCGATACGCGCACGGGCCTGGCCGGCCTGTTCGTGCAGCAGCCCGGCTTCGAGCCGCGGCGCTCGCATGGCCTGTTCGTCACCGGTGCCGGTAATGCCGAGGTCGCGGTGGGCGACCGCGTGCGCCTCGTCGGTCGCGTGCGCGAGGTCTCGGCAGGCGGCGAGGCGAGCCTGACCACGGTGGACGCCAGCACCATCGAGCGGCTCGCCGGCGGCCAGCCGGTGCCGGTGCGCATGCTCAGTGGCCCGCCGGCCAATTGGGAAGCGCTGGAAGGCGAGCATGTGCGCATCGCCGCGCTCACGCTCAACGGCAGCGACCGCCTGGACACGTACGGCGAACTGGTCGCTGCGTTCGGTGGACGCCTGTGGCAGCCGAGCGAGGTGGCCGCTGCCGGCACGCAGGCGTTCGCGCAAGTGGACGCCGATAACGCACGCCGTCGCGTGCTGCTGGACGATGCGCGCAACGGCCGCAGCCCCAAGACGGTGTCGTATCTGCCGGCCGAGCCGGTGTTGCGCAGCGGCAGCCTGCTCAAATCGGTCGATGGCATCGTCGATCAACGCTACGACGGCAACTACCGCATCCAGGTACTCACTCCGCTGACCTTGCCGGCGATGCCTACCGCAGTGGCGCCGCAGGTGGGCGGCGATCTGCGCATCGCCTCGTTCAACCTGGAGAATTTCTTCAACGGCAATGGCCGTGGCGGTGGTTTTCCGACCAAGCGCGGCGCACGTACGCACGAACAGTTCCAGGCGCAGCTGGCCAAGCTGGTCGCCACCATCGTGCCGTTGCGCGCCGATGTGGCCGCGTTGATGGAAGTGGAAAACGACGGCACCGGCGCCGATGCGGCGGTGGCACAGCTGGTGGCCGCGCTCAATGCCGCCGGCACGGACAAGGATTGGCAGTTCGTCGATACCGGCAGCGGCCCGGGCGACGATGCGATCCGGGTCGGCATCGTGTACCGCAGCTCGCAGGTGACCCCGGTCGGCAAGCCGGCCACGCTGACCGGCGGGCCGTTCGAGAACCACAGCCGCGTGCCGCTGGCGCAGGCGTTCCGTAGCACGCGCGGGGCGACGTTCGTGGTGGTCGCCAATCACTTCAAATCCAAGGGCTGCGGCACGGCCAGCGGTGCCGATGCCGACCAGCAGGACGGCCAGGCCTGCTGGAACGCCACCCGCACCGAATCGGCCAAGCGCCTGCACCAGTGGTTGCAGACCGACCCCACCGGCGCGCAGACCAAGCTCGCCGTGCTGCTGGGCGACTTCAATGCCTACGCGATGGAAACCCCGATGCGCAGCCTGCGCGCCAGCGGCTGGCAGGACGCGTTTGTGGTGGCCGGGGTGAAACAGCCTTACAGCTACGTCTACGATGGCATGAGCGGGCGGCTGGATCATGCCCTACTCAGCCCGGCGATGGCCAAGCAACTGCGTGGCGCGGTGGAATGGCACATCAATGCCGATGTCATGGACGAGGCCGGCTACGCCAAGCGCAATCTGCCCGGTCCGTGGCGTAGCTCCGATCACGACCCGGTAGTGCTGGGCTTTTCGCTGTAGCAAGCGCGATGAGGCGGCGTGTGCGGGTAGCTGCTGGACCGGGCGCCGATGGGCAAGCGCATGCGCGCGTCAGTCCGACCGCTCGCGCTGCGTAATGGCCTCGCCGAGCCGCCGCTGCAGGGTCAGCGTCCTGTAGTCATGCATGAGGCAGTGCAGTTGCTGGATCAGCGCACAGGGCGCGGCGCTGTCTTGCAGGATGTCCAGCTGTTCCAGTGCGTCCCGGTACGCCTGGGCCAAGCAGGTCGACTGGGTGCTTGTTTCCTGTCCCGGTGTGTATGCATCGTCGTGGCGTATCCGAGCCTGCGAGTCGGTTAGCGGTGCGGTGCCGCGTGCGGCCCCCTGCGCACGCACACGCTGCAGCGGTGAGAGCGCTGCGAGCAGGGCATGCAGCTGGAGATCGCGTAGCTGATTGCGTTGCGCCAACAGCTCATTGCGCTGATCGAGCGCGCGTTGTTCCTGCGGCAGCGCGTCGCGATCCTCCAGGAACAGACGGGTGGTGAGGGCGTGATACTGCGGGTTCAATTCGAGTAGGCGGCGATTCATGGCCTTCAGCCGCAAAGGCGCATGCGTAGGCGCCTGCGATGTGTCCTGCGCCTCCGGCTTCGATGCGATGACGAGCGTGCAGACAGGCAAATCCGCACGCCGCTGCAGTACCCGCTGCTGCGAGTTCTGTCCGCACGATGACGTGCGCGTGCAAGCACCCTTCTGCTGCGCTGGTGCGACAGTACAGCACGGGTCTGCTGGTCGCGCCGGCATCAGCTGTGTCGGCGGTTGGGACGGCCAGCACCTTGTCACGACGTGGGATGCACCGACTGCAGCCCAGAGATCGGGCACCCGTTGAATACTGTTCGACACCGATTTCAGGCGCATGCTCGCTCCAACCGGGCAAAGCGCCCTGCTCATGCGTCTACGCTAACGGCTTTGTTTGACCGAACGCCGTGCGCTGCGAACGCAGGGCGCGTGAACCGAACACACGATCGCTCACACGTGGGACATCTTCCCAAGTGATGAAGCCGATCGCCGATAATGCGAGCAGAAGAACGCGCGCGATGCATGCGTCGCGTCACTCACATCAGCGCGAAGGCATGGCGAAGCGATGTGGGCGTCGGCTGCCAAGTAGATGACCGCCTGGCACTCGATTGGTCATCGCTGTGTCAGTGCTCAGGCATGGCCTGATACTCCGAGCACCGAGTGTGGGGGGAAACGTCTTTCAGGATTCACGGTTCAGTCAAACCACTGACGCCACCACCATGCAGGAGAGTGCGTATTGGGTTCGATGCGCTGCGACAGTCTCACCCAGCAGAAGACAGCCCCCGGAGTCGCGCTGCATCCTGATGGACGTGGATCGAGGACGATGACAATGCCTTGGTCGTTGGCGTCGCGTGCTCGGGTTGGGTTGGTATCGGGTGTAGATCCGATCCATCTAATGCCGGGACTGAACAACTAGACGACTGTGCTCACCGCCAGGCGGACGCGGCCGGCGCTCGGTGCCGCATGGACCACGTGTACGCTCAGGTTCCTCCGCGCCGTCCACACCGATCTGACGACTGCTCGCTACGTGTTGTTAGCCGCTCCTGGCCGCGTTGCTGCCCACACCCGACAGCCTGATCGCTGTGCGCGGTGCACGTGACTATCCAGCGCAGCTGCCACGACGGCGGCGCAGCCCCAGGTTGAGCAAGTGCGCGCTGGCCAGCATCAGGCTGGCGGTCACTGTGATCGGTGTTTCCAGGTGTTCGCCGACGACACCGCTGGCGCCCAGCACCAAGCCGGCCAGCCCGCAGCCTGCCAAGGCCCACACTGCTGGCGGCAGCGCATGGCGCCGATGCGTGCTCCACAGCGCGTAGCTGCTCAGCGGCACCGCCGCAGCGGCAAACATGACGTGCACCCACTCGGCGCGGCTCCACGCTGCCAGCAGCGGCAGCGCAACGGACAGCAAGGGAAGGGCCAGGCAATGCAGCAGGCACAGACTGGACAGCGCGATGGCCGAGGTATCCAACACGGAAGCCGTTGTACGCATGGACGCGGTCTCGTCGAGTAAGTGTTATATAGTAACACTTCATCTCCCCAGCAAGGTTGCCTGGATGTCCCTGTCTCCCGTTCGCGATCTGCGGCTTCCCGTCACCGTGTTGTCCGGTTTTCTGGGTGCCGGCAAGACCACCTTGCTAAACCGGATCCTGCACAACCGCGACGGCCTGCGCGTTGCGGTGATCGTCAACGACATGAGCGAGGTCAACATCGATGCGCAGCTGGTACGCGACGGCGGTGCGGCGTTGCGACGCACCGAAGAAACGCTGGTGGAGTTCAGCAACGGCTGCATCTGCTGCACGCTGCGCGACGATTTGCTGCAGGAAGTGCGCAGGCTGGCCGAACAGAAGCGCTACGACTATCTGCTGATCGAATCGACCGGCATCGCCGAGCCGATGCCGGTGGCGGCCACCTTTGCCGTGCGCGATGCGGACGGCTTCAGCCTGTCGGATATCGCCCGCCTGGACACCATGGTGACGGTGGTGGACGGCAACCGGTTTCTTCAGGATTTCGGCTCGGCTGCCACGCTGGCCGAGCTGGGCCAGCAAGCCGGTCCGGACGACACGCGCGGGCTGGTGCAGCTGCTGGGCGAGCAGGTGGAGTTCGCCGATGTGCTGGTGATCAGCAAGTGCGACCGTATCGATGCATCGCAGCTGCAGCGTCTGCGCGCGGTGTTGCGTGCACTCAATCGCGACGCAGCGATCGTGGATGCGGCGCATGGCGAGGTGCCGTTGCAGCAGTTGCTTGACACCGGGCGCTTCGATTTCACCCGTGCGCAGTTGGCGCCGGGCTGGATGCAGGAACTGCGCGGCCAGCACACACCGGAGACCGAGGAATACGGCATCAGCAGCTTCGTGTATCGCGCGCGCCGGCCATTTCACCCGCAGCGCTTTGCGCACATGGTGCACAACGGGTTGCCGCAGGTGATCCGCAGCAAGGGTTTCTTCTGGCTGGCCAGTCGCATGGATTGGGTCGGCGAACTGTCCAGCGTGGGCGGCGCCACCCAGACCAGTGCAGCCGGTTTCTGGTTTGCCGCGCGCCACCGCGTGGATGCGCAATCGGTCGGCCAACCATTGCAAACCAGCATCACGCCGCTGCCCTACACCGATATCGGTTGGCAGCGGCAACAGACGCATTGCTGGACCGCGCCGCTGCCGCACCTGCACGAGGTTGGCGATGCCAGCGAATACGCCGCGATGCAGCGGCTGTGGCATCCGCTGTGGGGCGACCGTCGCCAGGAGCTGGCGGTGATCGGCGTGGACATGGACGCACCGCGCACGCGCGCTGCGCTGGACGCGTGCCTGCTCAGCGACCAGGAACTACGTCAGGGACCGGCGCACTGGCAGCTGCTGGACGACCCGTTTCCGCATTGGGAGCGGTGACGGCAGTACTGCCTCCGCTTGCCAGGCAAGTCGCCACTATCGCCAGCCCCATCGAGCTGGCGGCACCGCAGTTTGAGGTCGGTGGTGCATCGTGTCGCGCATGCTTGCGCGACACGATGAAGTGCTCAATCCTCAGTAATAGCCGTTGTCGATCGCCTCCTGATGGGCATCACGTTCGCTTTGCTCGGACCGCGCACGCTCCCGCGCGGTCGTGGGGATGCTGTCCATCAAGCGTGGCGCTCCCATCCGATGCAACTGGTCGTCGGTGCGCTTGACGATCTCTTCCAGTGCCAGCACGTTGGTGTAGCCCTGCATCATGCGTTCCAGGCGTTTGATCTTGTCGGCCGGAGCACCGCTCTCCTTCAAAGACTCCAGGCGCCGCTGTGCGCGTGCGTAATGCGTTGCCATCTTGGTCATGTCGATATTCTCGCGACGGACCGCACGCAACGCACGGTGATTGGAATGCATCACATCCTGTTGGACCATGGCCAGCCGACTACTGGTGGTTTTCGGCGCGGCGATCTTTTCCAATGGCGCCAGCGCCGCCAACATTCCGTCAAGCTGCAGATCGCGCACTGCGTCGCGCTCGGCGATCAGGGCCGCACGCATCTCGAACACCGATCTCTCGTCCGTGCTAGGGGCGCGGCCCTCTTTGTAGAGACGCTGGTCGATGCGGTGGCACTGCTCGTTCAGCGCGGCCAATTCCACATTCATGTTGCGCACGGGGCGTAGTCGCCTGGACGACGAGGGCGGAGCCGGTGTCGCCACTCTCGGGGACGCAGCCGGTGCCGGCCGCGAGGAGAGGGTTGGCTGCTGCGGCTGCCGTAGCTGTTGGCGCCTGGGTGAGCCTGGAGCATGCTGCTGCCGCTGTTGCTCGGGGGCGCCCTGACGTTGCTGGAAGCGGTCTGCCGTGCGTGGCGCCGACGGCGGTTGCTGCGGTGGCGGCGCTGTGTGCAACGGCGCACGACTGCGCCGCTGAGGCACCGCATCGCCACCAGCCTGCGGTACCTGTGGGCGCTGGTTCGCGTGTTGCCTGGCGGCGCTCGGTGCGGGTGTGGCCAGCCCAGGGTGGCTGTGCGCTGCTTTTGTGGCTGGCGCTCCCATGCACATCGGCGGCAACTGTTTGCGCAGCGTCTTCAGCGACTTGCGCGCCGATGCCATCATGCCTTGCCGGGATTTGGACGTGCCCTGCGCGGTGCCGGCCTTGGGCGCGTGAGACAGTGAGTGTGGCCACGGCGAACCTGCAGCGGTCGCTGTCGCATCGGTGGTTGCCGGATTGGACGGCTCGGGGGCAACCGGATGAGTGCTTCGAAAGAGCGAAATCAGGCGCATCACAAACTCCCGCGGGAATGCAGGCTCATGCTAGCGACCGCCAACCGGCGCGGGAGGCGGATGGCGAACCGGCGTCGCGTAGGCCGAAAGCAGGAGCATCAACCCAGACGTATTCCCCAGGCGATCGCTGCGATGGCCGGTGCAGCCAATGCCAGCCCCAACCAGCCACGCAGGCCTAGGCGTTCGGAAAATCCCAACTTGCCGACCAGCGCCCCCAATACGACCACGCCCAGATTCATGCTGGCAAAAACGGTCGCCGGGCTGTGCGGCAGCAGCTGGTGCGCACGCACGTAACACAGGATGTTGCCGAAATTGAGCGCACCCAACAGCACGCCGGCAAGCATGCTGCGGGTGCTCAGGCGTACGCCACGTGCCCAACGCACGCTCTGCACGCCAAGCATCAGCAAGAAGGCCAGCGCAAAACACAACGTCAACGAGGTCAGCGATGGTGTTCCGGCCTGCGCAATGTGCTTGAGCAGCAGGTCGATAAGCGCAAAGCCCATCCAGACGCCAATCAGCCAGGGCAGGCCGATTGTGCTCGGTAGCGGATCGGTCGCGACGTGGTGACGGGGGCGTCGCACGATGCACATGATGGCCACCATGCCTAGCGCCAGCCCTGCCAGTTTCCAGCCATTGACCGGTTCGCCGAAAACGGTGAAGGCGGCGGCCAACGAGAGCACCAACGACAAACGTTGCGCAACATCGGTGCGCACGATGCCGGCCACCGCGACCGACCGCGCCAGCACCAGGAAGATGGAGGGCAGCGCCACGGCCAACAGCAGCAACGCCAACCAGGGCGCGGCCGTGGAGTGCAGTGTTTCCAGCGCAGGATGCAGGATCAGCCAGGCCAGGAGTGCAGCGCTGGCGTAGTTCCAGGTGATTGCCTGAAAGACGTCGATGTTGTGGCGTGGCGCCAGCTTCAGCAGCACCGACACCAGGACACTGCAGACAACGGCAAACAGCAGAAAATGCATGGGCAACGCAACGAAGTGTGCAGGCAGGGCGATGAACGCGGCCGGCGGGGCGGCTATTATGCAGGCATGTCCAATCCACTATTCCCCACCGAATCGGCTGCGTTGACGCTGGAGGGGCCGGTCGGCCCGCTGGATGTCGCGGTCGATCTGCCCGAGCCGGACGTCACCGCGCAAGCGGTCACCGCCATCCTTTGTCATCCGCTCTCCACCGAGGGCGGCAGCATGCACAACAAGGTCGTCACCATGGCCGCGCGCGCGCTGCGCGAGCTGGGCATCACCGTGGTGCGCTTCAATTTCCGCAGCGTCGGCAACTCGGCTGGCGCGTTCGACCATGGCGATGGCGAGCAGGACGATCTACGTGCGGTCGCCAACTGGGTGCGCACGCAGCGGCCGGGCGACACGCTGTGGCTGGGCGGTTTCAGCTTCGGTGCGTATGTGTCGTTGCGTGCTGCCGGCGCGCTCGCACCGCAGGTGCTGATCTCGATCGCGCCGCCGGCCGGGCGCTGGGATTTCAGCGCGATCCAGCCGCCTGCGCAGTGGTTGGTGATCCAGGGCGATGCCGACGAGATCGTCGACCCGCAAGCGGTCTACGACTGGCTGGACACCCTGGAGCAGCAGCCCGAGCTGGTGCGCATGCCCGACACGAGCCACTTCTTCCACCGCAAATTGATCGACCTGCGCGGTGCGATCCAGCATGGTGTCCGGCGCTGGTTGCCGGCCGCAGTCTGACCGCGGCACGGCCCACGCGTATCGCCCGGCGATGCGCCGTTGAGCGGGTCAGGCAGCAGCCGGCCCGCGGAGAATGCAATGAGTGAGATGACCCCGTCGCAGCGCTACGCCGCCGGCGTACAACGCGGCGACTGGCGTGCCGACCCTGCGCAGCAGGCGGCCCTGGCGGAGCTGGACCGTATCCACGACGCACTGGTGGACAGTGCGCAGGACGGCTGGCTGGACCGGCTGTCGGCGTTCTGGAAGAAACCCGAGCCGGTACGCGGCTTGTACTTCTGGGGCGGAGTGGGGCGCGGCAAGACCTTTCTGGTCGATCTGTTTTACGACGGCCTGCCGATCAAGCAGAAATACCGCACCCACTTCCACCGCTTCATGCGCGGCGTGCACGAGCAGTTGCGCGAGCATGCCGGGCAAAGCGATCCACTGGCCCGGATCGCCCAGCAATGGCGCGAGAATCTGCGCGTGCTGGTACTGGACGAATTCTTCGTCACCGATATCGGCGATGCGATGTTGCTGGCGCGCCTGCTCGAACGGCTGTTCGCCGAAGGCGTGACGCTGGTGACCACCTCCAACACCGCGCCGGAAAATCTCTATGCCAACGGATTGCAGCGCGACAGCTTCATGCCGGCGATCGGCTTGCTGCAGAAGTTCTGCGTGGAGCTCTATGCAGAAGGCACCGAGGATTACCGCATGCGCGCATTGACGCGCTCGCCGGTGTACCGCGCGCCGCTGGACGCGCAGGCCGATGACTGGCTTGCGCAGCGGTGGGGCGAGTTGAGCGGCAATGCCGAGGCGCGCGCGGGCACTATCGAAATCGAATCGCGCAAGATTCCAGTGCGCGCACGCGGCAAGAGCATCGCCTGGTTCGATTTTGCCGCGCTGTGCGAAGGCCCGCGCGGACCCGGCGACTACATCGAGATTGCACGCGAATTCACCACCGTGTTGCTGGGCGGCATCCCGCACTTCGACCGCATGAACGAAGATGCCGCGCGCCGCTTTGTCAACCTGATCGACGAGCTGTACGACCGCCACGTCAATCTGGTCTGCACCGCACAGGACGCCCCGCCCGCGTTGTACAGCGGCCAACGCCTGGCCGGTGCCTTTGAACGTACCGCCTCGCGCCTGATCGAGATGCAGAGCGCGGACTATCTGGCGGCTGCGCATCGAGCCTAAGTGCACGCGTCCTGGGTCGGGACGCGACGGCCATTGTTCGCATCGACATGGCCGTCAGTACGGTCACTGTCGATGATGTTGTGTCACTCAGGAGTTCAGCTATCCCTGACCACCGCAGCGGATCATGGCGCCTCAACTTAAAATCGCTTGCAATTGAATCGCGCGCTATGTAAATTGCAGCCATGCACACCGCCACGGCCACCACCGCCCGCACCGACGCACTGCTCAAGCTGGATAACCAGCTGTGCTTTGCGCTGTATTCGGCCAACCTGGCGATGCACAAGCTCTACCGCGGGCTGCTGAAGGACCTTGACCTCACGTATCCGCAATACCTGGCAATGCTGGTGTTGTGGGAGACCGACGAACGCAGCGTGTCGGAGATCGGCGAGCGGCTGTATCTGGATTCGGCCACGCTGACGCCGTTGCTCAAGCGCCTGCAGGCGGCCGGCCTGGTCACCCGCACCCGTGCGGCCAGCGACGAGCGTCAGGTGATCATTGCGCTGACCGAAGCCGGCCGCGCGTTGCGCAGCAGGGCAGGTGCGGTGCCGGAGCAGGTGTTTTGCGCGTCGGCCTGTTCGTTGGATGAACTGCGTCAACTCAAGCAGGAATTGGAGAAGTTACGCTCCAGCCTCGGCACCGGGTAACTGCAGCAGCGCCACCTCCCTTATTTTGCAACATGTCGTACACGATTCAATCGTCAACTATTCAATTCCTCATGCGCTGACCGCGCTCACCCAGGAGAATCACCATGGCCTCACCCGAAAACGTCCTCTACACCGCCCATGCCACCGCCACTGGCGGCCGCGAAGGGCGTGCCGTGTCCTCGGACAAGGCGCTGGACGCCAAGCTGTCCACCCCGCGCGAACTCGGCGGCGCTGGCGGCGACGGCACCAACCCGGAACAGTTGTTCGCAGCCGGTTACGCCGCCTGTTTCATCGGTGCGATGAAGGCCGTGGCCGCACAGGACAAGCTCAAGCTGCCGGGCGAAGTGAGCATCGACAGCAGCGTCGGCATCGGCCAGATCCCGGGCGGCTTCGGCATTGCGGTGGAACTGCGCATCGCCGTGCCGGGCATGGATCAGGCCGAGCTGCAGACGCTGGTCGACAAGGCCCACCAGGTCTGCCCGTACTCCAATGCCACCCGCGGCAATATCGACGTCACCCTGACCCTGGCGTAATGCCGGCCTGACCGTCGTGCGCATTGCGCGCGACGGTGTCAGCAACGGCCCGGCGCATGCGTCGGGCCGTTGTTCGTTGTGGCTTGAGAAGGTTTCCAAAATCCCGGCATACGCCTTGCGCGATGACTCGACCGCCGGCACCGGCATCGGCTGTCCGCGGCGTGCACTGTCTGCAACGCAGGCAACGCAGTTTGCGCGACGAACGCATCGACTGGACGCGCGCATTGCGATAGCTGTTGTCTCAGCGCGTCGCTGTCGCCACGACGCTGTTGGAAACCGTTGCATCCTCCGGTGGCGTCTGCGGATGCGTATTGCGTTTCAGCATCTGCAGGCGCTCGCCATCGAAGCGGTACTCCAGCGCCTGCTGCACCGCGTAGAGCGCCTGCGCCTGCACACACAGGGTGCGGGCCTGCGCTTCCAGCACGTGGCTGCGGCCTAGCAGTTGCTGCTCCATCTGCGCGTCCAGTGCTGCGCCACGGCGCTCCAGCTGCGCGGCGCGTCCGGTCATCACCGTCCATAGCACGCTGCGGGCCAGGCTGCCGGCCAGCTCCTCGGCCGCGTCCTCGACGCTGGCTTCGAAGCGCTCGTCGAAGGCATCCTGCTCCCAGCGCCCACGCCCGAGGCTGCCATCGACCTGCGCACGTGCGGCGGTACGCAACTGCCCGACCTTGCGTTGCTGGCGCGCGCTGCCCGACAGCACGTGCACCACGCCACCCAGCGCATCGAAGGAGATGTCGACCACCGACTGGGCGATGGACGTCACTGCCGGCATCAACGCGCGGGTGCTCTGTTCGAGCTCGCGCAACCGTTGCGCGTCGGCGGCGCTGACCGGTTGCGGCTGGCGATCCACGTTGAGCTCGCCACCGTGGAAGAAGATCTCGCGCGGGACGCCCTGCTTGCGGCGCAGCCAGATGCCACCGCTGTCTGCCAGTACGTCGTAGGAGGTGCTGACATCGCATTGCTGCGACGACAGCTTGGGTGTCGCGGTCTCGGCATGCGCAGCGCAGGCGGCCACCAGCAGCAGCGGTGCCAGAAAGAGGGTGCCGCGCATGGCAGTGGCCTTGGAATCGGGGCCTGCAGCATTGCGCAGTGCGGTGGACGTCGCCATGGGAAGAAAGTCAGGGTGCCGCAGGTCGTCGCCGACGGGCGGTTGCCGCAAAGCGTGAACCGGGTCGTGCATCGGCACATGGACCGCGTTTAAACGATTAGCTCACTTGATTCTCACGGCAGATGGTGTGAATTATGTTGCACAGCAGCATCGGAGCTCCGCAATGCTCGACCCACGCATCGAAAAGGTAGACCTGGCGCTGACCGAGATCGCCCAGGACCCATCGGAGAAGGTGGCGCTGTGGCAGTGGGCGTGCCGCGAGATGCTGCACGAGACATTGATCGGCATGCACCAGCTGTCGCACCTGGCCGGCATCGCCCGGCAGGTGGCCAACGACTGGCGCGCGCCAGTCGACGTCATCGCACCGGCGAAGCCCTACCTGGCTGCATCCGCATTGGCCGACCGCCGCCTGCCGCAGGTGCTCGACGGCCTGGGCAATACGCACGACGACGACGACCGCGCCACGTTGTGGCGGCTGCGCTACGCCAGCCTGATCGCCTCGACCTTGCAGGGCATGCAGGCACTGGCCGAGAAGCACCGTATCGACCGCCAGGCAATGGCGATCGGTCAGCTGAACTAGCGCGGCTATCGGGTTGACGCGCCGGTTGTAGGGCGAGTTGTGCTGCAACGCACGGTGAGTTTGGCCGCGTCTGCCGATACGGTTTGGCACGCTATGGCGAATGCTCCCCCGAGCGAGAAAACGCTGCCGGCGCAACACTGCGCCGCTGCCTGATTCGCACTGCAATGGACTGGCTGCTTGGTGGAGTCGAGTCCAGGCAGCACATCATCGTGTGCAGGCTTTGCAGCGCCGCCGAATTAGGGGCAGGTACGAAGTAGCGCAGCGTTTTACGGGTGCGCTCTACGCCGATTGCTCAGCAAATTCTCTGTACCCGGCTCAATGCCGGACGGCTGCATCTTCCAGATGCCGCCAAGCGTGCCGCACGATCCAGCGCGCCTGATCCCATGGCACCGACAGCATCGGCAGGCACTGGTAATAGCCATCCTGCAGCACGCGATAGAGCTGTGCTTCGGTGGCGCGCGGGTAGGCCAGGTAGATGTCGTAGCCAAGGGTAAGCAGCCGGGTGTAGTCGGCGAAGGCATAGCCACCCAGATGCCCTTCGGCGTGCACGTCGCGCCAGTAGGCGATCTCGGCGTCGAGATTGACGCTGCGGCGGGTCAAGACGGATGCGCTGTGCATGGGTAGGACTCCGTGACCGGGACTACCCCCTGTGCGGGCACCGTAGCAGCGGCTGCGCAGGTGGGCCAGCCTGCGACGACGAGCGGTCGTGATGCAGTGGCTGCCACTGACCGAGCGATGCGGCTGGAGCTTTCAACCGCGGAGCTGCAGCGACTGCGGCGCCCCGCAGTCGTCGTGCCGCAGATATTTCAGGCCAATGATCGATGCGCGGGCCTGGCCGCAGACAACCTCAGCAATAAGCGACGCGGTGACGTGTGGGCGACGCGCCCGCCTGCGCGGGAGTCAGAAAGATTCCTGAGGCAACCTGTCGATGTCGCATGCCGGCAGCGCTCGCCTGATGCCGAGCGCTGCCGGCATGCATCAGACAATCAATCCCACTCGGGCGCGATGGCCTTGGGGTTGGCCAGGCGATGCCCGCGGTCGAGTGCGGCGATGTCGCGCATGTCCTGCTCGCTCAACTGCAGCGTCTGCGCCTTGAGGTTGCTCTCCAGATTCTCGCGCTTGGTCGAGGATGGAATCACCGAGTAACCCTGCTGCAATGCCCAGGCCAGGGTGACCTGCGCCGGGGTGGCAGCATGGCGTGCGGCGATCGCCTGGATCACCGGATCCTTGAGCACTTCGCCCACGGCCAACGTCATGTACGAGGTGACATGGATGCCTTGCTCGCGCAGGAAATCGGTCAAGGCACGATTCTGCAGATAGGGATGCACTTCGATCTGGTTGGTGGCGATGGCGTCGGCGCCCAGGATCTCGATGGCCTGCCTGGTCAGCGCGATGGTGAAGTTGGACACGCCGATCTCGCCGGTCAGGCCCTGCTGTTTGGCCTGCGCCAGCGCTTCCAGATACGCGCGCATCGGCACCTGATCGTTCGGCGAAGGCCAATGGATCAACGTGAGATCGACATACCCGGTGCCGAGCTTGCGCAGGCTTTCCTGCAGGCTCGGCAGCAAGGCGCCGTCACCGAACTTGTCGACCCAGATCTTGGTGGTCAGATAGAGCTGGTCGCGCGGCACGCCGGAAGCTGCGATCGCTGCGCCGACCTGCTCTTCGTTGTCGTAGATCTGCGCGGTATCGACAGCGCGATAGCCCAACTCCAATGCGTTGCGCACCGAGTCGATGACCACCTGGTCTTTGAGGCGAAAGGTGCCGAGGCCGAATGCGGGGACAGTCATTTTTTTCCTTTGGGAATGGGGAATGGGGAATGGGGAATGGGGAATGGGGAATCGCAAGAGCGAAAGGTGCGCAAAGCACCATGAGTTTGGTTAGTCGAGGGCGACGACGGCTTTTCCGAAATTCTTGCCGCGCAGGAGGTCGATCAGGCCCTGCGGTGCGCTGTCCAGGCCGTGCAGCACATGCTCGCGGTATTGAATCTTGTCCTCGCGCAGCCACTGGCCCATCTCGCGCAGGAAGGCCGGCATCAGGCGGATGAAATCGTGCTGGATGAAGCCGCGCACCGTGAGGCGCTTGCGCAGCACCTGGCCCATGAACCCGGGCAGGCGATCCGGGCCGGGCAGCGCTTGCCCACGGCTGTTGTAGGTGGCAATCACGCCGCAGACCGGGATGCGGGCGAAGTCGTTGAGCTGCGGCAACACCGCATCGAAGACCTTGCCGCCGACGTTTTCGAAATAGATATCGATGCCGTCCGGCGTGGCGGCACGCAGCTGCTCGGCAAAGTCGTCGGCACGGTGGTCCAGCGCCGCATCCACCCGCAGCGTCTCGCGCAGGTAACGCACCTTGTCTTCGCCACCGGCGATGGCCACCACACGCAGGCCTTGCAGGCGTGCCAGCTGCGCCACGGTGGCACCGACCGGGCCGCTGGCGGCGGCCACCACCAGCGTTTCGCCGGGCTGCGGCTTGCCGATTTCATGCAGGCCGGCATACGCGGTAAAGCCGGGCATGCCATACACGCCGAGCGCGGTGCTCAGCGGCAGGCTGTCTTCCTTGGGCAGCTTGCGCAGCGGCGTCGTCGGGGTGAGCAGGCTATGCGTCTGCCAGCCGCCGGGCAGCACCAGCAGATCGCCAGGGTGATAGTCGGCGTTGTGTGAGTGGATGACTTCGCCGACGGTGCCGCCTTCCATCACCGCATCGATGGCGACCGGCGCGGCATAGGACGGGCCTTCGTCCATGCGTCCGCGCATGTAGGGATCCAACGACAGGAAACGGTTGCGTACCAGGATCTGATCGTGGCCGGTGGGTGCGACGGCCACCTCTTCGAGACGGAAGTTGTCGGCGCTGGGTTCACCGTGCGGGCGCGAAGCCAGCACGATGCGGCGGTTGGTAATCGATGGCATGGGGATTTCCTCGCAAGGAGGCCGCGCGTGCGCGGTCGAGGGAGCACAGCTGCCGGGGCAGCTGCACGAGGGAGGGAAGAGGGGCGACAGGGCGCGTGCGCGGCAAGGAACACGACGTCGCTACGGCTGCATTACGCGGCTGCCGATGGCTCCGGGGCGCTGGCGCTGTCGAGCTGGGCAATCTGCTCGGCACTCAGCGACACGCGCGCAGCGGCCAGCACGTCGTGCAGCTGGGTCACGCTGGTGGCGCTGACGATCGGCGCGGTCAGGCCAGGGCGTGCGATCAGCCAGGCCAGTGCGATCTGTGCAGGCGTGGCGTTGTGCGTGACGGCCAGATCGTCCAGCGCCTGCAGGATGCGCAGACCACGCGGGTTGACGTATTGCTTGACCACCGACGCACCACGCGCGCTGCTCTTGCCGGCATCGTCGGCGCTGCGGTACTTGCCGGTGAGAAACCCGCTGGCCAGCGAGTAGTAGCTGATCACGCCAAGCTCCCGCTCGCGTACCAGCGGTTCGAGTTCGGCTTCGTAGCCGGCGCGGTCGTAGAGGTTGTATTCCGGCTGCAGGCTTTCGTAGCGCGGCAGTGTGTATTGCTCGGAAATGTCCAGCGCATCGCGCAGCCGTGCAGCGCTGTAGTTGGATGCCCCGATCGCACGCACCTTGCCTTGTTCGATCAGCCGGCCGAACGCGGCAAGCGTGGCTTCCAGCGGAATCGATTCGTCGTCTTCGTGGGCCTGGTACAGATCGATCACATCGGTCTGCAGACGCGTCAGCGAGTCTTCTACCGCCGCGGCGATGTTGTCCGGCGACAGGCCCGGGTGCTCGCTCCACTTGGCCACCTTGGTGGCGAGCAGCACCTTGTCGCGCTTGCCGCTGCGCGCAAGCCAGCGCCCGATGATGGTTTCCGATTCGCCGCCGCGATTGCCCGGCACCCAGCCCGAGTACGCATCGGCGGTATCGATCAGATTGAAGCCGGCATCGACGAAGGCATCGAGCAAGGCGAACGAGGTCGCTTCATCGGCGCTCCAGCCAAACACATTGCCGCCAAAGACGATCGGTTGAACCTGCAGGCCGGAGCGGCCGAGTGCACGGGCTTGGGTCATCGTGGATGCTCCTGATGCGAACTGCGCACAGGATAGTCACGCCTACCGATGTTGCGTGTGACACCTGCGTGGATTCAGCGTTCCGCCGATCGTCCTCGGCGGCTCACAGGATCTGAACATGCCGATGGCAGGGCGCGCCGCAACACGTCCAGCGCCACGCCGCTGCGGGCACATGGCAGGCTCAGGAACGCATGCTAGGCTCGCGCTACTTTTTCCCGGAGAGGGCGCTGCGATGATCCGCAACAAGCTGGCCTGTGCATGTGTGATGAGTGTGGTGGTGGCGCTGAGCGCACCGCTGGCGATGGCCGTGAAGCCTGCCGATAGCGCGACGTTGCCGGCGCCCGATACCGCGTTGCAGGCGGCCATCGACGGCAACTGGCGCGACCGCGTGTACGTGCAGCGCGACCAGTATCGCCACCCCGGGCAGACGCTGGCGTTCTTCGGCATCAAGCCGACCCAGACCGTCATCGAGATCACCCCGGGCGGCGGCTGGTATTCGGAAATCCTGGCGCCATACCTGCGCGAGAAGGGCAAGTACGTGGCTGCGGTGGTCGACCCGGCGTCGGCACCCGAAGGCCGTAGCCGCGACTACGCGCAGCGCGCGCGCGACGAGCTGGAGAAGAAGTTCCAGGCCAAGCCCGAGTTGTATGGCAAGCCCGCGTTCGTGTCGTATGTGCCCAAATCGCCATCGTTCGGCGTGGATAACTCGGCCGACCTGGTGCTGACCTTCCGCAATGTGCACAACTGGCGCATGGCCGGCAATGCCGAGGCGATGTTTGCCGGCTTCTACAAGGTGCTCAAGCCCGGCGGCGTGCTCGGCGTGGTCGAGCATCGTGCCAAGACCGACGTCCCGGCCGACGACAAGAGCGGCTATGTCGGCCAGGCGCAGGTGATTGCGATGGCCGAAGCGGCCGGCTTCACCTTGGCCGGCAAGAGCGAGGTCAATGCCAACCCGCGCGACACCAAGGATTACCCGGGTGGTGTGTGGACGCTGCCGCCGAGCAACAGCCATGACAAGGCCGACGATGCCAAATACAAGGCGATCGGCGAGAGCGACCGCATGACCTTGAAGTTCGTCAAGCAGTGATAGGGAATGCGTGCATGCCGGCGCGCAGTGCGCGTTAGGCATGCACGCAGTTGTCAGCGCTGCATTGACGATGGTGTGGATGCACAGGGAGTGACTGTGCGGCATGCGGGCACTGCTCGCTTTTACGCAACAGGATTGGCATGTTGGTGCTGTTGAACAAACCCTACGGCGTGCTGTCGCAATTCAGCGACCGCTCGCAGCCGCCCAAGCGCACGCTGGCCGAATTCGGATTGCCGGCCGATGTGTATGCGGCAGGCCGACTGGATCACGACAGCGAAGGACTGCTGTTGCTGACCGATGACGGCGCATTGGCGCATCGGCTGACCGACCCGCGCCACAAGCAGCCCAAAACCTACTGGGTGCAGGTGGAAGGCGAACCGCAAGCCGAGCAATTGCAGTTCTTGCGCGAGGGTGTGCTGCTCAACGACGGCCCGACCCGGCCGGCCCAGGTGCGCAGGCTCGACCCGGCACCGCAGCTGTGGCCGCGCGATCCGCCGGTGCGCGTGCGCAAGACCGTGCCCGATGCCTGGCTGGAACTGCAGATCACCGAAGGCCGCAACCGCCAGGTGCGGCGCATGACCGCAGCGGTGGGCTTGCCCACCTTGCGTTTGGTGCGCGTGGCGATCGGCCATTGGCAGCTGGACACGCTTGCACCGGGCCAGTGGCGCGTTGAAGACACGCCCAACGCGCGGCCGGGGCGGAGCCGGCGTTGAGGCGTTACGTGGGTCGCATGCAGTTACATGCAACGCATTGCGTAGATGCCATAAACGACAACGCCACGGCGCAGGGCCGTGGCGCTTAGGTCTTGCCTGAAGCGGTGGCCTATTCGATGCCGTCGCTCGGGGTCACTGCACCGCGACGCTGATAGGCCGCGCGGCGTGCGTTGGCATTGCTGGCGTGTTCGCGGTCCAGACGATGCACATTGCCGCCGAGCACCTGCTGATCGCGCTGGCGCTTGCGGTACACCGCATAGCCGATCAGGCCCAGGCCTGCGACCGCTGCGGCAACCGTGACGGCCGGATTGCGCTTGACCAGCTTGCTGGCCACCTTGCCACCGGTGCGCACTGCACCGAGCGCGGCGCCGGTCTTGAGCCATTCGCTGGCGCCAGGGCCGAAGTGGCGCAGGCTGCTGCCGGCGTGACGTGCCTGATCGCCCGCACTGGACGCGGCGTGACGCAACTGGTCGCCCGCAGTGCCGGCCAGTTCCAGGGCACGCTCCAGGGCGCGTTCGGTGATGACAGTCAGCTTGCTCATTGGAGGCGTTTCCTTTCTCAGTACGTGGTGCGCAGTCTGTGGGTTGGTGCGTATAGACGGTGTTAGCGGGTTCGGGGGCTGTTTGGCTGACGGTTAAGTAGTGCCGCGCTGCGTTGGGGCACGCGAGTAGGTGGTAGCGATGAAAGCGGATCCGCTGGGCACGTGCTGCGCTTCCTTTTCCCGTCGGGCGAAGGTGCCCGCAGGGCGGATGAGGGTGCGGGCGAAGCCTGGTGTGGTTGAACAACGCGATGGCTTCGCCCCGTACCCTCACCCCAACCCCCGCTTCGCGCCACGACCCGCGCTTGCGGCGCAGGCGCTCCAAGGCACGCGCGCCAGTGGCGCCGCCAGCCGTGCCTTCTCGCCCCGCCGGGAGAAGGAGCTATTACGTGCCACGTGGTTTTGCTCTGTGCGTTGCCGCTGCGGTCCACGGATCGTCCGGCCACGGATGCCGCGGATACCGCCCCTTCATCTCTTTTTTGACATCCGGATAGGTATTGGCCCAGAAGCTCTTCAGGTCTTGGGTCACCTGCAGCGGGCGCCCGCCCGGCGAGAGCAGATGCAAGGTCAACCGGATGCGGCCATCGGCGATGCGCGGGGTTTCGGCCAGGCCGAACAGTTCCTGCAATTTGACCGCCAGCACCGGCGGCAACGGTTGGCCGGCATGGTCGAGGGCGTAGCTGATCTGCCGCTCCATGCCGGAGGGCACGCTGATGCGGGTGGGCGCGTGGCGGTCGATGGCCTGGCGGCGCTCCCACGGGAGCGCGGCCTTGAGCGCCTCGCCCAGGCTGGCTTCGTCCAGCGCGTCCAGGCGGGTCTTGCCGGCGAAGGCCGGGCGTAGCCAGCTGTCCAGCGTGTCCAGCAGCGTGCTGTCGGAAAGATCGGGCAAGGCGAGCTCCGGCATCCACACGCGCAGCGACTGCACGCGTGCGCGCCACTGCTGCAGGTTGTCAGTCCATGGCAAGGCGTCCAGACCGAGTTGACGGACCGCCTCGGTGAGCGCGCCGGCCGCATGCGCGGGGTCGACGCGGCCGGCCGGGCGACTGTCGAGCACGATGCGGTCGAAACTGGATTGCCGGCGCGCGACCAGGGCGCGCTTGTCCGCGTCCCACTGCACTACGTCCTGCTGCACGAAGCGCTCGGGCACGCTGCGGCGCAGATAGCCTTCGTCCACCGGTGCGGCGCGCAGCAGCAACGCGTCCTTGGCTTCGTAGCGCAGTTCGCTGGCGACCAGCCATGGTTCGCCGCGTAGATCGCTGTGGTCGAACAGGCGCGCGCTGCGGCCGTTGGCGAGCAGGTAACGCAGCGGGTCGGCCGGGTGGCGTGCGGCGATGCGGTCGGGGAATGCGTGCGACAGCAGGTCGCCGAGCGCGTGCGCTTCCACGCTGGCGGGTGGGGCGCTGTCGCAACGCAAGCGGCGGCGCCATTGTCTGGCGGCGCTGTCGATCGCGGCCAGGCCACCGCGATTGGCATCGGCGGCGCTGCGGCCCTGACGAAATGCCGCCAGCGCGCGCCAACGCGCGGCCAGTCCGTCGCCGCCCTGACGCAGCGGGTCGCGTGCTTCCAGCAACGCGGCCAGGTCGCAGGCCAGCGCCACACGCGGCGCATCGCCAGCTTGCGCCAGCATCGCGGCCAGACGCGGATGCGTGCCCAGCGCGAGCATGCGCCGGCCGAGTGCGGTGATGCTGCCGCTCGCGGTGAGCGCGCCCAGCCGCTGCAGCAGCTCGTGCGCGGCGGCCAGCGCACCGCTCGGTGGCGCATCGACAAAGCGCAGCGCAGCGCTGCCCCAGGCGGCCAGTTCCAGCGCCAGTCCGGCCAGTTCCACCTGGGTGATTTCGGCGCGGCGCTGCGGCTCCAGCCGCTGCGATTGCGGCCACAACCGGTAGGCCCAGCCACTGGCCACACGCCCGGCGCGGCCGGCGCGTTGGTCGGCCGAGGCCTGCGCAATGGTGGCCACGTCCAGCCGCGAAAAGCCGCTGTTGGGGTCGTAGTGCGGCTCGCGCGCCAGGCCGCTGTCGATCACCACGCGCACGCCGGGCAAGGTCACCGACGATTCGGCGACATTGGTGGCCAGCACCACGCGCCGGCGTCCCTGCGGGTCGGGCTGCAGCACCTGGCTTTGCGCCTCCACCGACAGCTCGCCATGCAGCGGCAGCACCTGCACGGCCGGGTCCAGGGCTTCCTGCAGCGCGGCATGCACGCGTGCGATCTCGCGCTGGCCAGGCAGGAACACCAGCACATCGCCGGGGTGGGTGGACAGCGCGTGCTCCACGGCGCGCCGCGTCTGCGGCTCCAGCGCTTCGTCGCGGCGTGCGGCAAAGTGCGCGACCTCCACCGGGAAGCTGCGCCCGGCGCTGCTCAAACGCGGGGCCCCAAGAAAGCCGGCCAGCCGCTCGCCATCCAGGGTGGCCGACATCGCCACGATGCGCAGGTCCTCGCGTACCTGGGCCTGCACGTCCAGCGCCAGCGCCAGGCCGAGGTCGCCGGCCAGATGGCGTTCGTGGAATTCGTCGAACAACAGCACACCGATGCTTTCCAGCATCGGGTCGTCCTGGATCAGCCGGGTCAGGATGCCCTCGGTGACCACTTCGATACGGGTGCGCGCGGAGGTCTTGTTCTCGAAGCGGATGCGGTAGCCCACCGTCTCGCCGACCGGTTCGCCGAGCTGGCGCGCCATGAACGTCGCTGCGCTGCGGGCGGCCACACGGCGCGGTTCGAGCATCACGATCTTGCGGCCTGCCAACCACGGCGCATCCAGCAGCGCCAACGGCACCTGGGTGGTCTTGCCGGCGCCGGGCGGCGCTTCCAGCACCAGCCGCGGATGGGCGGCAAGACTGTCGCGAATCTGCGGCAACAACGGAGAGATCGGAAAAGCGGGGTCGGTCATGCGCGGGAAGGATACGGGGTGCGGCAGGCTGCGGCGACGACGTGCGGTACGGCCGGGTGGCAACGCGAGACTGTGTGACGTGCGATAGGGCGCAGCCAGCGGACCGGTGCGGTTACGTCAAGCAGATGCACTACAGGTCGCCGGTGCAGTGGTAGGCGGGCGAGGGCCCTGCCGCCAACGCGTGCGCTAAAGCTCTGTAATTGATTTACTGCACTGTCCGACACTTCAAAGTAATCGGGATGCGAGTCGTAGCATCTTCTAGATGCAGGCAAAATTAGATGCAGTCAAAAGCCCGATTGGTCGAGGGCGCGGTGTCCTCACCGCTCGCGGGACACTCCGTTAACCCGTCCATGGGGGCTCGTTGGCGGCATCCATGCCGCCAACGGTCCCGCAATCGGCGAGGACACAGCACCAGACAGTTTGCTGGTGGTTTGTTGAAGAGCAAAGACACCGCGTCGCCAGTTAGCTAATCGCTTTTTGAAGACTTTGCGCACCGACCAACTTACTGGTCCTTGCCCGCCCACCGTCGCGGGACCTTGAGCGGCATGGATGCCGCGCCAGAGCCTCCGGGGACGGATTCACGGCGTGTCCTGCGATGGTGGACGGGCAAGGGCCTTGCAGCACACGCAAAGACGTCGAGTGCGCGATGCCTCACCGCTCGCGGGACGCACTGGGAACTCATCCATGGGGCTCGAGGGTGGCGTCCATGCCGCCAACGGGCCCGCAACTCGGTCAGGGCGCCGCGCCAGAATGTTTCGCGCGACTTCGTTGAAGAACGGAATCGCCGCACCAGGGAGTTTGCTATGGGCTCTGTTGAAGAACGACGACATCGCGTCGCGGTGTCGTCAGACCGGCTGCGTCAGGCCGATCTCAACATCCACACTTCAACCGGCTTCGCGCATGCGGGCGGTCAGGCCCTTGAGGAAGGCGCGCAGCAGCTGGTCGCCGCAGGGACGGAAATTCTTGTGCCCGGGCTGGCGGAACAGTGCGGAGAGTTCCGGCTTGGACAGGGGGAAGCCGGCGCTGGCGAAGATGGCGTGCATGTCGACGTCCTTCAATTCGAAAGCCACGCGCAGCTTCTTCAACACCAGGTTGTTGCCGACGCGCGTTTCCAGCGGGCGTGCCGGCTGGGTCTCGTCGCGGCCGCGGAAGCGCAGCACCAGGCCGTCGAGAAAACGCGCCAGCATCGCATCGGTGCAGGGCTCGAAACCGGGCTCGTCTTCCTTCTTCAGCCAGGCCTGTACCTGCGGCTTGTCGAGCGCGAACTCGGGGTCGGCCAGGTGGGCGATGTCCACCACCTTGTCGTCGCTGAGGTCGAGCATGTAGCGGATGCTACGCAGTACATCGTTGTGGATCATGACCGTTCCGGTGCCCCGGCCTGTCGCCGGAAAGGCGTCATTCTACGGGGCCGATGCGCAACGCGGCATATGCCGACCCTGTCCGTTGCGGACCTGAAGTCGCTCAGCTGCCGCGATAAGTGGAATACCCGTACGGCGAGAGCAGCAGCGGCACGTGGTAGTGGCCGTCGTTGGCGATGCCGAAAGCGATGGGCACTTGCTCCAGGAACGGCGGGTCGGTCAGGGCGACGCCGGCTGTGCGCCAATAGCCGGCGACCTCGAACTCCAGCCGATAGCGGCCGGGCGGCAGCGTGAGTGCGGCCAGTTCCGGGCAGCGCCCGTCCTGGTTGGTGACACCGTCGAAGTGCAAGCTGTCGCCTGCGAACAGGCGCAGCGGCATGCCGGAAGCGGGGCGGCCGCTGGCGGTGTCCAGCACATGCGTGGACAGCGTGCTCATGCCACCGCCTGGGTCGGTTGTGGCCATTGGCCGACGAACTCGGGTTGGTCGTAGGCCAGATAGGTCTCGACGATGGCCTGGCGGTCGTCCAGAAACAGCTGGTCGGCGACCGCGCGGGCCAGCCGTGGCAGGGCGACCTTGAGCCCGGACAACGCCGCAGCCGAGGGGCCGTGGTTGATCAGCGCCGAGTAGTTGAAGGCGAACAGCCCATGCAGCAGCGCTGCGTCGCCGGGCGTGCGTGGCAGCAGTTCGAAACCCGGCCCCAGGTAGGGGTGCGCGTCCAGCACCGGGTTGGCCTGGCCTGGCGGTGGTTGGTAGCGGTCGCTCCAGCAGGCGATACGCCCGGACAATGCGGCCAGCTCGGGGCGCAGCTGCGGGTCGGTGACCAGGCCAGTGGCCACCGCCAGAAAATCGAAGCGGTGTTCGCCCTGCGGCGTGCGCACCACAATTTCGCCATCGCGCTCGGCCACCTCCAGCCACGGCGCGCCCAGATGCAGGGCGAAGCCGGCGTGCGCGCAGGCACGTTGGAAGGTGTCGTTGGTGGGCGGTTGGTTGTGCGCGAAGAAGCTCGCCATCATGCGGTACTTGTCCGCGTCCGGCAGGGTCAGAAAGCGCGGAATGATGCCGGCCTGTTCCATGTGGCGGAACGGGTTGATGCGCGGTAATTCGCTGCGGCGCACGAACACTTCCGCGCTGGCGACGCCTTGTTCCAGCGCAAAACAGGCATTGTCGAAGGCCGAGGCACCGCCGCCCAGGATGCCCACGCGCTTGCCTGCCAGTGCGGCGAAATCGATGTGGCTGGAGCTGTGCGCGTAGCGCTGCGCGGGCAGGGCGCGGCTGATCCAGTCGGGCACCACCCACTGGCCGCCGCCCTGGATGCCGGTGGCCAGGATCAGTTTGCGCGTCAGCAGCGGCGCGCCCATCGCCAGATGCAGGCGGTGGATGCCCGGCGCCACTTCCGGCTCAACGCGCACCAGCTGGGTGGCGTTGCGCACCGGCAAGCGCAGCGCTGCGCGATACCAGCGCAGATAGTCCATCCAGCGGCCACGCGGAATCTTGTCCAGCGCGTCCCATGCGGCGCTGCCGTGCTGGGCTTCCCACCAGGCGCGGAAGGTGAGCGATGGCACGCCCAGGTCGATCGAGGTGATGTGCTTGGGCGTGCGCAAGGTCTGCATGCGCGCATAGGTCACCCACGGGCCTTCCTGCCCTGCCGGGTTTTCGTCGATGACCAGCACGTTGTGCACGCGCTCGCGTTGCAGCGCGAACGCTGCACCCAGCCCGCTCTGGCCGGCGCCGACAATCACCACATCAAAGACCTGCCCGGCCGGATGTACGCGCGGTTGTACCCAGGCATCGCCGCCATGGGCCAGGCATTGCAGGTCGCGGGCGAGCGCGCGTTCGAGTTGGGCCAGGCTCATGGCAGTGCCTCCAGGCGCAGGTGAACGATCTTGCCGATTTCGGCGATGGCGGTGGCGATCTCTGCGTTGCGCGATGCGTCCAGCCGCCGCTCCAGTGCGGCCAGAATGCCGGCCTTGTCGTGCAGCCGCACGCAGATCACGAACGGAAATCCGAAACGGTGGCGATAGGCCTGATTGAGCGCGTGGAAGCGCTTGAATTCGTCTTCGCTGAGCCGGTCCAGCCCGGCCGAGGCCTGCTCTGCGGCCGATGCGGCCGTGAGCGTGCGGTCGATGGCCGCCTTGCCGGCCAGCTCGGGGTGCGCACGGATGAGTGCGACCTGATCGTCCGGCGATGCGTCGTGGACAACCTGCATCAGGCCGCGATGCACATCCTCGAACGGCCGCCGCCGCACTGCACGCTCCACCACCCACGGCGAGTGCTCGAACAGTTCGCGGTAGCGCGCCACGAAGGCGGCATCGTCCAGCATGCGGTCGTCGCCCACGCTCATGCGTGCGTGCCTTGCAGCGAGACATGTGCGGCCACCACTTTCCAGCCGTCGGCAAAGCGCGCCCAGCTCTGGCTTTGCCGCCCGCGCGCGCTGCTGCCTTCCCGGATGAATTCTGCATGCGTGGTGGCGAAGTCGCGGCCGAAGCCATGGACGTCCACATGCGCAAGCTGGCGCCGCGGCGAGCCACCGCGGCCGATGCGAAATGCGCGAATCGCCTCGATGCCGTACAACACCTCGCCCACGCCGTAACGCACGGTGCTGGGCGCTGCATGAAACAGCGCGTCCATCGCGGCGATGTCGTTGCGCATCAGCGCTGCTTCGTAGGCATGGAAGGCGGCAGTCACTTGCGCGATCACCTCGGGCAGGTCGATATCGGAAGCTGCAATGCTCATGCCGGGTGCACCTGCAGCCAATGGCGCGCAATATCGATGCGGCGCGCAATCCAGGCATCGCCACTGGCCAGCACATGGTCGACAAAACGCGCCAGGGCTGCCGCGCGCGCCGGCTTGCCGACGATGCGCCCGTGCAGGCCAACTGACAGCATGCGCCCGCCTTCGCTGCGCAATTGTTCGAAGCTGTCGCGCAGATAGCGGAAGAACGGTTCGCCATCGGCAAAGCCGTTGTAGGCGACGAATTTCATGTCGTTGGCATCCAGCGTGTAAGGCACGATCAACTGCGCGCGGCCGTGGCGGTTGTCGTAGTACGGCACATCGTCTGCATAGCTGTCGGCGTCGTAGATGAAGCCGCCTTCTTCGGCAACCAGGCGCGCGGTGTTGGGGCTGGTGCGGCCCTGGTACCAGCCCAGCGGGCGGCTGCCGGTGACGCGCGTATGCACGGCGATGGCCTGGGCGATGTGCGCACGCTCGGTGGCTTCATCCACCTGTTGATAGTCGATCCAGCGCAGGCCATGGCTGGCGATTTCCCAGCTGGCCGCCTGCATCGCGGCGACCGCGTCGGGATTGGCTGCCAACGCCTGCGCCACACCGAACACCGTCACCGGTACGTTGCGCGTGGTGAACAGCCGGTGCAGCCGCCAGAAACCGGCGCGGCTGCCGTATTCGTACAGGCTTTCCATCGCCATGGCGCGTGCGCCGGGTTGCGCTTGCGCACCGACCATTTCCGACAGAAACGCCTCGGAACCGGCATCGCCGTTGAGCACGCAGTTTTCCGCGCCTTCTTCGTAATTGATGACGAATTGCACCGCGATGCGCGCGCCGCCCGGCCACTGCGCCGCAGGCGGCGTGGCGCCATAGCCGGCCAGGTCGCGCGCGGCGTTCATGCCTGCGGGCCCGCGTGCCAGGCGGCCAGTGCCGCTTCCACCGCCAGGCCTTGTGTGCAGGCATAGCCTTCGGCGCGCAGCACCGCTTCCAGCGCGGCCAGGGTGATCAGCACCTTGTGCTTCATCGCGTTGTAGCCCATCGCGCCGATGCGCCAGATCCTGCCCTGTAGTGGCCCGAACGCCGTACCGATCTCGATCTCGAAATCTTCGCGCATGCGGCGGCGCACCGCATCGCTGTCGATGCCGGGCGGAATCACCACGCCGGTGACGTTGGTCATGCGGTGCGCATCGTCGCCGAACACCTCCAGCCCCAGTGCGCGGATGCCGGAACTCACTGCGCGCCCTGCCGCTGCGTGGCGTGCGAAGCGGGCGTCCAGGCCTTCCTGCAGGGCAACGCGTGCGCATTCGCGCGCGCCGTACAGCATGGTGGTGGCTTCGGTATGGTGGTTGAGGCGCTTGTCCGACCAGTAATCCATGATCATCGCCAGATCGAAATAATTGGAGGCGATACGCGGGCCGCTGCCGTTGACGATGTCGGCGCGCACGATGCCGCATTCGACATGGCGGCGCGCGAAGATCGCCTCGGCCGCACGCTCGGACACGGTGATCGGCGCCGAGCCGGACGGCCCGCCCAGACACTTCTGCAAGCCGCCGGTGACCACGTCCATCTCCCAGCGGTCGCTGGCGATTGGCATGCCGCCGATGGTGGCGGTGGCGTCCACATAACTCAGTGCGCCGGCCGCGCGGCAGAGTGCGCCGACGCCGTCGAGCGGCTGCGCCATGGTGGTGGAGGTGTCGCCGTGCACGCTGGCCACCAGCTTTGGCGCCACGCGTTCGATCGCCTCGGCAATGGCGCTCAGTGGCAGCACTTCGCCCCACGGCGCCTCCACGGTGTGCACCTCGGCGCCGAGCCGGCCCAGGATTTCGGTGAGCAACAAGCCGAAGCGGCCGAAGTTGAGCACCAGCACGCGCTCGCCCGGGCTCACCAGCGAGACCAGCGCCGCTTCGATACCGGCACGCGCGGTGCCATCGACCAGAAACGTCCAGCGGTTTTCGGTGCCGAACAACGGCCGATAAAGTGCCATCACCTCGTTCATGTAGGTGGTCATTTCCGGGTCGAACTGGCCCAGCAGATCGGCCGCCATCGCGCGCAGCACGCGCGGATGCGCATTGACCGGGCCCGGGCCCATCAACAGGCGCTGCGGGGGATCGAGTTCGCCGAAGGTATGCAGGTGGCGCAAATCAGGTGACAAGGGAATCTCCCAGGTGTTCGATGAAGTGGCGCATGACCGCCAGTGCGAGCTCGGCATCGTCCGGGTCGACATGTTCGTCCGGATGATGGCTGATGCCGCTGGCGCAGCGCACGAACAGCATCGCGGTGGGGCACAGCGCTGCCATCACCATGGCGTCGTGGCCGGCACCGGAGACCAGTTGCCGCGGTGCGACGCCCTGCGCGGCAACTGCATGTTCCAGGCGCGTGATCAGGGCCGGGGCGCATGGGCAGGCGGCCAGTGTCTGTAGCGGCTCGATGGCGATGGCGATACCGCGCTGCGTGCCGATCTGCGCGAGCGCGTGTTCGATTTCGCGCACGGCCGCATCGCGGGTTGCATCGCTGCCGGCGCGCACATCCAGCGTGCAGTCCACACGGCCTGGCACCACGTTGGTGGCGCCCGGTGCGACCTGCAGTTTGCCGACGGTGGCGACCAGGTCGCTGCTGCGCGCGCGCGCGATGCGTTCGATGGCCAGCAGCGCCTCGGCGGCGGCGCTCAATGCGTCGCGGCGCAGCGTCATGGTGGTGGTGCCGGCGTGCCCGGCACGGCCGTCGAAGCGCAGCGCAAAGCGGCGCTGCGCGGCAATCGCGCTGACGATGCCAACGGGCAGGCCTTCGGCTTCCAGTACCGGGCCTTGTTCGATATGGGTTTCCAGATACGCCAGCACGCTGCCCGGGGCGCGTGCGGCGTGCTGGATCTGCGCGATATCCAGGTCCCAGTTCGCCAACGCGGCTGCGACATCGATGCCTGCTGCATCGGTGACGTGCAGCGTGGCGGGGTCGAGCGCGCCGGCGACTGCGCGGCTGCAGAACATCGAGGCAGGAAAGCGCGAGCCTTCTTCGTCGCCGAAGGCGATGACCTCGATAGGGAACGGCAGGCGTCGTCCCTGTGCATGTAAAGCTGCCACGCATTCGATGCCCAGCAGGATGCCGAGCGGGCCATCGTAGCGGCCGGCATCGCGCACGCTGTCCAGGTGGCTGCCGATCAGCAGTGCGGGCGCATCTGGCTGCGTACCGGCGTAGTGGCCGACCAGGCTGCCGAGCGGATCGATCCGCACCTGCATGCCGGCCGCTGCCATCCAGGTGCTGACCTGTTGCACCGTGGCGCGATGGGCAGGGCTGAGCCAACCGCGGAACAACCCGGTGTCGCTGTCGCTATAAGGCGCAACGCCCAGGGCGTCGCAGCGTGCTACTGCCCGCGCACCGCCGGGAGCGGTGGGGTTGGCGGTAGCTTGGCGGAAGGGCGGGGCAGCGGGCATCGACAGGACCAAGGCGGCCCGCGGAGCCTTCGGCAGCAGTCCGGGAGCAGGCGGGAGAGGTGACGCTTCGACTATAGGGAGCCAGCCCTGTCGCCATCAAAGAATTTTTTCGCGGGTTTGCGCTGCAAAAAATGCAACGCGGTGCAATGCTGGCGCCTGCCGACTGCGTTGGAGGCGCCGGCGGATCGCTGCCGGCGACGCCCCCCATTGGCCGGTGTCAGAACGACACGTTCCAGCTGGCGTACACGCCGCGACCATCGGCTGGGGTGAAGCCGGAGATGCCGCTGTCGAAAAAGCCATACACGTACAGCTTGTCGGTGACGTTCTTGAGTTGCAGCGAGACCTCGTTACGCGGGTTCACCTGCCAGGTGGCGCTGACATTTGCGATGACATAGCCGCCGTACCGCCCCAGCGTGTTGGCGCGGTCGATGTAGTAGTCGCCCTGCCCGTTGCCCCACAGGCTGAACTTGAGATGGTCGCTGGCCTGGTAGTCCACGCCGCCTGTGAGCAGCCAGTTGGGCACGTTTTCCACCTCTTTGCCGCGCGTGTCCGGTGCGCTGGGGTCGGCTACCACGATCTGTGCCTTCTGCCGCGAGTAGGCCAGCCATGCGCGCCAGTGTTCGCTCGGCTGCAGGTTGAGTTGTGCGTCCCAGCCGCGGCGCAGGGTGCGGCCGACATTGCTGACCTCATCCACCGCCACCGCGCCGTTGACGCCGATCACGCGCGCCACCTCGCCCGACGCGCGCTGTTCCCAGTAGGCCAGGCGCGCATCGGCCCAGGACCAGGGCTGGAATTTCAGGCCGCTCTCCCAGCCGTCGTTGATCGAAGGCCGCAAATTGCGTGCCTGGGTGCGGTAGGCGCCGTTGCCGCCGCCGATCTGCCAGGTGCGGCCCCAGTTGGCGTACGCGGTGGCGCGATCGCTCAGGCTGTAGGCGGCGCTGAACTTGGGTTGCAGGATGCTGCCGAAATCGTAGGTCGAAAACCGCGCGCCGCTGAGCGCATCCAGAAAGCTGCCGCGCACCTGGTCGATGCGATACGCCGGCACCAGCTTCAGCCGCTCGGTCGGGCGCATCACCACCTGCACATAGGCGCCGCGCGTATCCAGGCTGTAATCCCAATCGCGCAATGGGCGCACACGCTCGCGTTCGACGGTGCGATAGCGTTGCGACACGTTGTCTTGCCACTGCGCATCCACGCCGGCTTCCAGCGCGAATTCGCTGAAGCCCACCAGCTCCGGCCGCCAGGTGGTGCTGGCGATCACGCCGTGGTGGGTTTCGTTGGTCACGCGCTCCTGCTGCGGGTTGCGTTCGACAAAGCGCACGAAGCGCTCGTTCTGGTAGCGGTTGACGTAGGTCTTGGCGGTCCAGCTCCAGTCCTCGCGCAGCGTGCCGTCGGCATGCAGCACGGTCTGGATCAGCTGACGCTCGCTCTGATCGGTATTGGAAAATGCCGGCGAGCTGCGCGGCGCCTGCTGCGCCTGCTGGAAGGTGAGAAAGCCGGCCTCCTGCGCGGTGGCGTGATAGAAGCGCGTACTCAGTCCCGCGCGCCAGCGGGCGTCCGGGTCGGTGTACAGCCACTTGGCGGCGAAGTTGCGCTTGATCGCCAGCGCATGGTCGCGATAGCCCTCCGAACTGCGCCAGCCGACAAAATAATTCTGGCTCCAGCCGCCTTGCTCGAAACCTTTGGCCGCCTGCACGTCGTAGGTGCCGAAGCTGCCGGCGGTGAGGCTGAGCGTGCCGTCGTTGCCACCGCTGCGGGTGACCACATTGACGTCGCCGGCAATTGCGTTGAGCCCGTAGCGCGGGTCGTTGGTGCCGCGCACGATTTCGATCGCTTCGATGTCCAGCGGCGAAATCATGTCCATATACGGCATGCCGCCGAGATTGTCGTTGCCGGGCACCCCGTCGATCAGCAGCTTGACCGCGTTGACGCGGCCTTCGGCATTGAAGCCGCGGAACGAAAACCGCCCGGCTTCGGTGCCGACCTTGAACTGGGTGACCTGCACGCCGGGTGCGCGCGCGAACAGCTCCCAGCTGAAATCCACCTTCTGGTTTTGCAGCAGGTCGGCGCCCAGCACGTCCACCGACGAGAACACGCTGTGCGCGGCGAGCGTGCCATTGGAGACGGCCGTGGCCTGCACCTTGCCCAGGGTGAGAACCGAATCGTCGCTGGGGGCGTCGGCGGCGGATGCGGTCTGCACGCAGACGAGGGCGACCGCCAACGCGGCGGTGAGACGGTGAAGCGTGTGCATGACGAAACTCCGTGCGGCCTTGTGCAGGCCGCGACAACAAAAAGCGTGAGCGCGTGGCGTGCTGCCGCGGCGGCCAGGGCTGGCCGGGCGTGGTCAGTGCCCGCGAAGACTGGCGCGATGCAGGTGATCGAGCGCTGATGCGAAGCGGTTAGCCAATGGCCGGCAGCGGTGGCCCGCGTGGCGGATGCGCTTCGCGTTGGCTGCTGGCTGACAGGCCCGCTAGCGCTGGCCGGCCGCGCACGCTGGAGCGCATTGCGGGCAGCAGGATGAGCGCTGCCACCAGCAGCAGGAGCAGCACGCGCTCTGCGGGCTGACACGCCTCGCAAGTGGACGCGGTTCCCTCATCTGCAGGCGCGGAGTGGTCGCTGCCGCGTTCCGTCGATGCGTCGCCACCCGCATTGGCGCTGTGTGCGAACGGCAGGCCGGCGGCTGCACCGCTTGGCTGCACACGTGCACTTACTGGTGCGGTGGTCGCAAGCTCGGGCGCTTGATTGTGCCGCTGCGAGCGCGACAGGTGACTCAATACCGGCGACAACACCAACAGCAACGCCGCCAGGATGGCGAGGCTGCGCAGCAGGCGGGCGGAGCGGGCACGTAACATCGTTACACTATAACAAGTGTGATGCACGTTCGCTCTGGATCGTTGCGCCGCTGGGCAGCTACCTGGGCGCAAGCATCGGCTGGCGCGGGGTGTTCTGGGGCATGCTGCCGCTGGTTGTGCTGACCATTGCCTGGCAGTGGCGCAGCCTGCCGTCGATGCCGGCACAGAACGCCGGCCAGCGCAGCAGCATCGTCGGCCTGTTGAAGCGCCGCTACGTTGCGCGCGCGATGCTGGCGATTCGGTGGCCGAGTAATAGGCACTGAAGGGCGCCGGGATGAACCCCAGCGCCGAACCGACAGTGAGAATGCGTCCGCCGCCTTATGGCTCTGCCACGGCGGTAATGGGCCGGCACGACCAGGGGGCGTTTCATCAGTGCTGAGGGCACACAGCCGGGCCGCATGGACGACGCCAACCCCGGGACCGAAACCACCCAGGCACCCCGCCTGTTCCAGGCGATCCGCGGCAACGGCGGCACCGCACGCCTGGTGCTGCTGCCGTTCGAGCCGCACTGGTACACCGCCCGCGAATCCAACGAAGACGTGGTGGCCGAGATGCTGGAGTGGTTCGACCGCTACGTGAAAAACGCGCCGCCGCGCGATGCGGGCAACAAGCCCAAGCAGTAAGTCCTGTGCTGATGCCGCGTCTTGGTGAAACGGGCGTTGGCATCAGCGCAGAGTGGGAGCGTTCCTTGCAGGCAGATGCTGTCGGGTAAAGCGCACTCCGGCCCCGTCTGGGGAGTGGCGGCATTGGCGGCCACATCGCTATGCACGCATCACGCAAACATGCCACGCACGTATCGGCATCGTGCTGGCCATCGGAGTTGCGCACGGTGCGATCGGAGGCCAGGTTCCAGCCTTCGCTGCGCCAGCGCGTTGACCAGTGTGAGATGACGCGCACCTCACACCAGGGCGGAGCTTGCCGGGCTCAATCAGCCGACAACGATCCCAGGGTGAAGCCGGAAACAGCATTGACCTTGCCACGCCAGAGCACGCCACGGTTGCTGGGCAGCGGCTGGCCGCCGGGTGAGAAGCAACGCGCATCGATCAGGTGGATGAACTGCGGAGGCGTGCTGCTTTGCTGCGCATCGTCCTCGGTGTCGTAGATGCTGGCGTGGCTGGCAAATGCGCGACGGATATCTTCTTTTTCTTCGGCGTCGCCGGGGCATGCAGCAGAAAATTCCTGCGCAAACGCCTCGAAATACTGCTTGCCGCTGACCAGCTGGCCAGAAATGACGATGCCTTCGACAAACAGCGTGATGCCGAACTGCGCATTCGAAAAGTTGGCAATGCCGACCAGCTTCTGGAGATACCAGTCCACGCTCTGGCCATCGAACGCCAGCTTGACGTCTTCCAGGCTTGGTTGATGTTGCTCTTGCTCTGTCATGTTGCTCTCCCTGAGTGGATCCAACGACGCGTCAGAAGTAACGCTAATGCGGATGTCCCGCATGGCGTGCGCAAGCATGGCATATGCCGTGCCGAAGTTGCCGCGGTTGGGTTCGCTAGGACCTTTCCGAAAGACGGTCTTGCGATGTGTGAACGCTTTTACCCTGATGCGCGCGCCATCGCTCGGGCGGGCTGAGGCGTTGCTGCAGTCGCGAAAGAACCGCGGTGATCACCAAGCCGAAACCGCACCATCCGAGCGCGGATCGCTTGCCCCACTGAGTACGCCATCCGCCTCGCGTACCAATGCACCGGCATGGCCCATCACCGAGGTGTAAGCGGGCAGCACTTCCACCGCATGCCCGGCGTGGCGTAGTGCTTGCATCACTGCCGGATCGAAGCGGTCTTCCAGCTTCAACGAGGTGCTGTCTTCGCCCCAGGTGCGGCCGAGCAGCCAGCGCGGTGCGGTGATCGCCTGTTGCAGCGGCATGCCGAAGCGGGCGTAGCGGGAGAACAGGGCGGCCTGGGTCTGTGGTTGGCCTTCGCCGCCCATGGTTCCGTAGGCCATGACGCGGCCGTCGTCGAAGGTGGCCAGTGCGGGGTTGAGGGTGTGGAAGGGTTTGCGCCCGGGGGCGAGTGCGTTCCAGCCGTCGGCGGCAAGGCGGAAGCTGCAGCCGCGGTTTTGCCAGGTGATGCCGGTGCGCGGCAGCACCAGGCCGGAGCCGAATTCGAAATAGGTCGACTGGATGCAGCTGACTGCGCGCCCGTGTGCGTCGATGGCGCCGAACCACACGGTGTCGCCGGCTTGCGAGGGCTGCGGCCAGGGCAGTGCAGTGGTCATGTCGATGCGCGCGGCGAGCGCATCGAGTGCGTCGCTATCGTCGAGCAGGGCTTGTGCGTTCAGTGTCATCCAGGCCGGGTCGCCGACATGCGCGTCGCGGATCAGGAAGGCCTGTTTGGTTGCTTCGATCAGGCCGTGCAAGTGCGCGTAGCTGTCGGGGTGTTCGGCATGCAGGCGGTCGAACAAGGCAAGGATCAGCAGCGAGGCCAGCCCTTGCGTGGGCGGTGCGTGGTTATAAAGCCGCGCGCCGTGAATGGCGACCGAGAGCGGCACGCTGGCGTCGGCGGTGTGTGCGGCCAGGTCGTCTGCATGCAGCGGGCTGCCGAGCGCCTGCAGGTCGGCGGCGATGTCGTCGGCGAGGGCGCCGCGATAGAAACTCTCCAGGCCGTGGTCGGCCAACCGCTGCAGGGTGTGTGCGAGCTGCGGTTGCTGCAGCAGCGCGCCTTCGTGCAGGGGCGCGCCGTGGTGTTCGAAGATGCTGGCGTAGGCGCCGGGTTGCACGCGCAGTTCGGCGCTCTTGCTGGCAGCGATCCGGGCACCGCCCAAGGTCACCGGCACGCCGTCGCTGGCGTGGTGGATGGCCTCTTGCAACAGGCGTTGCAGCGGCAAGGTGCCGCCCGCGTGGTGCAGGGCCAGCGCCCAGCCGGAGACGGTGCCGGCCACGGTATTGGCCGCGCCGGGGCCGCGCCACGGGATGCTGCCGTGGCCCCGATAGAAATCCAGCGTTGCCGCCTGTGCAGCGCGGCCGCAGGCGTCGATGGCGTGCACGCGGCCATCGGGTTCGTGGATGAGCCAGAAGCCATCGCCGCCGATGCCGGTCATGTGCGGGTACACCACCGCCAGGCAGGCGGCGGTGGCCACGGCGGCTTCGATGGCATTGCCGCCGTCGCGCAACACATCGCGCCCGGCCTGCGCCGCGAGGTGATGCGGGGCCACCACCATGCCGCGGCGCGCGCGCAGGGTCTGCAGCATCAGCGTGTCTCCGGCGGCGGGCTGAAGGCGAGCAGGCCGTCGCGTTCGAGTTGCGCGGCGAGCGTAAACAGGCGGTCTTCGCGGCCGGGCGCGGCAATCAGCTGCACGCCGAGCGGCAGCCGCCCGGGACGCGGCAACGGTGCGGCCAGCACCGGGCAGGCGGCCAGCCCCAGCGGTTGGGTGAAGATGCCCAGATTGGCGCGTGCCGAGACCGGCAGGCCGTCGATCTGGATGGTGTCCTGGTCGATACGCGGTGCCACGCACGGGGTGGCCGGCGCGATGAGCACATCCACATCGTCCCATAGCGCGTGCATGGCGCCGGCAAACCAGCGGGCGAAGCGGTGTGCGTCGGCCACGGCGCTGGCGGGCAGCTGCAGGCCGGCGAGCAGGCGGTCGCGCGTGGCGGGGTCGAACTGCGCGGCGTGCGTGGCCAGTGCGCTGCGGTGCCGATGTCCGCCTTCGGCAGCGGTGAGGACGAAGGCGGCTGCGCGCGCGCGCTCGGCCTCCGGCAGTTCGATCGAGGCAGTGCTGTTGCAGGCGGCCAGCACTGCCGCCAGCCCGGCATCGAGGTCTGGATCCAGGTTGCGTTGAAACCAGCCGCCCAGGCGTGCGATGCGCAACTTGCCGGGAGTGGCCGAGGGCAGCGCGTGTGCGCGCATCACCTCATAAACAACGCGCAGATCGGCCACCGAGGTTGCGAACGGGCCGACCACATCCAATGCATCCACAAACGGAAACACGCCATCCAGCGGCAACGCGCCATGCGTCGGGCGCAGGCCGTAGACACCGCAGAGCGCGGCCGGCACGCGGATGGAGCCATTGGTGTCCGAGCCGAGCGCGAACGGCACCAGCCCGGCGGCCACTGCCGCGGCCGAGCCGCCCGACGAGCCGCCGGCCAGATGCTGGTGGTCATGCGGGTTGGCGGTAGTGCCGTAGTGCGCGTTGACGGTGGCAAAGCCGTAGGCGAATTCGTCCATGTTGGCAGTGCCCACCAGCACCGCGCCGGCATCGCTGAGCCGCTGCACAACCGCTGCATCGTGAGCAGCAGGCGCGCACTGCGCGCGAACCGCAGCACCGGCGGTGGTGACCTGCCCGGCGACGTCGAACAGATCCTTGACCACGAACGGCACGCCAGCCAATGCGCCGCCGTCGTTGCCACCGGCCAGCGCGGCCTGCACGCGCGCGGCATCGGCGGCGGCGCGCGCCGGCAGCAGGCGGGTGATGGCGCCCAGGCTGTCGTTGGCCTGGTTGATGCGCGTCAGCGTCTGGGTGGCCAGCCGCGCGGCCAGGGTGGGCTGGCGGCGCGTGCTGCTGACGATGGACGCGATCTGGCCGCGTGGGCCGCTGCCGTCACGCGCCGCCGCGGGGGGCGCGTTGAAGGTGGCCAGCAGCTGGGCATGGCCGCGCAGCACTTCGGTATTGCGATCAACGCCGGCCTGCCACTGCGCTGGGAGTTGCATGGGTCACCTTGGGTTGCTGGAGCTGCGGGTGTTCGGGTGCGGGCAGGTGGTGTGATTCACGCCCCTCTCCAGCGGGAGAGCAACTGTCTTGATCAACTGGCGGCGCTAGCCGCCAGTTGATCTCGCATCTTGGCGTTGAGGATGACCAATAATTTGCGCATCGCCGCCACCAGGGCGACCTTGCCCGCTTTGCCCTGCGTGCGTAGCCGCTGGTAAAACTCGCGCAGGGCCGGGTTGAAGCGCACCGCCACCAGCGCCGCCATGTACAGCACTTGCCGCACGCAGGCGCGTCCTCCCC
>NZ_LYMI01000020.1 GCF_001660815.1 Xanthomonas nasturtii
ACGTACAACACTGCGCACCACACCTCATATAAATCCACACGGCGTGGCTTGGTGCGCTTGCGCGCTTGTTCCAGGATCGGCAGCACGTGTGCGAACTGCTCCCGGCTCATGTCACTCGGATAGGTCTTTTGGCGCATCCGCATAGTCTGCACTGATCTGCGAAGATCGTGAACAGGTTCTAAGGATCTGCTATTGCGAATCCCTAATCCCAACTCCCGAATCCCGGCCATCCAAATGAGAGCCCCTCTCATTTGGCCGGCTTGAGGTAGAATTGCCGGGTACCCCTCCCACGACACTCACCGGTATGTCTTCCGCTTTCGGCGCCGAAACGGTGCTTGCGGTCCGTCACTGGACCGATGCCTACTTCAGCTTCACCACCACCCGCGATGCCGGTTTTCGTTTCGAGAACGGGCAGTTCGTGATGATCGGGCTGGAAACCGAGACGCGCCCGCTGCTGCGTGCGTATTCGATTGCCAGCGCCAATTGGGAAGAACATCTGGAGTTCTTCAGCATCAAGGTGCCGGACGGCCCGCTGACCTCGCGCTTGCAGCACATCCAGCCGGGCGACAAGGTGCTGGTCGGCAAAAAGCCCACCGGCACCCTGCTGATCAGCGACCTGCATCCTGGCCGCAACCTGTACCTGCTGGGCACCGGCACGGGCCTGGCGCCGTGGCTGTCGATCATCAAGGACCCGGAAACCTACGAGCGCTTCGACAAGGTGATCCTGACCCAGGGCGTGCGCTTCGTGCAGGACCTGGCCTACCGCGACTACTTCGAACGCGAGCTGCCGCAGCACGAGTTCCTCGGCGATCTGCTGCGCGACAAACTGCTGTATTACCCGGCAGTCACGCGCGAACCGTTTGCCAATCAAGGCCGTTTGACCGAGCTGATGGCCGATGGCCGCATGCAGCAGACGCTGGGCCTGCCGACGCTGGATCCGGCCAACGACCGCTTCATGATCTGCGGCAGCCCGCAGATGCTGGCCGACCTGCGCACCCTGCTGGACGCCCGCGGTTTCCAGACCTCGCCGCGCATCGGTACGCCGGGGCATTACGTGTTCGAGCGCGCGTTCGTCGAGAAGTGATGCGGCGCGCGTGAAACGCCAGCGATTGTGCGGCGTTTTACGTAGACCGCATCGCCAGCACGTGCGTCGTAGGAGCGCCCCTGGGCGCGATGAAGCATTCCCGGTAACGCCTCATCGCGCCCAAGAGCGCTCCTACGGGTTGAGCAACACGCCCTGCAAGATCACGCGCCCAGCGCGCGCTCGATATCTGTAGCCAACGCTTCCGGCTTGGTGGTCGGCGCATAACGCTCCAACACGCGGCCATCGCGGCCGATCAGGAACTTGGTGAAGTTCCACTTGATCGCTTCCGAGCCCAGGACGCCGCGCTGTTCGTGCTTGAGGTACTGCCACAGCGGATGCGCGCCGCTGCCATTGACCTCGATCTTCTCAGCCAGCGGAAAATCCACTGCGTAATCGAGCGAGCAGAACTGGCGGATCTGCGCCGCATCGCCCGGCTCCTGATGGCCGAACTGATCGCACGGGAATCCGATCACCACCAAGCCACGTTCGCGATAGCGCTGCCACAGCGCCTGCAGGCCTGCGTATTGCGGGGTAAAGCCGCATTTCGAGGCGACATTGACCACCAGCAGCACCTTGCCGGCATAGTCGCGCATCGACTGCGTGCGACCGTCCAGGTCGGTGAATTCAAACGTGGAGATGTCGCTCATGGCGTACTCGGATGCTCAGGGAAACGGCAGCGTAGCCCAGCCGCCTCGGCAGTGCGGCACTACAATCGTATCTTCGGCAGCCATACGCACTGCGGCTGGCCTTCTGGTCGAGCTTGGAGCGGCAGAAAGTTGTTCCTCGCCCCGCCAATCGGCAAGGTTCACCGATTGACTGCACCTTCACCCTGCAGCCATGCCTTTTGTCACACGCCTGTCCCGCCTGGCTGAGTTAGCCTCGGCGGCTCGCACTTTGGAGCAACGCTCTTGACCACCCGTCTCGCTTTTGCCCTGGCCGCTTCCCTGGGACTTGCCATGCCGTCCTACAGCATCGCCGCCCCCGCCGCCACGCAGGCCGCCACCCAAGCCAACCCGTTCTTTGCCGACAGCACGCTGCCGCTGCATTACCCGCAGTTCGACAAGATCAAAGACAGCGACTTCGCACCCGCCTTCGATGCCGGCATGGCCGAGCAACTGAAGGAAGTGGACAAGATCGCCAACCAGAAAGCCAAGCCGAGCTTCGACAACACCATCATTGCGCTGGAAAAGAGCGGTGCCACGCTCGACCGCGCCACCACGGTGTTCTTCAACCTGGTCGGTGCCGACACCAACGACGCACGCAAGAAACTGCAGGCCGATTATTCGGCCAAGTTCGCCGCGCACCGTGATGCGATTTCGCTCAATGGCAAGCTGTTCGCGCGCATCCAGAGCCTGTACGACCAACGCGCCAAGCTGGGCCTGGACGCACAAGGCGTGCGCCTGGTCGAGAAGTACTACAGCGATTTCGTGCGCGACGGCGCCAAGCTGTCTGACGCCGACAAGACCACGCTCAAGGCGATGAATGCCGAGCTGGCGAACCTGGGCACCACCTTCAGCCAGAACGTGCTGGCCGAAGTGAATGCCGCTGCTGTCGTTGTGGATGACGTCAAGCAGCTGGATGGCTTGTCGCAGGAGCAGATTGCCGCTGCCGCCGAAGCCGCCAAGGCGCGCAAGCTCGACGGCAAGTACGTGATTGCGCTGCTCAACACCACCGGCCAACCGCCGCTGAGCCAGCTGAAGAATCGCGAGCTGCGCAAGAAGATCTACGACGCCTCGGTGTCGCGCGGCAGCCACGGCGGCCAGTACGACAACACCGCGCTGGTGGCGCGCATCATGAAGCTGCGTGCGGACAAGGCCAAGCTGCTCGGCTTCCCGACCTACGCCGCGTACTCACTGGAGAACCAGACCGCCAAGACGCCGGAAGCGGTCAACGCGATGCTGGGCAAGCTGGCGCCGGCTGCCGTGGCCAACGCCAAGCGCGAGGCCGCTGATCTGCAGGCGATGATCGATAAGGAACAAAAAGCCGCGCGCAAGCCGACCTTCAAGCTCGAAGCCTGGGATTGGGCCTACTACAGCGAGAAGGTACGCCAGGCCAAGTACAACTTCGACGAATCCCAGCTCAAGCCTTACTTCGAGTTGAAGAACGTGCTGGAAAACGGCGTGTTCTATGCGGCCAACCAGGAATATGGCCTGACCTTCAAGCAGCGCACCGACCTGCCCACCTACCGCGACGACATCACCGTCTACGACGTGTTCGACGCCGACGGCAAGCAGCTGGCGATCTTCATCGCCGACATGTACGCGCGCGAATCCAAGCGCGGTGGCGCATGGATGAACTCGTATGTGTCGCAGTCGGACCTGACCGGTTTCAAGCCGGTGGTGGCCAACCACCTCAACATCCCCAAGCCGCCGGCCGGCCAGCCGACGCTGCTGACCTGGGATGAAGTGACCACCATGTTCCATGAGTTCGGGCATGCGCTGCACGGCATGTTCTCCGACGTCAAATACCCGTATTTCTCCGGTACCAGCGTGCCGCGCGACTTCGTCGAGTTTCCCTCGCAGGTCAACGAGATGTGGGCCGACGAGGCGTCGATCCTGAAGAACTACGCCAAGCATTATCAGAACGGCTCGCCGATGCCGCAGGCGCTGCTGGACAAGGTGATTGCCGCGTCCAAGTTCAACCAGGGCTTTGCCACCACCGAGTATCTGGGTGCGGCCATGCTCGACCAGAACTGGCACCAGATCAGCGCCAACCAAGTGCCGGACGCCGCTGGCGTAATGGCGTTCGAGGCCAAGGCACTGCAGCAGGACGGCATTGCCTATGCACCGGTGCCGCCGCGCTACAAGACCCCGTATTTCAGCCACATCATGGGCGGTTACGCGGCAGGCTATTACGCCTACATCTGGTCCGAAGTGCTGGACGCCAACACCCAGCAGTGGTTCAAGCAGCATGGCGGGCTGAGCCGCGCCAATGGCGACCGCTTCCGTCAGACCCTGCTGTCGCGTGGCGGCAGTGTGGATGCAATGGAGTTGTTCCAGAACTTTGCCGGCCATGCACCGCAGATCGAGCCGCTGCTCGAAAAGCGCGGCCTGAGCGCGCAAGGCGGCGATGGCGCCACCCCGGAAGCACCGCAGTCCAAGCCGTAACTCTGCCGAGGGCGCTAAAAACAGGACTACTGCGCAACCGCCAGGCGGGCGCGGCCGGTAGTCAGAATCGGCATGCACCACATGTAGATGCCGATTCGGATCAACAGCCGATAGCTGACCTGGGCTCGCGCTAATCGTCGCGCGTCTTGCTCTGAAAACCGTTGACATGAAAACGCCGCCGGGAGCGATCCCGGCGGCGGCGTTTTTACGGGCGGCGAGTACCGCGATTTATCGCACGCGCACTGCGCACCGCTCAGGAATCGACTGCGTCCACACCGTCGAGCAGCTTCTTCAACAGTTTTTCCAGACGCACCTGCTCGGCCTCGCTCATGCTGGCGGTCTCTGCATTCAACAACGTGCATGCATCAGGCAGCAAGCTTTCGACCAAGGCCAGCCCGGCAGGCAGCAGCGTCAACACGATCTTGCGCCGGTCTTCCGCGCTGCTGGCACGCGTGATCAGCCCCTTCGCGCACAGCTGATCGGTGAGCCGGGTGATATTGGCCGGCTTTTCGCTAGCGGCTTCGGCGACCTCGGTGGGCGTGATCGATTGCTCCGGCGTGCCATAGAGCATCATCAGAATTTCGTATTCCGGCGGGCTGATGCCATAAGGCTTGAGCCGCACGCAGCCCTGCGTATGCAGTCGCTTGTAGAGATGCTTGATCAGCCTCACCAGGACAGCCGGCTCCCGCGGGAACGCCGGATAACGCACGCAGGTGTGGTCCACGCGACTTGCGGTTGGATCGAAACTGCTCATATCACCCGTTGGATTACATTACTGAATGGCCAGGCCATTCAATCACACCAGGTGCGGTGCGACATCTCAGCGAGCGAAGAGATGTCCATATTCCGGCGCGACCGACGGCAATACTGCGGCGGTAGTGACCTCTGCCGTTTGCGTTCCATCCGAATACGGGCCGACCTGATACGGCGGCAAGACGAAGCGCAGCGCGATGATTTGCCCACTCGCATTCAACACCGGCACGAACTGCGCAAAGTTATCCACCTGCGCCGCGGTGCCTTCGGCAATCATGCGATCGGCAGATGCGACCTGCTCGGCCTGATCCTCGAGCGGGACACGGTCGGCTTCCACGCGCTTGGTCGCGGCCGCATGCAGTTGCGCCGCAACCTCGCGGCCGATCTTTTCCCAGGCGGCCGGGTCCGGAATCAGCGCATGCGCGGTCAATTGCTTGCGTTCCTTGACCAGCCACACGAATCGCGCCACCAGGGGCTCGCCATGCGCGCCGCCGGTGTAACGGCTGCCGTCGGCGGAAATCACGATCAGATCAGGAGTCTGCAACACGGTCTCGAATGCCAACGACAGCTCATACGGTGCGGCCGGCTTGTCGTTGCCCAGCCCCGACACCGCCTGCATCAGCTCGGCACGTGCGTCCTGCGCATAGCCGCCAATCAGTGCGGTGAGTTCCGGATATGCATCCAGCCCGCGCGGGTAGCTGATGCCCACCATATAGGCCGGCGCATGCTCGATCACATCTTCCAGCGGTCCGCTCTGCACGACGACGGGCTCCGCAGCCGGTGGCGTGGCCGCTGCATCGGCTGCGGGCTCGTTCGGCTCTGCGGTTGTCGGTGCGCGTTGCGTACACCCTGCCAGCACGGCCAACATCAGCAAGCCCTGCACTGCGTTTCTTCCAAGCAACCGCCCCATTACCGCCCGCTCCCCTGAGAAATACCCTGTTACGAAAAAACGATTGCTGATCAGGCCAGCAAATCCTGAAACTGCGGATGCCGCCGCATATACGCATCGGCATAACTGCACGCCGGAACGACTTTCAGACCGCTGCGCCGTGCGTAGTCCAAAGCGGCCTCGACCAGCGCTGCAGCGACGCCGCGCCCGCCGATCGCGTCCGGCACCTGCGTATGCGTATGCGTATGCGTATGCGTGATCGTCATGATCTCACCCTCGCCCCGGTAGGCCAGCTCTGCGCGTTGTCCATCGGTGTCTATGTTGAAACGCTGGTGCTCCGGATCGTGTTCTGCGTGCACTGTGGCCGCCTCTCTCGTGGTCTGCGCCGGGCAGCAAGTGGAACGAGTGTGACCAGCGCGATGCCGCGCCTGCGTGAAAGTGAATCCTGGCTGTGATCGGCCGCGCAGCGTGTGGAAAGCGCACTCAAGTTCCTGCGGGCAACGCCGATAGCTGACCCGAAGGCAATCGATGCAACCGGTCTACGGAAGCCGCGACGTCTTCGCCTTACCTACGAGGGAGCCACCGCATGAACAACGATTCGGCAGGACACAGCGCAGACAGCGATAGCTCGCTGTTGGAGAGCTTGTTCCAGTTCGCCCTCAAGGGCGATACCCACAACCCGGACTTTGCGCAGCTCAACGATACGGTGTACGAACGCTTGCAGCAGGCCTATGGCGCCGCATCCGGCGCAGACCAGAAACGCAACGCAGCCTGAGCCCGCACTGCTGCGGTAGAGATCTCATCGGCTGCGCAGCGGTTGACCGGCAGTTAGCGAGCAGCCGTCAGGTGCGTCCTGGCGGCACCGCGGGAACCGAACGTTTGCGATGCGCTTGCCGAGCCTGGCATAGCCTGCGATTGACACCTGGCCGCTTGACAGCCTTGCGAGCCACTCTTCCCAGCGCATTCGCATGCCCGCCGCGCTCAGCCGAAGCGCGGGTTGGACAGCTGCTCCAGAAACACCTGCCACACGCGCGGCTCCATGATCAGCATGAACATCACGCCGAACGCGGCGCCGGCCAGATGCGCGCTGTGGTTGATGCGGTCGCCGCCACGGCGGTCCATCCACAGGCTGTAGCCGACATAGAACACCGCATAGATGATCGCCGGTGCCGGAATGAACAGCACCAGGATGATCGTCCATGGCTGCAGCAGGATGAAGGCGAACAACACCGCAGACACCGCACCGGACGCACCCAGGCTCAAATAGTTGGGGTTGTGCTGGTTCTTGAGGTAGCTGGGCAGGATCGACACCACCAACGCGGCCAGATAGAACAGCGGATAGGTCAGCACGCTGCCGGTCAGCTGTGTCATCACGCTCTCGATCACCCGGCCGAAAAAGAACAGCGTGATCATGTTGAAGACCAGGTGGCCCAGGTCGGCATGGATGAAGCCGTAGGTCACCAGCCGGTCGTACTGCCGGTTCTTGTCCAGCGCCGGCGGCCACAGGATCAGCCGGTCGGCCAGCTTGCGGTTGTTGAACGCCATCCACGAGACGATGCCGGTGATGGCGATCAGGATCAGGGTAATCATGCAGACCTCAGGCAGTACGGTAATTGTCGACCATGCGATACCCGCGCGCGTACAGGCCGAAGGCCAGGGCCGCCAGGAATGCAAACGCCGCGAAGAAAAACATCAGGAATGCCGCTTCGCTGAGCCCAGTATCGGCGATATGCGCGGTCACCGTCGCGTTGCGCACCGCCACGTTCGACAACAGCACCCATAGATTGCCGACCGTGGTGGTGAGGTACCAGAAACTCATCACCACCCCCTTCATCGACGGCGGCGCCTGGCTGTAGGCGAACTCGATGCCGGTGGCCGAGACCAGCACCTCGCCGAAGGTCAGCAGCGCATATGGCAGGATCTGCCAGGCGATGTGCATCGGCTCGCCACCGTCCATGACCATCTGGATCGCACCCACCGCAATCCAGGCCACGCCGCTGAAGGCGATGCCGCTGGTCATGCGGCGCAAGGGTGTGGGCTCCCAGCCGCCACGGCGTAGCAGCGGATACAGCACCAGGTTGTTGAAGGGAATCAGCAGCATCACCAGCAGCGGATTGAGCGCCTGCATCTGCGAGGCGGTGAACCAGGCCGGCATGGTCATCTCGCGCCCCTGCAGCACCCAGGTGGAGGCCTTCTGGTCGAACAAGGAGAAGAACGGCGTCACCAGCGCGAAGATCACCAGCACCCGCAACAACGCACGCACGCCTTCCACCGCCGCATCCGGATGCGTGCCGCGCGCGCGCTCCAGCTGCCACCAGGTGCCGCCGCCGATACCGGCCAGCAGCAGCACCAGCGCAATGCACAGGCACACGACGATGCCCAGTTGCTCGACCAGCGCAAAACCCGCCAGCGCCAGCAGCACCGAGACCACCGCCAGCATCAAGCCGGGACGGCCCTGCCCTGGCGCATGCGCCAGCAAGGCCGTGCGCACCACCGCACCGAACCCATGCGGGTCCTTCGGCGGCAGCGGCACCAGCACATAGCGCTTGCGCCCCAGCCAGAACACCAGCGTGGCCACGAACATCAGGATGCCGGGAATACCGAATGCCCAGGCCGGGCCCAGATTCTTCAGCGCCAGCGGAATCAGCAACGAGGCGAACAGCGAGCCGAAGTTGATGATCCAGTAGAAGGCGTCGAACACCACCTTGGCCAGGTGCTTGTTGGACTGGTCGAACTGGTCGCCCATGAACGAGGCCACCAGCGGCTTGATGCCGCCTGCGCCAAGCGCGATCAGGCCTAAACCAAGGAAGAATCCGTCGCGGCTGCCTTCAAACAACGCAAGACACGCGTGCCCGGCGCAATACACCAGGCTGAACCACAGGATGGTGTTGTACTTGCCGAAAAAACGGTCCGCCAGCCAACCGCCCAGCAGCGGGAAGAAATACACCCCGATCATGAAGCTGTGCAGGATGTGCTTGGCTTCGGCTTCGCGCCCCGGCCCGCTGATTTCCTGCAGCAACAGCGAGGTGATCAGGAACTGCACCAGGATGTTGCGCATGCCGTAGAAGCTGAAACGCTCGCAGGCCTCGTTGCCGATGATGAAAGGAATCTGGCGCGGCAGCCGCGCGCCGGCAGAAGCGCCCGGCAAGGTGGAGGTGGTCAAAGGCAATCCGGGCGTGCTGAAAACAGGCCCTATCGTACCGGCGTGTACCCGCTGGCCGCCATCGCCGGCCCGGGCCGCCGCGCGTGAAGGTGAGCGGACGCGGCAGGCAGCCGTCACCCACGGTGGGCGATGCCATACGCTTGCCTGGGACGTCGATAGCACCAGGCTTGCGCGCAACGCGCATGACCTGCGCCCGTTTCTTACCGCTCATTGCGGCGATGGGTATCCTGCCGCGTCCAGTTGACCCTCGCGTGCGGCACGCAGCGCAGTGAGACCATGACGCAGTGCAGATTGGCCTTGTGCGCTGGCTCGGCTACATTGCAAACGTTTCCTGGAACACTGGACTGCTGGATGCCCCGCTTCACCCGCCTGGCCGTGAGCCTGTTGCTGCTGACTTCCACCCCTGCCGCCCTGGCTGCCACCCCGCTCACCACCCAGGCGGAGCGCAGCGGTTTCGTGCAGACCGGACGCTACGATGAAGTCATTGCGCTATGCGATGCGTTTGCGCAGCGCTACCCGCAGGCGGTGCGCTGCATCCAGTTCGGCACCACGCCGGAAGGCCGGCCGATGAAGGCCTTGGTCGCCTCCACCAGTGGCGCGCTCGACGCGCCATCGGCTGCGCAGCGCAAGCTGCCGGTGGTGTTGATCCAGGGCGGCATCCACGCCGGCGAGATCGATGGCAAGGACGCGGGTTTCCTGGCATTGCGCGAGCTGCTGGACGGCAAGGCCGGCAAAGGCGTGCTCGACAAGCTGGTGTGGGTGTTCGTGCCGGTGTTCAACGTGGACGGGCATGAGCGCTTCGGCGCCTGGAATCGCCCCAACCAGCGCGGCCCCGAGCAGATGGGCTGGCGCACCACCGCGCAGAACCTCAACCTCAACCGCGATTACGTCAAGGCCGACGCGCCCGAGATGCAGGCGATGCTGCGCCTGGTGCAGCAGTGGGATCCGCTGATGGTTGTGGACCTGCACGTCACCGATGGCGCCAAGTTCGAGCACGATGTGTCGGTGCAGGTGGAGCCGGTGCATGCCGGCGATGCGACCTTGCAGCGCGACGGCACGCGCTGGCGCGACGCGGTGCTTGCGGATCTGAAAAAACAGGGCTCGCTGCCGCTGCCCTACTACCCGTCATTCGTGCACGAAGACGACCCTGCCTCCGGCTTTGCCGACGATGTCTCGCCGCCACGCTTCTCGCACGGCTATTTTCTGCTGCGCAACCGCTTCGGCATGCTGGTGGAAACGCATTCGTGGAAGGACTACCCCACGCGCGTGCGGGTGACCCGCAATGCCATCGTGTCGGTGCTGCAGCAAAGCGCACGCAATGGCGCGCAGTGGCGCGCCGATGCACTGGCTGCCGATCAACGCGCCACGCAGCTGGCTGGCACATCCGAGCCGTTGAGCTTTGCGGCCGGCCTGCAGGCGCGCACGGTCGCGTTTCGTGGCTATGCCTATACACGCACGCCGTCGCCGATTTCCGGTGCGTTGATGACGCACTACGACGAGCGCACACCGCAAGTCTGGAAGGTGCCGCTGCGCGACCAGATCACGCCCGATGTGGTGGTGGATGCGCCGCGCGGCGGCTATCTGGTGCCGGCCGCGCAAGCGGCTCTGGTAGGCGAAAAACTGCGCCTGCACGGCATCGATTTCCAGACCATCGGCAGTGCGGCGGAGCGCCCGGTGCAAACCTTCCGCGCCGACAAGGCCAGCGCTGCTGCGCGTTCCAACGAAGGCCATCAGACCCTGCAGGTCAGTGGGCAGTGGCGCGATGAAACCCGCGCCGTGCCGGCCGGCTCGCTGTTCGTGCCGATCGCCCAACCCAAGGCGCGCCTGGTGATGGCGATGCTGGAACCGCAGGCGCCGGATTCGCTGCTGCAGTGGGGCTTTTTCAACACCGCATTCGAGCGCAAGGAATACATGGAAGCCTATGTCGCCGAAGAGGTGGCGCGCGACATGCTCGCCAACGATGCCACATTGAAGGCGCAATTCGAACAGCGCATCGCCAGCGACCCGGACTTTGCCAAGGACCCGCAGGCACGGCTGGAATTTTTCGCCAGGCGTCATTCGTCGTGGGATGAGCGCTACCAGCTCTACCCGGTCCTGCGCACCGCGCAGACCGGCTTCTAACCGCCACGCCGATTCCGGCAGGCGGCAGCGCGGTATAGCCGCGTCCACCCGATTCGGGCACTTCGGTGCCCCCAAGTTCGTTACGACCCAGCACTACAAGGACACACCGTGCCACAGCTCGATATGAAAACGTTTACACACCGTCAGAGTCGCCCGCGCCCCCTGGTGCTGGCGGTCGTCATGGGCCTGGGCATCGCCCTGGCCGCACCACTGGCAATCGCGCAAGGCGCGCCGTCTTCGCAGCCCTGGATGGACACCGCATTGACGGCGGACCAGCGCGCCGACCGCCTGCTGGCGCAAATGACCGACGACGAAAAATTCCAGATGCTGCGCAGCTATTTCGGCCTGGGTACCGACAAGATTCCCAAGCCGGAAGGCGCGCTGGGTTCTGCCGGTTACGTGCCCGGCGTTCCGCGCCTGGGCATCCCCGCGCAGCAGTTGGCCGATGCCGGCGTGGGCGTGACCAATCCCGGCGGCATCCGCAAGGGCGACTTCGCCACCGCGATGCCATCGGGCCCGTCCACGGCATCGAGCTGGAACCCGCAGTTGGCGTACGCCGGTGGCAAGACCATGGGCCGCGAATCCTGGCAGCAGGGCTTCAACGTGCTGCTGGCCGGCAGCGTCAACCTGCAGCGCGACCCGCGTAACGGCCGCAATTTCGAATATGCCGGCGAAGACCCGCTGCTGGCCGGCACCATGGTCGGCGAGTCGATCCGCGGCGTGCAGAGCGAGCATGTGCTGTCGACGATGAAGCACTACGCGCTCAACGACATGGAAACGCGGCGCAACTTCCATAGCGCCGACATCGGCGAGCAGGCGATGCACGAATCGGACCTGCTGGCCTTCGGGATCGCGCTGAAGATCGGCGACCCGGCCTCGGTGATGTGTTCGTACAACAAGATCAACGGCATCTACGGCTGCGAGCACGATTACCTGCTCAACCAGGTGCTCAAGCAGGAATGGAACTACCCCGGTTACGTGATGTCCGATTGGGGCGGCGTGCATAGCGGCTCCAAGGCCGCGCTGGCCGGGTTGGATCAACAATCGGCTGGCGAAGTGTTCGACGCGGCGGTGTTCTTCGATGCGCCGTTGCGCATGGCGGTGTCGGCCGGCGTGGTGCCGCGCACGCGTTTCGACGACATGGTCAAGCGCGTGTTGCGCAGCCTGTTCGCGCACGGCGCCTTCGATCACCCGACCCAGCGCCAGCCGATCGATGGCAAGGCCGGTCTCTTGGCTGCGCAGCATGTGGCCGAAGAAGGCAGCGTGCTGCTGCGTAACGAGCAGGCCACCTTGCCGTTGTCCAAGGACCTGCGCCGCATCGCGGTGATCGGTGGCTATGCCGACAAGGGCGTGATGTCCGGCGGCGGTTCCTCGCGCGTGGACTACACCATCAACGGCGGCAATGCAGTGCCCGGACTCACCCCGACCACCTGGCCGGGCCCGGTCATCATCCACCCGTCCTCGCCGTTGCAGGCGCTGCGCGCCGCGTTGCCGAACGTGCAGATCGATTACGTGGACGGCAAGGACCGCAATGCGGCCGCACGCGCGGCCAAGGCTGCCGATGTGGCGATCGTGTTCGCCACCCAGTGGGCCGCCGAATCGGTGGACCTGCCGGACATGCGCTTGCCCGACAACCAGGACGCCTTGATCGAAGCGGTGGCCAAGGCCAACCCCAAGACCACCGTGGTGCTGGAAACCAACGGGCCGGTGCGCATGCCGTGGGACGAGCGCGTGCCGGCGGTGTTGCAGGCGTGGTATCCGGGCATCGGTGGCGGCGAGGCGATCGCCAACCTGCTGACCGGCAAGGTCAATCCCTCCGGCCATCTGCCGGTGACCTGGCCGGTGGACGAATCGCAGCTGCCGCGCCCCTCGATTCCGGGCCTGGGCTTCAAGCCGGCCAAGCCGGGCGAAGACAGCATCGATTACGCCATCGAAGGCGCCAACGTCGGCTACAAGTGGTTCGCCGCGCGCAAGCTGACCCCGCGCTATCCGTTCGGCCACGGCCTGTCGTACACCCAGTTCCGCATGGGCGGGCTGCGTGTGGACGCCAACGGCAGCCAGCTCACCGCCAGCTTCGAAGTGGAGAACATCGGCCCGCGCGAAGGCGCCGCGGTGCCGCAGCTCTACGTCACCCTGCCCGACGGCCATGCCACCCCGCTGCGCCTGATCGGCTGGCAGAAGCTCACGCTCAAGCCGGGCGAAAAGCGCAGCGTGCAGGTGGTCGCCGAGCCCAAGACGCTGGCCGACTTCGATGCCAAGGCACGTCACTGGACGATTGCGGCCGGCACCTATCGCGTGCAACTGGCGCGCTCGGCGAGCGAACCGGTGCAGAGTGCGGAGGTCACGTTGCAGGCCGCGCAGCTGCCGTAAGCGCACGGGGCGCACGCACCGATGCATGCGTGCGCCACCGCCGGTTGGTTCGTTTGCCGAGCGGCGCACCTCGCAATGAAAAAATGCGCCGGATGCGTTGACAGCCACGCGCGCAGCTTGCACAATTCGCCCCCTGAGTCGCCCAGGTGGCGGAATTGGTAGACGCACTAGCTTCAGGTGCTAGCGGGGGCAACTTCGTGGAGGTTCGAGTCCTCTCCTGGGCACCACGACTCACGGTAGATCGTAAAAAACCTCGCTTCGGCGGGGTTTTTTGCGTTTGGGCGATGTCTTGGACAATAGCCTATCGACATTGGTGAGCGTGCCGATCGGCAGCGAAGCAGGAATGCGACAACAGCGACGCACCGCCGAACCGCCGAACCGGGCAGTCGAGCTGCTATCACGCCCACAAATCGGATCATTGTTTCCCAGGGGGCGCGGACATGTTCTTGATGCGCTGCCGGATGGCGCTCGAACGGGTGAGATCCCCGTTTGCCTCATACGCCTCAGCAAGACTGTCCAGCGCATTGCTGGACGCCGGAAACAGCAGCACATTGAGTGCGAACACGCGAATCGCCGCATCGGCGCCGAGATTGGACAGAACGGTGTAGCCGGTCGTGTTGACCACAGCCTCGAGTTGATCGAGGGGGATGCTCCTGTCGGCACGCAGCACATCGGCCAACAGCTGCGTGTCGTGACCGGCAGGCGACTGCAGCGCAAAGGCAATGAGCTTCTCCGACACGGCTTCGACGGGAAACGTCTGTGGCGCGATGCTGGCCATGATGCTGTCGACCAACACCCGGGACCACACCCCGCGCGCGCTGCCATTGGTCAGGTAAACGATGGTGTAACTATCGCCATCCAGGGCGTCAGCGTACAGCAGCCGCACCCTTACCCGCGCACCGCCATCATGGCCGACGTACCGATAGGCACCACTTGCGCCAACCTCCCAGCCGCTGGCAAACCAGCCACGCTGTCCGTTGGGGAGCGGCTGCGGTTGCCAAAGCTGTTGCAGTGTTGGCTTGCCGACTAACTGTCCATGTCGCATCGCTTCGATGAAGGTCGCCAGATCATCGATGCTGGCGTACAACTCAGCATGCCCGAGGGCGTAATCGGGCCAGGCGATCTCCGGCTCTTTCTGCAGTTTTCCGTCCTTGCCAACGTAGGCACGGACGACACCATCGACCGGCAATCGGGAGCGCCCGAGAAAGGTATGCGCCAGCTTCAACGGCTCGAGGATCCGCTCGGAGACGATCTGCGAATACGGCTTGCGGTAATGCGCGTGGAGCAGTTGCGACAGCACCAGATAGTTGGTGTTGATGTAGCGGGTGCTGCTACCCGGCGAAAACAGCAGTGGTTGGTTGCCAAGCACAGCAAAGACGGCCTGCGCAGTGGCAGGAAACGATGCGTTTGTCTCAGGCGCGCCGCTCATCTGCGCCTCGGTGAAATATTCTGGCAACCCGGAGGTGTGGTTGAGCAGCTGACGCACGGTGATCTTGTGCCAGCGCTGCGGCAGATCTGGCAGGTAGACCCGGGCAGGTCGGTCCAGATCGATTTGCCTGGCCTCGACCAACTGCATGATCAAGGTGCTCACCAACAGCTTGCTCACCGAAAATGCAGGAAATATCTGCCCAGGCGTCACCGGCTGCCGGCTGTCCAGATCGGCTTGGCCATCGCTGCCACGAAACAGCAGCCTGCCATTGTGGGCAACGTACACAGCCTGCCCCACGATGCCGTAGCGCTGCCGATTGAGCTGCATCTGCTGCGTCAGCTTGTCGCTCAAGTCATCGGCCAAGGCGATCAACGGCAACCATAGCGACAGAAGGAGCACAGCCTGCAGTAGACGCCCAATGGCCGGCGCTGCATGCGGTAACTCACGATGACGCTGGACCTCTCGATTCAGCGTAAGCCGGCCTTGGCGCTGCATCGCATCCATGAGGCGGAAGGACCGCGGTAAACCGGTCGTTGAAGGCGTCACTGCCATTGAACTGCTCCCACTTGGAGAGCATCAGTCTAGAGCGTGCTGACAGGCACAGCGCGATTGTTAGAGCGGCTGACAAACACTAGCGATCGTCCGGCTGGTGGCGAGCGCATCGTTTTTGTAACCGCCTCTTGTTGGATACAGTCAGAAGCCCAAGTCAGACGCTGAATCGGTCCAGGCCGCAGCGCCCTCACCGCTCTACACGGTTTGCCAGTTGCTTTGAGAAGATCTAAGCAAACCAACTACGCACACCGACCATCTAGACTGGTCCTTGCCCGCTCACCGTCGCTGGACCTTACGCGGCATGGATGCCGCGTAAGAGCCTACACGGACGTACTTGCGGCGTGTCCCGCGATGGTGAGCGGGCAAGGGCCCTGCAGCCAAGTCGCAGATCATCCGCTCTGCAGTAGACCAGCGCGAAGTCGTTTCTTAGCAGCTTTAGCTACGCCGCCTTGTCACCCGCGCTCAATGCCCGCCAGCCGCCGCTGCGCCGCCCGCGCCCGCACCGAACGGCGGCTTGGCCAGCCACAGGAAGAAGATGATCGCCAGGAAGGTCCAGCCGAGCAGGTAGAAGATGTCGTTGAAGCCCATCTGCGAGGCCTGGTGATTGATCATGTTGTTCAGCGATGCCGCGCCGCGTTGCAGGTCGCCCTGCCCCATCGCGGTGACCTGCTCCTGCATGCCCGGCGTGTACACCGAGATGTGTTCGGTGATGTGCGCGTGGTGCACCTGGGTGCGACGTGCCCACAGATAGGTGGTCAACGATGCGGCAAAGCTGCCGCCCAACGTACGCAGGAAGGTGGCCAGGCCCGAGCCTGCCGCGATCTCGCGCCCGTCCAGATCCGAGAGCAGGATCTGCAGCACCGGCATGAAGAACAACGCCACGCCCACGCCCATCACCAGCTGGATGGTGGCCACATGGCTGAAGTCCACCTGCAGGTTGAAGTTGGAGCGAAAGAAACTGGTGAACGACATGAAGATGAAGGCGATGGTGGCGAGCATGCGCAAGTCGAAACGCAGCGCATACTTGCCCACGAACGGCGTCATCAATACCGGCAGGATACCGATCGGTGCGGTGGCCAGGCCGGCCCAGATCGCGGTGTAACCCATGTCGCGTTGCAGCCATTGCGGGATCAGCAGACTGACGCTGAAAAATGCCGCATAGGCCACCACCATTGCCAAGGTACCGGCGCGGAAGTTGCGATGCCGGAACAGCTTGAGATCGACGATGGGGTCCTTGTCGGTGAGTTCCCAGATCACGAACACCACCAGCGCCACAGCAGCGACGCAGGCCAGCACCACGATCTTGTCGGAGGAGAACCAGTCTTCGTCATTGCCCAGGTCCAGCACCAGCTGCAGCGCGCCCACGCCGACCACCAGCAGGATCAGGCCGATGTAATCCATGCGCGGCTTTTCAAGTTGCTCGGGGCGATTGCGCAGTTGCGAGCCCACGATACTGCTGGCGATGATGCCCAGCGGCACGTTGATCAGAAAGATCCATTCCCAGCTGTAGTTGTCGGTGATCCAGCCGCCGAGAATCGGCCCGGCGATCGGCGCCACCACGGTAATCATCGCCAGCAACGCAAGCGCCTGCCCGCGTTTTTCGCGGGGATAGATCGACACCAGCAGACTCTGGGTAATGGGATACATCGGCCCGGCGACGAAGCCCTGCAGCGCACGCGCCACCACCAGCATGCCCATGCTCTGTGCAAGGCCGCACAGCAGCGAAGCAATGGTGAAGGCCAGCGTGGACCACACGAACAATTTGGTTTCGCCAAACCGGCGGCTCAGCCAGCCGGTCAGCGGCAATGCAATCGCGGTGCTGACTGCGAACGAGGTGATGACCCAGGTGGCCTGCTGCGAACTGGCGCCGAGATTGCCGGCGATGGTGGGCAGCGACACGTTGGCGATGGTGGTGTCCAGCACCTGCATGAACGAGGCCATGGCCAGGCCCACGGTGCACAACGCCACGCTGGCCGGGCGAAAGCCGGCAGCGGGCGCCGGTGCCGCCGGGCCGCCCGGCGCGGTGGGAGCTTGCGAAGACATGGTGGCTTAGCCCGCCTTGCTGGCAGCCTGCGACGGCAGGTTGTCCTGGATGATGCGTTGGATATCCGCGTCGGCGGCCTGCAACTGCTGCGCATATACGTCGGTGGAAAACACCGCGCCATTGGCGTACTTGGTCGGCAGCACGCTGCCCTGCTGGTCGTGCAGATTGACCTCGACCTTCATCGACAACCCGATCCGCAGCGGATTGCTGGCCAGCTGCTTGGAATCCACCGCAATGCGTACCGGTACCCGCTGCACGATCTTGATCCAGTTGCCGCTGGCGTTTTGCGCCGGCAACAGCGAGAACGCGCTGCCGGTGCCCAGGCCCAGGCTTTCGATGCGACCGGTGTAATCCACGCCGCCGCCGTACAGATCCGAATGCAGTTCCACTTCCTGGCCCAGGCGCATGTGCTTGAGCTGGGTTTCCTTGAAGTTGGCTTCCACCCACACCTGCTCCAGCGGCACCACCGCCATCAACACGCTGCCCGGCTGCACGCGCTGGCCAACCTGCGCCGAACGCCGTGCGACATACCCGGACACCGGCGCCAGCACGCCGGTGCGCGCATGATTCAGATAGGCCTGACGTAGCTGTGCGGCAGCGGCCTGCACGTCCGGCTGATTGGCCACCGCGCTGTCGTCCACCAACGCACGGTTACGCGCGAAGCTCTCGCGCGAGCCGCTCACGGCCGCTTCTGCGGCAGCGAGCTCTTCGCGGGCGTGCGCCAGTTCCTCGTTGGAAATGGCACCGCTGGCGGCCAGATTCTTGCGTCGCGCAAAGTCCGCGCGGGCGCTGCGCAGGGTGACTTCGCGTGCCGACAATTCGGCCTGCGCGCCTTCCACGCTGCGGTACAGACCGCGCACCTGACGCACGGTCTTGGCCAGGTTGGCTTCGGCCTGCTGCAAGGCGACCACGGTGTCGGCCGGGTCCAGCTGCACCAGCAACTGGCCGCGCTCCACGCGCATGCCGTCTTCGGCGCCGATGCTGACCACGGTGCCGCCCACCATCGGGGTGATCTGCACCTGATTGCCCTGCACGTACGCGTCGTCGGTGTCTTCGTGCCAGCGGCCGACCAGGAAGTACCACACCACCAGGCCGATGATCGCCAGGATCACCACAATGGCCACGATGCGCAGCGCTGCACGGCGCTTGCTGGGCGCGGCCGGCGCAGGTTGGGAAGAAGTTGCAGTCGTCTGGCTCATCGTCGCTGTCTCAGGAATTCGGTTGTGCGGAAGTGGGCGCGGCGTGTGCGGATTCGCGTGCGGGCTCCGGCGCGAATCCGCCGCCCAGCGCACGCTGCAACCTCACCGAGGCCAGAAGTTGTTGCGACTGCAGCCCGGCCATGCGCTGGCGTGCGAGGAGCAATTGCTCCTGCACGCTGAGCACTTCCAGATAGCTGCCGATGCCGGCGCGGTAGCGCTGCCGGGCCAGATCGAATGCAGCCGTGAAGGTCTGCACGGCCTCGTCCTGTGCCTGCGTGCGTTGCTGCAGCGAGCGCACCGCGGTGACCTGGTCGGCCACTTCGCGCAGCGCGGCAATCACTTTCTGGTTGTAGTCGGCCACGGCCAGGTCGTACTGCGCATCGCTGCCGGCCAGGTTGGCGCGCAGCTTGCCGCCGTCGAAGATCGGCAGACTCAGCGCCGGCGCAACCAACCCGAGCACCGAGCCGCTTTCCAGCAACTTGCCGACATCCGGGTTGATCACACCGCCCAGCGCGGTGAGGTTGAGGCTGGGATAGAAACGGGTCTTGGCGACCGCGATGTCCTTGTCGGCCGCCTCCACGCGCCAACGCGCCGCCACCACGTCGGGGCGACGGCCCAGCAGATCGGCAGGCAGGTTGCTCGGCAGCTGCATGGCGATCGATGCGGCGATGGCAGGCCGTGCGATGTCCAGCCCGCGATCCGGGCCCTGCCCGACCAACGCGGCCAGCGCAGTGCGGGCTTCGTCGATCTGCTGCTGCGCGGCCTGCACCTGCTGCTGCGCAGCCGGCACGCGCGCCTGCGCCTGACGCACCTGCAATTCGCTGTCGATGCCGGCGCTGCGGCGTTGCCGGGTCAGCTCCAGGGTCTTCTGCGCGCGGCCCAATTCGTCGTTGGCCACGTCATGCAGGCTCCACGCGTAGGCGAGCTGTGCGTAGCCTTCGGCGATCGCCGCCGACAGATTCAAGCGCGCGGCCTGCGCATCCACTTCGGCCGCATGCGCCTGATCCACTGCCGCTTCCCAGGCACTGCGCTTGCCGCCCCACAGATCCACGCCATAACGGAAGTCCAGCACCACCTGTGCGCTGCCGCCATAGCTGCCGCCGAATTCTTCGCCGACCAGCGATTCGGGTAACTGCACGCCGGTGTAGCCACCGGACACCGACAGGCTGGGGCCGCGATCGGCCTGCGCGCTGCCGGTGCGTGCCTGCGCCTGACGCAACCGCGCATCGGCCGCCGCGAGGCTGGGGCTGTGCTGCAGGCCTTCGGCGATCAGCGCGTCCAGCTGCGCATCGCCGAGCGCGCGCCACCAGTCGCTGGCCGGCCACGCGGCCGGGCTCAGCGCGGTTTGCTGCGCCAGGGTGCGCTCGGCGTGCAGCGTGCCGGGGTCCAGCACGGCGCCTTGCGGGGCCAGGCCACGGCTGCTGGCGCAGGCGGCCAACGCCAGCGTCAGGGCAGTGATCACGAGCGGCCGCGCCAGGCGCATCGGGCGCGGGCGCAGCATCGGGGTCGGGGAACTAGCAGCGTTCATGTGTTGAGTGCATCGCGGACACGGATAAGAAGTGAGGTAAGAAGTTCGCGCTCGGGCGCGGACAGGTCGCGCAGGCCGTGCTCGATGGCGCGTTCGCCGCGCAAGCGCAGTCGCTCCCACAGCGCCACGCCCTGGTCGGTCATGACGATCTGCAACGCGCGCCGGTCCTGCGCATGCGGCTCGCGCCGCACCGCGCCCAGCGCTTCGAGCTTGTCGAGCAGGCGGGTCACGGCGCTCGGGGTCTGGTCCAGTGCAAGCGCCAATTCGTTGGCCGTGCACGGCGAACGCACCGCCAGGATCTTCAGGCCCACGTAGTGGCTGAAGCCGAAATCGGGCAGTTCGCCTTTCATCTCGGCGTCGAGCTGGCGCATCAGCGCATCGCGCACCTGGCGCAGCAGCAGGCCGAACGACGGCGCAGCAGAGGAGTCAACATTCATGCAGCACATCTTGTTCCGAAAAATATATTTGTCAACGCAATGATCCCACATGGGATTAAACCGTTCGCAATGATCGCCACCTTACGCGGCGCCGGCGTTGGCTCGATAATACAATCTGGCCAATGACTATCGAAAACCCGCCAACAACGATCGACGCGCTGCCACCCGGCGTGCGGGCCAGCTTCGAATGGGCCGACGGGCCGGTGCTGATCGCTTTCCTGGCCGATCTGCGTGCGGTATGGGCACCGGAAACCGCCTGGCACGCGCATGTCCGCGGCCAGCTGATGTATGTGGAACACGGCGTGCTGACCGTGCATACCGAACAGGGCAGCTTGTCGCTGCCGCCGGGCTGCGCCGGCTGGATGCCGCCCGGGCGGCAGCACACCGTGGAGCTGGCCGGGCCGATGCGCGGCTGGGGCGTGGTGGTGCGGCCCGATGCCTGCGCCCCCCTGCCCGCGCAAGGCGGGGTGATCCGGCTGACCGGGCTGGCCCGCGAAGCGATCATGCGGGCCGCCGACTGGCCGTTGCATCGGCCGCTGGACGCGGCCCAGCAACGCCTTGCCGCAGTGCTGCTGGACGAGCTGCGCCAGGTCCAGATCGACCACCTGCACCTGCCGATGCCGGCCGACCGCCGGCTCCTGCGGATCGCCCGCCAGCTGCTCGCCACCCCGGCCGATCCGCGCTCGCTGGACGCCTGGGCCGACTGGGGCGGGCTGTCGGCGCGCAGCCTGAGCCGGCACTTCCGCGACGAAACCGGCCTGAGTTTTGCGCAGTGGCGGCAGCAGGCGCGGTTGGCCGAAGGCTTGCGCCGGCTCAGCCAGGGCAGCGCCGTGGCGCAGGTTGCCGACCAGCTCGGCTACAGCAGTCCCAGCGCCTTTGTCAGTGTGTTCCACCGCCATTTCGGCGCCCCGCCCACACGGTATCTGGCCGGCCCGCACGCGCGCGGCTTGGCATCCCCCGCCGCATCGGGATAATCGGCGCTCTTCGAGTCCGCGCCACGGTGCGGGCTCCTCTTCACGCAGGACCTGGCTTTACATGACCGATCTGACCCGCCCCACCTTCCATGGCTTCGAGCAACTGCCGCTGCGCGAGTACGCCGAACGCGCCTATCTCGACTATTCGATGTACGTGGTGCTCGACCGCGCCCTGCCGTTCCTGGGCGACGGCCTGAAGCCCGTGCAGCGGCGCATCATCTTCGCGATGAGCGAGCTGGGCCTGAATGCCGCCGCCAAACCGAAGAAATCCGCGCGCACCGTGGGCGATGTCATCGGTAAGTACCACCCGCACGGCGACAGCGCCTGCTATGAGGCGCTGGTGCTGATGGCGCAGCCGTTCTCGTACCGCTACCCGCTGATCGAAGGCCAGGGCAACTTCGGCTCCACCGACGACCCCAAGTCGTTCGCGGCGATGCGCTACACCGAATCCAAGCTGACCCCGATCGCCGAAGTGCTGCTGGGCGAAATCAGCCAGGGCACCACCGACTGGGCAGCCAACTTCGACGGCACCCTGGAGGAACCCACCTGGCTGCCGGCACGCCTGCCGCACCTGCTGCTCAACGGCACCACCGGCATTGCCGTCGGCATGGCCACCGACGTGCCGCCGCACAACCTCAACGAGATCGTCAGCGCGCTGCTGCGCCTGCTCGACAACCCCGATGCCACGGTGGCCGAACTGTGCGAACACGTCCTGGGCCCGGACTACCCGACCACCGCCGAGATCATCACCCCGGCCGCCGACCTGCGGAACATCTACGAGACCGGACACGGCAGCGTGCGTGCGCGTGCCACCTATAAAAAAGAACACGCCAACATCGTCATCGACGCGCTGCCGTATCAGGTCTCCCCGTCCAAGGTGATCGAACAGATCGCCCAGCAGATGCGCGCCAAGAAGCTGCCGTGGCTGGAAGACATCCGCGACGAATCCGACCACACCAGCCCGGTGCGGGTGGTGCTGGTGCCGCGCTCCAACCGCGTGGATGCCGAGCAGTTGATGGGCCACCTGTTCGTCACCACCGATCTTGAGCGCAGCTACCGCTGCAACCTCAACGTGATCGGCCTGGATGGCCGCCCGCAGGTCAAGAACCTGCGCCAGTTGCTGAGCGAATGGCTGACCTTCCGCAGCGATACCGTCACTCGCCGCCTCAACCATCGCCTGCAGAAGGTCGAGCGTCGCCTGCACCTGTTGGAAGGCCTGTTGATCGCCTTCCTCAACCTGGACGAAGTGATCCGCATCGTCCGCAGCGAAGACGAACCCAAGCCGGTGTTGATCGCCCGCTTCGCGCTGAGCGAAGAACAGGCCGAATACATTCTGGAAACCAAGCTGCGCCAGCTGGCGCGCCTGGAAGAAATGAAGATCCGCGGCGAGCAGGAAGCCCTCGCCAAGGAACGCGCCCAGATCATGGCGATCCTGGAAAGCAAGACCAAGCTGAAGAAGCTGATCAAGGACGAACTCACTGCCGACGCCAAGAAGTTCGGCGATGCGCGTCGCTCGCCGCTGGTGCAGCGTGGCGCCGCGCAGGCCATCGACGAAACTGAAATGGTCGCCAGCGAACCGATGACCGTGGTGATGTCGGAAAAGGGCTGGGTGCGCGCAGCCAAGGGCCATGACGTCGATCCGGCCGGCATGTCCTACCGCGATGGCGACAGCCTGCTGGCGGCAGTGCGCAGCCGCAGCACGCATCAGGTCGCTTTCCTGGATTCGGAAGGCCGCGCCTATTCCACCGCCGTGCATACCCTGCCTTCGGCGCGTGGCAACGGCGAACCATTGACCGGCCGTTTCTCGCCGGCCTCCGGCGCCGCGTTCCAGGTCATGGCCAGTGCCGACAACGCCACCCGCTTCGTGCTGGCGTCTTCGCACGGCTATGGCTTCGTCACCCGTTTCGAAAACCTCACCGGCCGCAACAAGGCCGGCAAGGCGATGCTCAATCTGACCACCGGATCGCACGTGCTCACCCCGGCGCAGGTGAGCAACCCGCAGACCGACCGCATCGTTGCCGTCACCAGTGCCGGCAACCTGCTCGCAGTGGCGGCCAGCGATGTGCCCGAGCTGGACAAGGGCAAAGGCAACAAGATCATCGAGATCCCCAAGGCCAAGCTCGGCACCGAACGCGTGGTGGCGGTGGTGGCAGTGGCGCCGGGCAACACCCTGCTGGTACGCAGCGGCGCCCGCACCATGAGCCTGTCGTTCAAGGATCTGGACACCTATGTGGGTGCGCGTGCGAGCCGTGGGTCGTTGTTGCCGCGTGGGTGGCAGAAGGTGGATGGGTTGGAAGTGCAGTAACGGTTGTTCACCCATTCGGCGCGCAGCGGCGCGACTGGAACTGCGTGCGCCACAGGCGACTGAGGCGCGGCAGACAGTGGATGGGCTGGAAGTGCAGTAACGGTGATTGGCTATGGCGGCGCAGCGTCACGTTCGACGCTGTCGTCGCGCCCCCGATCAGTTCGGCGTAGAACAGCCGAACGACACAGCCAAACGACGCCGAAGCTCCAGCTCTGCGTCGCTTTGAGAGGTAATCGAACGATGCGGATGCGTCGGGTGCGCAGCGGACGAGCTGTGGCTTTTTTGCAGAGTCCTTGCCTGCCTTCGATCTGTATGTCACTGCCATTCCCGCTATCGCGTCCCCTTGTCAACACAACCCAACGAGACAACATATCGTGGACACAGACTTCTGGTTGCAACGTTGGCAGCAAGGCCAGACCGGCTTTCATCAGCAAGAGGTCTTGCCGCTGCTGCAAAAGCATTGGCCTGCCCTGCAAGTGCCGCAAAAAGCCCGTGTACTGGTTCCGTTATGCGGCAAGACGCTGGACATGCACTGGCTGGCGGCGCAAGGCCATCGCGTGCTTGGCGTGGAGATCTCTCCATTGGCAGTGACGCAGTTTTTCGATGAGGCAGGCCTGCAACCGCAGCGCCACAGCAGCGCTGCCGGCGAGCATTTCATCGCCGGCCCGATCGAGATCGTCTGCGGCGATGCGTTCACGCTGGATGCTGGTGTGTTGGCCGATTGCACTGCCGTGTACGACCGTGCCGCACTGGTTGCGCTACCCGCCGACCTGCGCCGGCATTATCTGCAAACGGTGTATGCGCATCTGCCGACGCACTGCCACGGCCTGCTGGTCACCCTGGACTATCCGCAGGCAGAAAAGGCCGGCCCACCGTTCTCTGTGGACGGGACGGAAGTGCATGCACTTTTTGATGCAGATTGGCAGGTAGAGCTGCTGGAAAACCGCGACATCCTCGCGCAGGAACCGCGCTTCCGTGCCGACGGCGTCACTGCGCTATCGACTGCGGTGTATCGCTTGCGCCGCGACTGACTGCGGCGCGGGATTGCTGCAAGGCCATCAACAGCGGTGGCCATACGTAGCGCACAGTGATCCAGTGGGCGTGGCGGTGCGCAGGAATCGGAACGTACGCGTAGCACACGCCAATACCGAACACCGGCTGGGCTGGCTGGCGGCCGTGCAGTCTTTTTGTCAGCTGTTTCAAGGCGGCGTTCTGGCTGCGTGCGCGCCGCGGGCCGGCCAGCACGGCGCGGCATGACGCGATGCACCGGCTCTGCGGCACAGACCGATAAAGCAGGCTCCGCGTAGCGACAAGACAGCTGGTAGGAACTCAAGCCCTAGGCAGCAATGGCAAGCTACCCCGTACTACATGCCAGCCCACGCCGACGCTGCGCCGGCCAAGCGGCTGCGCAGCACCGGTCGCCCACTCAGCCGGCGACGTGACCCTTGTCGATCTTCGAGGTCTGATACAGCTCCAGACCAATACGCTTGATCAGGCCGAGCTGCTGCTCCAGCCACCAGGCATGATCTTCTTCGGTGTCCTGCAGCTGCTTGAGCAGCATGTCGCGGCTCACATAGTCGCCGTGCTCTTCGCACAGCTTCATGCCGGCAGCCAGCGCAGCGCGCACTTCGTATTCCACAACCAGATCGCGCTCGAGCATCTCCACCACGGTCTTGCCGGGCGCAAACTCGGCCGGACGCATGTCCGGGTCGCCTTCCAGGAACAGGATGCGCCGCAGCAGCGCGTCGGCGTGCTCGGTCTCTTCCTGCATTTCGTGGTTGATGCGCTCGTACAGCGCCATCAGGCCCTGATCCTCGTACCGGCGCGAATGCAGAAAATATTGATCGCGTGCCGCCAATTCGCCGCGCAGCAGCTGCTTGAGGTATTCGACGACTTCGGGATGGCCTTTCATGGTGTGCTCCAGCGACGCAATGCGCGCATGGTGCCCTATGCGGGCGGGCAATGATCTAATCGGAATCACTTTCAGTTGCGCTTGCGGCCAGACCCGCCACGGTCATCTCCGCCGGCCACACTTCAACCGAGCTCAAGGAACCGACAATGCGCAAATGGCTGGGCCGGCTGCTGCTGGGAATCGTGCTGCTGGCCGTGGCGGCCAGCCTGTCGCTGTACCTGTTGCTGCGCGGCAGCCTGCCGCAGCTGGAGGGCGCCGGCACCCTCACCGGCCTGGCTGCGCCTGTGGGCGTGCAGCGCGATGGCTTAGGCGTGGTCACCATCGATGCGGCAAACCAGCTCGATGCGATGCGCGCGCTTGGCTACGTGCATGCGCAGGAACGCTATTTCGAAATGGACCTGATGCGGCGCGCACCGGCCGGCGAGTTGTCCGAGCTGTTCGGCGCCAAGGCCGTGGACCTGGACAAGCGCAACCGCGTGCACCGCCTGCGTGCGCGCGTGCATGCCAGCCTGGATATCGCCGCCGGCAGCCAGCGCGCCGCCTTGCAGGCGTATACCGATGGCGTCAACGCCGGGCTGGCGGCGCTGCGGGTCCGGCCCTGGCCCTACCTGCTGCTGCGCCAGACGCCGCGCGCCTGGACGCTGGACGACTCCATCCTCACCGGCCTGGCGATGTACGCAGACCTGCAGGACAGCGACAACCAGACCGAGCTTGCCGCCGCGCGCATCCGCGCGGTGGTGCCGCCTGCACTGGCGGCGCTGCTCGACCATCAGGGCTCCAGCTGGGACGCGCCGTTGTTCGGCCCGCCGCAGGGCGACGCCCAGTTGCCGGATGCGGCGTCGCTGGACCTGCGCCGTCTGCCGCGCCCGCCTGCCACGCCACACGCGGAAACGCCGACGCCGGGCAGCAACAACTTCGCAGTGGATGGCAGCCTCACCGCCGACGGCCGCGCCATCGTGGCCGACGACATGCACCTGGGCCTGCGTGCGCCCAACATCTGGTTCCGCGCACGCCTGCGCTATGCAGACAGCAACGCGCCCGATGGCAAGGTGGATGTCACCGGCTTCACCCTGCCCGGCCTGCCGGCGGTGGTGGTCGGCAGCAACGGGCATGTGGCCTGGGCGTTCACCAACAGCTATATCGACACTGCGGATTTCGCGCGGATTCCAGCGCCCACGCCGGGCCACCCGCAAGCGCTGACCACGCATGTGCAAACCATCCGCGTGGCCGGGCAAGCACCGGTGCGTTTCGAGGTGCGCGAAGCGGCGTGGGGGCCGGTGCTGCACACCAATGCCGACGGCAGCCTGCTGGCATTGCGCTGGGCCGCGCAGCTGCCGGGCGCGATCCGGTTGGATTTTGCGCAGATGAGCACGGCGGGCGATCTGCAGGCCGCGTTTGCGGTGGCCGACCGTTCCGGCATTCCGGCGCAGAACCTGCTGCTGGCCGATCGCAACGGGCGCATTGCCTGGCGCCTGATCGGCGCACGCCCGGCGCGGAATGCCGGGTGCGGCCCGAGCGGCATTGCCGAACTTGCAGCGCCGGAGTCGGCGTCGACAGCAACAGCAACAGGGACAGCGAACGTACCTGCAGATGCGGCTGCAACGCCGTCAATGCCGAGCGGTTGCGTCCCGTGGTCGCTGCGCAGCGACGCGGCGCCAGCGCTGATCGACCCACCCTCGCACCGGCTGTGGACCGCCAACAGCCGCATTGTCGATGCGCAACAACTGGCGACGCTTGGCAATGCCGGTTACGACCTTGGCGCGCGTGCACAGCAGATTCGCGACGCGCTCTTCGCACGGCAGCGTTTCAACGAACGCGATCTGCTCGCCATCCAGCTCGACGACCGCGCCGTGCTGCTCACACGCTGGTGGCAGTTGCTGCGCAGCGTGGTCGAGCACAGCAAGGACCCGGCGCTGCAACAGATCGCCAGTGCCACGCGCGATTGGGAAGGGCATGCATCCACCCAGTCGGCCAGCTATCGCATCGTGCGCGAATTCCGCAGCAAGACCATCGATGCAGTGGAAGCAGGTCTGCTGGCACCCGCCGAAGCAGCGCTTGGCGAAGACTTTCTGCCGCCACGTCGCGCGCAGCTGGAAGGCATCGTCTGGCCGTTGCTGCAGCAGCGCCCGGCCCACTTGTTGCCGCCAGCGTTCGCAAGCTGGGAGCAACTGCTCAGCGATGCTGCACGCAGCGCGCAGACGGCGGTGATTGCACAAGACGAGCAAAACGAACCGCTCGGCCAGCACACCTGGGGCCAGCGCAATACCCTCGCCATCTGCCACCCCATCGCACGCGCACTGCCCGCTTTCGCCAAGCGCTGGCTATGCATGCCACCCGACCAACTGCCGGGCGACCGCGACATGCCACGCGTGCAAGGTCCGGCCTTCGGCGCCTCCGAGCGCATGGTGATCTCGCCCGGCCACGAACAGGACGGCATCGTGCACATGCCGGGCGGCCAGAGCGGACACCCGCTATCGCCATTCTGGGGTGCAGGACACGACGATTGGGTGCATGGAAGACCCACACCTTTTCTGCCCACCGCCACGCGTTACACGCTGCAATTGCGTCCGCAGTAAAGGCCAACTGCAACGCTGCTGCAGAGCGGCCACGGAAGAAAAACAAGAACCATCAAGCATCGCAGCCATGCAAAGCCCCTCTCCCCTCGGGAGAGCGGTTGGGGTGAGGGTACGGCGCGTCGAGCAATGCTGCAGAACAATCGCCGTCGCTGTTAGTGGGTCACTCAAAGTACTCGTGCAAACGCAATGACACGTGGCTTCGCACGTACCCTCATCCGCCCTTCGGGCACCTTCTCCCGGTGGGAGAAGGAGGCTATCCCCTCGACCTTAATGTCCTCATGCCGTCATGCCGTCATGCCGTCATGCCGTCTGCGTTTCCGTTTTCCGTCTTCGCATCTCGCATGGCTGCATCCGTGCACGCACGCAAATCACACATCCCACCACCACGCGTTTCGCCCCCTTATCAGCGACCTCTGCAATTGGACAAACACATCATGTTAAGATGCACTTGATAACCATTCCCATTAGCAACCAATGCTCCCCACGCTTCTTGTCACCGCGCTTGCCGCTGCGCTCGCGCTGCATCCCCAGCCTGCTTTTGCGCAACACACCACCACGCCGGCCGTGACCGAGCTGGATGGCGTGGAGGTCGTCGGCCGTGCGCAGACGCTCTACAAATCCGAAGATGCTGCCGTTGCCACGCGCACCGATACGCCGCTGGCGCTGGTGCCGCAATCGGTGCAGGTGCTGCCGCGCGAGTTGATCGACGACCAGGCCGCGCGCCAAATTACCGATCTGTATCGCAGCATCAGCGGCATCAGTTTCTTTAGCTACGCCGGCGTGACCTTGCGCGGTTTCCGCCAGGAAAACGTGCTGTACGACGGTCTGCGCGGCGACCCGTATGCTGGTTTTTCGGTGCCACAGCTGTTCAATATCGAACGCGTGGAAGTGCTCAAGGGTCCGGCTGGTGCGCTGTATGGCGGCGGCGAGCCGGGCGGCGTCATCAACTATGTGACGCGCAAACCCGCGCATCAGGCAGCGCGCCGCGTGGAGTTGCAGGTCGGCAATCAGTCTTTCGGCGCAGCCTCTTTCGAAGCCACCGGCCCGGCGCGCGTGGACGGTCGCATCCGCTACCGCATCGGCGCCTATGCCGATGGCGAGGACGGCTTCCGCTGGAACACCGACAGCCAGAGCCAGATCGGCGATGCGTCGGTGGCCTTCGATATCGGCGACACCGGCGAGCTGACCCTGCAGTACACCGATATCACCCAGAACCTGGGCGGCAACCGCCTGCGCGGCGTGCCGGTGGATGACGATGGCAACTTTCTCACCGACCGGCGCTGGAATCACAACGAGCCCACCGATTTTCTGGACATGCGTGCCAAGGTGGCGTTCGCGCAGTACCGGTTTGCGCCGTCCAGCGCGTGGGACGTGGACATGGCGCTGCGCTGGTTCAAGAACGACGAGCATCAGATCTATCACGAGCCAATGGGTTTGATCGACCGTAATGGCGACGGCACCGCCGAGTGGATGACCCGCCAGCTGCGCAACCAGTACCGCGACAACGATGCGATCTCCAGCAACGTCAACGCGGTGTTCCGCACCAGCACCGGGGCGATCGAACACAAGTTGCTGATGGGCGCGGACTACTACCGCCTGGACGCCGATTTTCGCGCGCAAACCGCCAACACCGCCGACACCGGCCGTGTGCGCGGCCCGGTGCCGGGTATCGATCTGTTCAACCCCATTTACGGGCGCAGCGGCTTCTACGACTACGGCCTGGACGCCCTGCCATGGCGCGCCACCAGCACGCGCAGCCAACGCTATGGCGCGTATGTGCAGGACGAACTCACGCTGACGCCGCGCTGGTATGCGATGGCCGGGCTGCGTTGGGACGGCTTCAAGGACGACAACCTGCTGGATGGCTCGCGCGTCACCGGTAACGACCTCAGTTGGCGTGTGGGCAGCACCTTTGTGTTGCGCGAGGGCATCAACGCCTACGCAAGCTATGCCAGCGGGTTTCTGCCGCAGGACGCGGCCAATCAGGACAGCAGCGTGGGCGGGCCGTTCGACCCGGAACGCAGCACGCAATGGGAGGTCGGCCTGAAGACAGCACTCAACGATGGCGGGCTCACCCTCAACACCGCGCTGTATCGCATCGAGCGCAGCAACATCGTGCAGGCGAACGGCAGCATCGTCGATGGTGTCAATCAGCTCTCTGCGCTTGGCCTGGTGCGCAGCGAAGGCCTGGAAGTGGACCTGCTGGCCGACCTCACCGAGCGCTGGGTGCTCAACCTGACCTACGCCTACAACGATGCGCGCGTGCTCGATGCAGGCACCAACGGCATCACCAACGCCTCCGGCGACCGCTTCGCCAATGCACCGCGCAATACCTTCGGCCTGTGGACGCGCTACGACCTGCCGGCGTGGCGCTCGGCAATCGCCTTCGGCGCCGACTACGTGGGCGAACGCGTCAGCCTGGACGGGCAGCGCGTCAAACCGTATGCCATTTACGACATCAGCTGGCAGACGCAGTGGGACGCGTGGAAACTGCAGATCAACGTCAAGAACCTGTTCGACAAGGTCTATGCGGCGAGCGGTTTCAATACCCGCGCCGGGCACTTCCCCGGTGAGCCGCGCCGCATCTACGCGCAGCTGGCATACAGTTTCTGACGGTCGGCGCAGCTGGCGGTGCGGCACGCACGCCGGCCAGTTGCGATGCAACGCGAACAGCGCAGTACGCATGCGATTCGCACCTTATTAGCATAAACGTCGCTCTCGTGTTTTGAGCGATCAGCGGCGTGTGGCTTGCTGTTGCCAATCGCACACGAACAACACAAGAAACCGACATCCAAACGCTGCGCAGCGGTCATGAGCACTGCTCAGCGCGACGTCGTTGCGATACGGCAACACCACGTTCAAGTCGCACTGTGACGCAGGTCAGCTGCGGCGACCGCGTACACCGCCGCTACGGCCTCGACTGCAGCCATGCAATGAACCTGCGCCGAATCGCGCTGCTGCGCATGGGCTGGAACTTAACGTTCGGTGGGCCACACTAGAGGCCGTCGCGATCCGGAGCCTGCTCCGCAGCATCGCCCTGTTCCCCCCACTGACCGGAATCCGCATGCCTTTGCTTGCCCGCTCCGTTTCCGCCCTGTTGCCACTGATGTTTGCCACTGCCTGCTCGGCAGCGCCGCCAGTCAAATCCGGCCCGCCGGATGCGCCTGTTGCCGCCTGCACCGCAAAAGTACGCCCTGGCCAGGATCTGCAAAAAGCCATCGACACACTGCCGCAAAGCGACAAGCCCGCGGTGTTGTGCCTGGAAAAAGGCGAGTTCCCCCTCAAGGGACTGGTGTCGATCCACCGCGGCAACTTCACCCTGCGCGGCCAGGGCCCAAGCACCGTCGTGCGCATGGCCGATGGCGTGCAGCAGCCGGCATTGGTGGTCGGCGATTACGAAAACCAGCAGCCCATCGGTGTGATCCGCAACGTCAGCATCGAGAACATGCAGATCGTTGCAAGCACCGGCGACAAGGAGTTCATGCCCGAGCGCCCGTATCTGAGCAATAGCGCGGTGGTGGTGCGATCCGGGCAGGGCATCCGGCTTGCCGGCCTGCAGGTCAACAAGTGCCGCAGCGCCTGCCTGTTGAGCGAATACGACACCCGCGAGATCACCATCGAAAACAACGATGTTTCCGGCGCAATCTGGGACGGCGTCTCGTTCAACCGCACCGCCAAGGTCACGATGGTCAACAACTACATCCACGACAACGTGGCCGCCGGCCTGACCACCGAACACCTGGAAGACAGCGAGATCCGCAACAACCGCTTCGAGCGCAATGGCAGCCAGGGTATCTATCTGTCGGATGCGCGGCGCAATCGCTTCAGCAACAACCAGTTCGATGGCAACAAGGTCGCCGGCGTGTTTCTGGCCTGCGCGATTCGTTATCGCACCCCGGAAATTCTGTGCTGGGACAACAGCATGAGCCAGGACAACGTGTTCGAGAACAACCGCTTCACCAACACGCCGTTTACCTACACCATCGGCGTGGACCGCGCCGCCAACTGCACGGCAGCCGACTTCAAGCCGAACCTGTGGCGCAACAATCAGGCCGACATGGCCGGTGTGGATATCGACCCGCAGCGCTACGGGTATTGCGTGCGCCACGAGCAGTAATCACCGGCAGTCGCACACTGGCAATAAGAGCAGCGGCCGGCCGTACAGCAATGCACGCCGGCCGCTGCAGCTTCACGGTGTTACGAGGCCAGCGCCTGTTCGTGTACTCCGGCGATCGCACGGCCGGATGGATCGGCCATTGCGGCAAAACTGGCGTCCCAGGCAATCGCCGTTGGCGACGAACAGGCAATCGACTTGCCGCCCGGCACCGTTTCGGCCGCCGCCTGGCTGGGGAAAAACTGCTCGAACAAGGTGCGATAGAAATACGCTTCCTTGGTCTGCGGCGGGTTGACCGGGTAGCGGCGGTCGGCAGCGGCGAGTTCACGGTCGCTCACATGCGCTGCGGCATGCGCCTTCAGCCCGTCGATCCAGCCATAGCCCACGCCGTCGCTGAACTGCTCTTTCTGACGCCACAGGATCGACTCGGGCAGATAGCCGGCGAACGCCTCACGCAGTACACCCTTTTCCATGCGCGTGGCGCCGCTGCTGGTCTTGTCGATCATCTTGAAGCTGGCGTCCATGCGCATCGCCACATCCAGGAATTCGCGGTCCAGGAACGGCACCCGCGGCTCCACGCCCCAGGCCATCATCGACTTGTTCGCGCGCAGGCAATCGTAGTTGTTGAGCGCGTCGAGCTTGCGTACCAGCTCCTCATGGAATTCGCGCGCGTTCGGCGCCTTGTGGAAATACAGGTAGCCGCCGAAGATCTCGTCGCTGCCCTCGCCGGAGAGCACCATCTTGACGCCCATCGCCTTGATGCGCCGTGCCAGCAGGAACATCGGCGTGGAGGCGCGAATGGTGGTGACGTCGTAGGTCTCGATGTGGCGAATGACTTCCGGCAACGCGTCCAGGCCTTCTTCGAAGGTGTATTCGAAACCATGGTGCACGGTGCCAAGTGCAGCAGCGGCAACTTCCGCCGCGGCCAGATCGGGCGAGCCTTTCAAGCCGATCGCGAACGAATGCAGGCGCGGCCACCAGGCTTCGGTGGTGTCGTTTTCTTCGATGCGGTGGCGAGCGTAGCGCGCGGCAACCGCCGCGACCAACGAAGAATCCAGCCCGCCGGACAACAGGACGCCGTACGGTACGTCGGTCATCAGTTGGCGATGCACCGCACGCTCGAAGGCTTCGCGCAATTCCTGCAGCGGCACCTGCACGCCTTCCACCTCGCCGTACTCGCGCCAGGCGCGTTCGTAGTAGCGGCTCAGTGCACCGGTGGCGCTGTCGTACCAGTGACCGGGCGGAAACTGCGCGGCATCGGCGCACTCATCCACCAGCGATTTCAGTTCCGAGGCCACACGCAGGCGGCCCTCGCGATCGTGCCCCCAGTACAGCGGCACCACGCCGATCGGGTCGCGCGCGATGATCACCCGCCCGGCCGCCTTGTCCCACAGCGCGAATGCAAAGATGCCGTTGAGGCGGTTGAGATACGAGGCCGGCACATCTTCGCGATACAGCGCATTGATCACCTCGCAATCGGAGCCGGTCTGGAACGCGTACGGCTGCAGCAGTTCCTGCTTGAGCTCGCGATGGTTGTAGATTTCGCCATTGACCGCCAGGGCAAGTTGCCCATCTTCGGACAGCAACGGCTGCGAGCCGCCGGCCGGGTCGACGATGGCCAGGCGCTCATGCACCAGGATGGCACCGGTATCGACGTAGACGCCGCTCCAGTCAGGCCCGCGATGCCGCTGCCGCTGCGAACATTCCAGTGCCTGCCGGCGCAAGGCCTGCAGGTCGTCACCGGGTTGCAGGCCGAAAATACCGAAGATGGAACACATGGAAACACTCCTGAAAACTGCGGGGGTTGGCGGCCGGTGGGAAAGCGTGCTGCATGAATTGACACCCATAAAAAAAACCCGCATCGGCCGATGCGGGTTTTCTGATTCCTGGGCGTTTGGTGTACTTCGCCTAGTCGCAGACCCGCATCGGCCGCGCACGATTATTCGCGCGCAGCGTGTTGCGGTTGGCGTTATTGACGTTGGACAGGGGCGATGTCATGGCCCGACCGTATCCCGCTTTCGCCGGTGGCGCAACTGTTGCGATGGCAACCAAGCCAGCGGCGCAGCACGCCGCGCGGTCGCACGAGCGCAGTGCGAGGATAATGATCGCCCCGCAGTCGGCAATACTGGAATGACCCCACGCATCGGACGCATGCCGCCCCTGGCCCTGTTGCTTGCCTTGTTGCAGCAGGCCTGCAGCAGCAACCCACCGCGCACCGATCCCGCCTATCTGCAACAGCTGGAACAACAGGCGTCTGATGGAAGTTTCGACAGCGCGTGAAATGCGGCCGAACGCCTGGAGGCACGCAACGAGCCGCGCGCCATCCACTGGTACGAGCGCGCCGCCGCGATCACCCCGTGGACGTTCCGCAACACCCGCGCCGAACTGGCGCTGGGACGGATCTGGGCGAGCGGGACGCTGTCCCACTCCGACAGCCCGCATATCGACCAGCGCGCGGCATTGCGCGCATCGCCGCCCAAAGCCGAGCGCTGGTACCTGGCGGCCGCCATGCACGCCGACCCCCATGCCATCGCCGAACTCGCCAAGTTCCACCGTGACCGCGGAAACGCCGCCGCTGCATTGCGCTGGGATCTGCGCGACACCGTCTACCAGCGATACTGGTCCGGCTCTTCCGGTCTTCCCGATGCGGTGGCGCCGTGTATCGGCGAGGCGCATCCACTGGTGCGCGACATCCAGCGGCGCGCACACAGTGGCGATGCCGAGGCGCAGGTCGATCTTGACGCGCTCTATGAAAAGGGATTGGGTGTGGCCAGCGATGGAGCGCAAGCACTGCGTTGGTACCGGCGTGCGGCGGACCAGGGCAATGTGTATGGTCAGTATTTCACCGGCCTGTTGCTCGGGCGCGGCAATAGCGGGGTGACGCGCGATGTGGATGCGGCGGCAGTCTGGTTTGCCAAAGCCTCCGCACAAACGTTTTGCATGGCCGACGAAGCATATTGGCGCGAGGCAATCGAACCACCCTTCTGGACGTTCGATTAGCCGGCGGTACCTGTGCGGTCGCGCCATGTAGCAACGCGGTTCCGACGACACGGCGATGCAATCGGCGAAGCGTCGGCGCGACTCGGCGCTGCATGCGTCTCGGAGCAAAATCGCTACGCCGCTGGTCGATGCACTCGGTAGCGCCGGCCTTCGCAATACACCGGGCGGCGCCCGACTGGATCACTCCACACGTCAGGTCAGCAAACGCTCGATCAGGGTGCGATACAGCGCCGGCAGTGCCTCCAGATCGGCCACGCGCACATGCTCGTCGACCTGGTGGATGCTGGCATTGACCGGGCCGACTTCGATGCATTGCGCGCCCAGCGGTGCGATGAAGCGCGCGTCGGAGGTGCCGCCACCGGTGCTCTCTTCCGGCGGCGCACCGGCGAACGCGCCCAGCACTTCACGCGCGACACTGCGCAAACGCCCTTCCGGGGTGTAGAACGGCTCGCCGCTGCGATGCCAGCGCAACGCATAGTCCAGCGCATGCCGATCGAGCAACGCGGTGATTTCGGCCTCCAGGCGCGGCGCGTCCCAGTGCGGGGTGTAGCGCAGATTGAAGGCCACCTGCAGCTCGCCGGGAATCACGTTGTTGGCGCCGGTGCCGGCATGGATGTTGGAAAGTTGCAGGCTGGTCGGCGGGAAGCTTTCGAAGCCCTCGTCCCATTGCCGCGCCACCAGTTCGGCCAGCGCAGGCGCTGCCAGATGGATCGGGTTGCGCGCCTTGTGCGGATACGCCACATGCCCCTGCACGCCCTTGACGGTGAGCGTGCCGGACAGGCTGCCGCGACGGCCCACGCGCAACAAATCGCCCAGCCGCTCGGTGGACGAAGGCTCGCCGGTAATGCACCAATCGATTGGTTGCCCACGTTCGCGAAACACGTCGGCAACCCGGCGCACGCCATCGATGGCATCGCCCTCTTCGTCCGAGGTCAGCAGCACCGCCAGCGTGCCGGTATGCGTTGGGTGCGCGGCGACGAACTGCTCTGCGGCAATGACGAACGCAGCGACGCTGCCTTTCATGTCCGCAGCGCCACGCCCGTACAGCACGCCATCGCGAACCTGCGGATCGAACGGATCGCTGCTCCATGCCTGGCGCGGCCCCGGCGGCACCACATCGGTATGCCCGAGCAGCAACAGCACCGGCGCACCGCTGCCGTGCGTGGCCCACAGGTTGTCGACCTCGCCCAGGCGCAAGTGCTCGCAGGCGAAGCCGGCCGCGCTCAGGCGCTGCGCGATCACCGCCTGACATCCGGCATCCACCGGCGTTACCGAGGCACGTGCAATGAGGTCACAGGTCAGATCCAGCACATCGCTCATGAAACGTCACCGCAGTAGAGCCGCATCAGCGGCGTTGAGGGAGTGGATCGGGTCTGCATTGATTTGTTTAATTCGATCGCGGTTGCAGGCGCTGTATCGGGCTAGCTTGCAGACAGTCATGGAGTCGTTGCCAACGCTGCGTCGACCGGCTTGCCGGGCTGATACACGAACTAACGAACCGGCGATCGACGAACCAATCGCAGCAACGATGCCAGCGGCAGCAAGCTCCGGCATCGCTGGCGAAACCGCGCTCGCTCACGCGATGCCGAACCGCTTCTTGAAGCCGTTATCGGAAAAGCCCTGACTCAGCACGCCATCGTCGGTGACCACCAGCGGGCGGCGAATCAGCTGCGGGGACTCGCGCAGCAGCAGCTTCCACTCGGCATCCGAACCGGGCGCCTTCTTGTTGTCGGGCAACTGCCGCCAGGTGGTGGAGGACTTGTTGATCAAGGCGTCGAATCCACCCGCCTGGCCGGCCCACTCCAGCAGTGTCTCCGGCGACGGCTTGTTGTCCCGGTAATCCACAAACGTATAGGCCACACCGAAGCGCTCCATCCACTTGGTGGCCTTCTTGCAGGTGTCGCAGTTCTTCAATCCGTAGAGCGTGGTCATCTGTATCCCGTAAAATCGGCCTATAACGCCCCTCTCCCACCGGGAGAGGGGTTGGGGTAAGGGTACGGGTGAAGCCTTCTACAGAACGCGCGTCAGGCTTCGCCCGGACCCTCATCCGGCGCTTTGCGCCACCTTCTCCCGGTGGGAGAAGGGAAGCATGCGTCCGGCGCCCGAGCAACTCGCAAACCTCCTCCCGATGCACGATGGATCAATCCGCCAGCCCGCGCAGCAATTCATTCACGCTGGTCTTGCTGCGCGTCTTGGCATCCACCTGCTTGACGATCACCGCACAGTACAGCGAGTGCGAGCCGTCCTTGGATGGCAGCTGGCCGGACACCACCACGCTGTACGGCGGCACGTAGCCGTAGGAAATCTCGCCGGTGGCGCGGTTGTAGATGCGCGTGCTCTGGCCGATGAACACGCCCATGCCGATCACGCTGTGGTGGCCGACCACCACGCCTTCCACCACTTCCGAGCGTGCGCCGATGAAGCAGTGATCTTCGATGATGGTGGGGCTGGCCTGCAACGGCTCGAGCACGCCGCCGATGCCGGCGCCGCCGGACAGATGGCAGTGCTTGCCGATCTGCGCGCACGAGCCCACCGTGGCCCAGGTGTCGACCATGCTGCCTTCGCCCACGTACGCGCCGATGTTGGTGAAGCTCGGCATCAGCACCACGTCCTTGCCGAAGTAACTGCCGCGACGTGCCACCGCACCGGGCACCACGCGCACGCCGGCCTTGCGGAATTCGGCCTCACCGAAGCCGGCGAAGCGCGATTCCACCTTGTCCCAAAACGGCGCCGGCTGCGCGTCGATCACCGCCATCTCGTTGACGCGGAAATACAGCAGCACGGCCTTCTTCAGCCACTCGTTGACGGTCCAGCCGCCCTGCCCGTCCGGCTCGGCGACGCGGAACTCGCCGCTCTCCAGGCCGTCGATCACGCGCGTGACAATGGCGCGCGTGGAGCCGTCGATCTCGTCCATGGTCAACGTCGCACGACGTTCGAATGCGCTTTCGATGCCCACCTTGAGTTCGTCGTGACCCACCGGCGCTGCGGCAGTGTGCACGGCCTGCTCGGCGATCGGCAGCTTCTTGGCCGCAGCGGCCTTCTTGGCGGCCGGTGCAGAGACCACCTTGGTCGGCTGCTTGGCCACGCGCGGTGCAGCGGCGCTCGCCGTCTTGCCGACTGGCTTGCGTGCGGCAGCCTTCTGGCCTGGTGCCTTGGGCGCAGCAGCCTTCTTGCCGGCAGCGCCAGCAGCAGCGTTGTTCTTGCCGACGCCGGCAACCGGCTTGGAAGCGGCAGCAACCGGCGCCTTGGCGGCCTTGCCGCGCGTTGCGCCGGCGCGCGTGGGCGCTGGGTTGGTGGTGGTCGCGCTCGGCTTGCGCGCGGTCTTCTTGCTGATAGCCATGGGGGTCTCCGGAGAGTTGCTAGACAGGGTCAAGACAGGCGCACAGCGCATCGCGCAGGGCCTGCCGGGCGGATTCGGACAACGGGCGGTCGTGCTCGTCGGTGATCTGGAACTGGTCTTCGGCACGCTCGCCGAAGGTGGCGATCCGCGCGTCGTGCACGCGCAGGTGCTGGATGCGCAACACGTGCGCGACGTCAGCCAGCAGGCCGGGGCGGTCGGGTGCGACCAGGCTGATGCGGGTGCGGCGGCCGCCGGCGCTCTCGCTGAATTCCACCCGCGGCGCGAAGCGGAAATGCCGCAGCTGGCGCGGCACCGCACGCCGCGATGGCCGCACTTTTTGCAGGTCGCCGGCCAGCACCTGCCGCAGCGCTGCGGCAAGACGCTGCGGATCGCCATCGGCATAGCCTTCCTGCGGCAGCACTTCGAACACGTCGAAGATCGCATCGTGCGGTGCGTCCAGCACACGCGCGCGGTGAATGCCGTAGCCCTTGCGATCCAGCGTGGCCACGATCGCCGCAAACAGCCCATCGCGGTCCGGCGAATACACGAACAGTTCCAAGGCATCGTTGTCGGGTACCGCGCGACGCGCCTTGACCAGGGTCTGGCCGATCTGCACTTCGATCAACGAGACCGCCTGCCAGGCGAGCTGCTCGGGACGGAAGCGCAGGAAGTTTTCGTCCGGCATGCCGGCGAACTGGCGGTCGATGGTGGCATCGTCGTGCCCTTGCGCCTGCATCAGTGCGCGTGCGGATTCGCGCGCTTCGCGCAAGCGTTCCTCGCGCGGCGGCGGATGTTCCAGCCCTTCGCGCAAGGCGCGACGCGCAGCGAAATACAGATCCGCCAGCAGCCGGTCTTTCCACGCATTCCACAACTTGGGGCTGGTGCCGGCGATGTCGGCGCAGGTCAGCAGATACAGATAATCCAGACGCTCGCGCGTGCCCACCAACGTGGCGAAACGGTGGATCACCTCCGAGTCGGAGATGTCCTGCTTCTGCGCGGTGACCGACATGCGCAAGTGCTGCTCCACCAGCCAGCTCACCAGCTCGGTATCGCCCTCGCTCAGGCGATGCGCCAGGCAGAAGGCGCGCGCATCCACCGCGCCGAGTTCGGAGTGATCGCCGCCGCGGCCCTTGGCGATGTCGTGAAACAGCCCGGCCAGCAGCAGCAATTCCGGCTTGCGCAGGCGCGGCCAGACTTCATGGGTGATCGAAAAACGCTCATCGGCGCGGCCGGCCGCAAACAGCGCGATGTTCCGCAACACCATCAAGGTGTGCTGGTCCACCGTGTAGACATGGAACAGGTCGAACTGCATGCGCCCGGAGACGCTGGCGAACGCAGGAATCCATTGGCCCAGCACGCCCAGCCGCGCCATGCGATTGAGCGTTTCCACCGCACGCGGGCCACGCAGCAGTGCCATGAAGCGCTCGCGAGCGGTGGCATCGGCAACCTCGTAAGCCGGCAACTCACGCAGCACCTCGGCCAACGCGCGCGCAGTGAGCGAGTGCAGCCCGCGCACCTCGCGGTGCGCTGCCCATTGCGCGAACAGCGCAAACACCTGCAACACATCGCCGTCCGGCCAGCTTTCGGCATCGGCGGCCAGATAGCCGCGACGCAGACTGAAGCCGCCGCCCAGCGGCTCCGGCGTCGCTTCGCCATCGAACTGTTCTTCGAAGCGCTGCAACAAGCGGTCGCTGATGCGGCGGATCAACGCAGCGCTGCGATAGAAGCGCTGCATCATCTTTTCCACGCCCAGGCTTTCCGGGTCGTCGGCAAACCCGAGCCGCTCGGCCAAGGTTTTTTGGTAATCGAAACGCAGGCGCTCTTCCGGCCGGTTGGCCACGATGTGCAGACCGAAACGCAGACGGGCAAGCTCCTCGCGTTCGCGGCGCAACGCGGCGGCTTCGTCGAAGCCGACATGGCCGAGCCCGACCAGGGCTTCCAGGTCCTTGACCCCGAATGCGCGCAAGGCCATCCAACCCAATGTCTGCAGATCGCGCAGACCGCCGGGGCCGTCCTTGATGTCGGGTTCGAGGTTGTCGGCGGTGTCGCCAAAGCGTTGGTGGCGCGCCAGCAACTCTTCGCGCTTGGCCTGGAAGAAATCGCGCGGCGGCCACACCCGTTGCGGCGCGATCGCCGCTGCCAGTGCCGCGCGCGCCGCGGCATCGGCCACCAGCGCGCGCGATTCGATCAAGGCGGTGAGCACGGTCTGGTCGGCGGCCGCAGCCGTGCACTGCGCCGGCGAGCGTACCGCGTGGCTGATCGACAGGCCGACATCCCACAGCAGCGCAAACAGGCGCGCCAATGACTGCTCGTGCTGCTGCTGCGCGACGTTTTCGCCCAGCACCAGCACATCCACATCCGAGCGCGGAAACAGCTCGCCACGCCCGTAACCACCCACCGCATGCAGCGACAAGCCGCTATCGGCCGGAATGCAGCGCGTCCAGGCGTTGCGCATCAATTGGTCGACCGCGCGTGCGCGCAGCGCGACCAGGCGCTCGATCGGTTCGCCCTGATCGAAGCGCTTGCACAGCCGCATGTCCGCATGCACCAGCAGCGGACGGGCCTGGGCAGCCCATTCCGCGTCGCCGGCGACGCCCGGGTCGGGTCGATCCGCCGGCGTGTCGGTCATACCGGCGCGGGCGAATTGGCCGACAGCGTCAACACATCCACGCCGTCTTCGGTGACTGCCACCATGTGTTCCCACTGCGCCGACAACTTGCGGTCCTTGGTGACCACGGTCCAGCCGTCGGGCAGCGTCTTATGGTGATAGGTGCCTTCGTTGATCATCGGCTCGATGGTGAAGGTCATGCCCGGCTTGAGCACCAGCCCTTCGCCCGGACGGCCGTAATGCATCACCTGCGGCTCGTCGTGATAGACCTTGCCGATGCCATGGCCGCAGTAATCGCGCACCACGCTGAAACGCTCGGATTCGGCGAACTTCTGGATGGCGTGGCCCACATCGCCCAGCGTGGCGCCCGGCTTGACCGCACGGATGCCGCGCCACATCGCTTCATACGTGGTGTCGACCAGGCGCTTGGCCATCACCGACGGGGTGCCGACGTAATACATGCGGCTGGTATCGCCATGCCAGCCATCCTTGATGACGGTGACGTCGATATTGACGATGTCGCCGTCCTTCAACACCTTGGCTGCGCTCGGGATGCCGTGGCAGATCACGTTGTTGACGGAGGTACACACGCTTTTGGGAAAGCCGCGGTAGCCCACGTTTGCAGGAATGGTGCCCTGCACGTTGACGATGTGGTCGTGGCAGATGCGGTCCAGCTCGGCGGTGGTGACGCCCGGCTGGACGTACGGGGCCACGACGTCGAGCACTTCGGCGGCCAGACGGCCGGCGACGCGCATCAGTTCGATTTCTTCTCTGGTTTTTAGATTGACGCTCATGACCACGATTATCGCCGATTCGGGCTGAATCTGAACGACCCGCACCCGCGTTTTTTGCGGAGCGCAGCAGCCAGGTGCAAGCGAGCGGTGCGGCGGAGATCCGTCGCCAGCGCCTATTCATGTGTGACGCAGTACCGCAGGCGTCAAAAACCTCCGTTAACGGAGTCATCCATAAGACATCACAATTTCACAAAAAACGCCAGCCGAGACAGCTAGATAGCACCTGAATTCGGCGGTATGTTTGGCACAGCAGATGCATTGCAGGGAGGGCGACACGTTGTCGCGTCATCAACGACCGGAACGGTCAAGGAAATGTCCATGCGTACTGTTCGCCCTGTCCTGCTGTCCCTTGGCCTGCTCTCGACCATTGGCGTTGCCACTGCAGCAGATACCACCACCTTCAACGTCAAGATCGCCGTCACCAAGGCCTGCACGATCACCGCCGCCTCCGCGACGGACGTCGACTTCGGCTCGGTGCTCTCGACCTCGACCGCCAATGCGGACGCCAACGGCAGTGTGACCGCGCAGTGCACCGCACTGACCCCGTACAACATCGCGTTGAGCGCAGGCAGCAATGCCGGCACCGCCAACGACGTCACCACCCGCCGCATGAAGAATGCAGACCCGCTGGTGACCACCAACAATTTCATTGCCTACCAGCTGTACCAGGATCTGGGCCGCAGCACGGTGTGGGGCAGCACCACCGGCACCAACACGCTCAGCCGTACGGCAACCGGCATCAACCAGGTCTACCCGGTCTACGGTCGTGTGACCAACCCGTCGGCCAACAATCCCGCGACCGGTAGTTACCAGGACACGATCACTGCCACGATCGTCTATTGAGCACGCGCATGCCCCTGCATCACCGCTTGCCGCCCCGTTTGCCCGCATGGCTGATGTCGGCCGCAGTGGCGCTGACGCTGACGCTGGCAGCGGCCAGCAGCGTCGTGTCATCGCCGGCACAGGCAGCCAGCCTGCAGTTGGCGCCGACCTCGTTGAGCCTGAGCGCGCAGCAAAGCGCCGACGGCCTGTGGCTGAGCAACAGCGGCAGCGTGCCGGTACAGGTGCAGACCCGCGCCTATCGCTGGACCCAGCGCGATGGGCAGGATCAGCTCGATCCCACCCAGGACCTGTTGGTCAGCCCACCGATGCGCACCCTGGCTGCCGGCGAACGGCAGTTGATCCGGGTGATCCGCGCCGGAGCTGCGCCGACCGGGCAGGAGTTGTGTTACCGCATCATCGTCGACGAACTGCCCAGCGCCGATACCGACCGCAAGGGCATGCAGTTCGTGCTGCGCTACTCGGTGCCGATCTTCCTGCTGCCACCCGGCAAGAGCGAACCTACGCCGACCTTGAGCGCGCAAGTGGTTGCCGGCAGCGACGGCACCGCGCAGATCCAGATCAGCAATACCGGCAACGGCCATGCCCAGGTCGCCGACCTGCGGCACCAGGTCGATGGCGCAACCAAGACGGCGTTGAATGGCTTGGTCGGTTATGTGCTGCCCGGCCAGACCATGCGCTGGTCGCTGGGTGCGCCACTGGCGCAGTTCAGCCGCGGCACCATCATCGCAAGGATCAACGGTGAGGCTGACGAACGCACTTTGTTGGCTGCACCGGCGGCGCCGTGATGCGGCGCGGCTGGCGATGACGCTGATTGCGACCGCCACCTGCCTGGGCAGCGCCGCAGCCGGCGATCTGGCCGATGTGGCGTCGCTTCCCGATCAGCCGCCGCCCAGCGCCACGCCACAACCGCAAACGCTGTATCTGGACGTGACCTTGAACCAGGCCGACCGTGGCCTGGCAGCGTTCGAGCTGGTCGACGGCCAGCTGCGCGGCTCGGTGGAAACCCTGCGCAGACTCGGCTTCATCCTGGCCGACCGCGCCCCTGGCGAGCTGGTCGATCTGGACCGCCTGCCCGATGTGGAGGTGCGCTACGACGCCGCACTGCAGCGGCTCGCGCTACAGGTGCCGCTTGCGCAGCTGTCGTTATCCACCACGGTGCTGAAAACCGAAGAAGTGGCTCCGCCCAGCGCCACCGCATCGCCGGGCCTGCTGCTCAATTACGACCTGTATGCCACGCGCAATACCGGCGCCAGCAACGTCTCGCTGGCCACCGAATTGCGCGCCTTTGGCATCGGCCGCGGCATGGTCGATACCACCGCGGTGTTTCTGGCCTACGACCGCCCGCAGGACCAGCGCTGGCGCAGCGAAGCGGTGCGCCTGGACAGCGCCTGGCAGATGGATTTCCCGGACAGTGCCACCAGCCTGACGGTGGGCGACTTCTACAGCGGCTTTGTCGACTGGAGCCGCTCGATCCGTCTGGGCGGCGTGCAGATCGGCCGCAACTACGCCTTGCAGCCGTACCGTGTGCTGACGCCGACGCCCAGCTTTCTGGGCGAAGCTGCGCTGCCTTCCACGGTGGAGCTGTACGTGGACGGGCTACGCCAATACAGCGGCCAGGTGCCGGCCGGGCCGTTTCAGTTGGCCGCGCAACCGGGCATCAGCGGCACCGGCCAGGCGCAGATCGTGGTGACCGACGCGTTCGGCCGCGTGCGTCGGCTGGACTTCGCGTTCTACGGCACACCGCAATTGTTGGCGCGCGGCATTTCCGAGTGGTCGGCCGGTATCGGCCATTTGCGCCGCGACTACGGCGTGCGCTCGTTTTCCTACGATCGACGCCGCGTGGCCAGCGCCACATTTCGCAAAGGCCTGCGCGACGATTTCACCATCGAGGCGCATGCCGAAACCGGCGGCAGCGTGATCAATGCCGGTGCCGGCGGCGTGTGGCTGCTTGGGGTGGGCGGCGTGCTCAACGCGGCCTACGCGCACAGCCGGATGGACGCGCTACGTGGCGGCCAGTACGTGCTGGGCTACGGCTGGAACAACCGGCGCTTCAACCTCAACCTGGGCACCCAGCGCACCCATGGCGATTACCGCGACCTGGGCGCATTGCAAGGCGCGCTGCCCGCGCGCATCAGCGACCGCGCAGCGTTCGGCGTCAACATCGACCCGATCGGTTCGCTCGGCACCAGCTACGTGCGGCTGAGCTATCCGCAAGGCGACACCTCGCGCTATGCCAGCGTGTTCTGGTCGCGCAATTTCGGGCGCAACTGGGCGGCCAATCTATCGGGCAACCAGAATCTGGATGTCTCCAGCGATCGCAGCCTGTACCTGTCGCTGTCGACCACCTTCGGGGAATTGCGCCAGGCCAGCGCATCGATGCAGCGCAACGGCAACCGCACCGGATTTGTGGCCGACATCAGCCAGCCATTGCCCGGCGATGGCGATCTGGGTGGCATCGGCTGGCGCCTGCAGGGACGTGCCGGCGACGACGCCAGCGGCGGGCTGGCCGAGCTGGGTTGGTTGAATCGGGTCGGCCGCTACAACATCGGCGCCGCCAACCAGGATGGCGACAATTTCGGCTATGCCAGCGCCAGCGGCAGCCTGGTGTGGATGAACGGCCGCGGCTTTGCCGCGCGCGACATCCAGGACGCGTTCGCGGTGGTGTCCACCGACGGCCAGCCCGGCATTCCGGTGCGGCTGGAAAACCGCTTGATCGGGGTCACCGACGCGCGCGGCACCCTGCTGGTGACGCCATTGCAATCGTGGCAGCGCAACCAGTTGTCCATCGACACCCTGACCCTGCCGGCGGACCTGCGCGTGGACCGCGTCGATACTGCGGTGACGCCGCGCCAGCAGTCCGGGGTGGCGGTGCGTTTCGGCATCACCCGCGTCCGCGCTGCCATCATCGTGCTGCACGATGCGCATGGCGCGCCGCTGCCGGTCGGCAGTGTGGTGCAGCGCGAGGGCGGGGCCGAGCGCGTGGTGGTCGGCTACGACGGCGAAACCTATCTGGACAACCTGCAACGCGACAACCGCATCCTGGTGGACCTGCCCGATGGCCATTGCGTGGCGCAGTTCTCCTACCCGGCCGACCCGGGCGGCATTCCGCGGGTCGGCCCGCTGCCGTGCGTGGCTGAGCAAACAACGCCATGACCATGACCATGACCCCGCTCTGGCGGCTGGCGCTTGCGCTGACGATCGCCACGTTATGGCTCGCGCCCAATGAGCGCGCGCATGCGGACACCACCTGCACCGTGACGCTTGGCACCCCGCTGGCCTTCGGCAGTGTGGCGGCCAACGGCACCACCGATGCGGTGGCAACGCTCAACGTTTCCTGCGCGACCGCCGCGCTCAGCGTGCTGGGCTATGCGCAGGTGAGCCTGTGCCTGGACCTTGGGCCGGGCAGTGCCAGCGGCGGCGTGTATGCACCACGCCGCATGCTCAACCCCACCAGCGACAGCCTGGACTTCCAGATCTACAGCGAGGCCACGCGCACCCAGATCTGGGGGGCCACCGGGTCGGCGGCACCCTCGCCGCGCCTGCTGACCCTGTCCTACGGCGTGCCGGTGATCACCGGCGGCTCGCAAACGACCACCATCACCATCTACGGGCGGATCCCGGCCAGCCAGATCCTGTCGGCGGGCAACCACACCAGCAGTTTCGGCGGGGCCGACACCGTGCTGCGCTACTCCTACAACGAGAGCATCATCGGCATCCCGCCGGCGCCGAGCAGCTGCACGGCCGGCGGCAGCGGTGCCAAGACCGCCAGCAACGCGTTTCCGTTCACCGCCTCGGCCACCGTGCCGGCCCGTTGCAATACCTATGTCACCACCGACCTGGATTTCGGCAGCATCGCCGGCACCATCGATACCGCCATCGACCGTACCTCCACCATCAGCCTGTCGTGTACCAACCGCACCGCCTGGAACATCGGGCTGGGCGACGGCATCAATGCCAGCGGCAGCACCCGGCGCATGCGCCATGCCACAAGCGCCAATTACATCGCCTACGAGCTCTACCGGGATGCCGGCCGCAGCAACCGCTGGGGCACCGGCATCGGCGTCGACACGCTCAGCGGCACCGGCAACGGACTGGCGCAGACGGTGACCGTCCATGGCCGCGCGCCGGCACCGCAGCAGCCCATTGCAGGCGCCTACAACGACACGGTGACCGTCTCCATTACTTACTGACAGTTAATAAAGTTCGCATCGGGGACGTCGCTATTTATTACGTCTCCAATGCAAACGATTGCCTTCATGACGCTGGTCACCTCGCTCAAGCGCCTGACGCTGGCCGCCCTCGTCTGCACCGCGACCTCGACCGCGGCCAGCCCGGCCACCGCCCGCGGCCCGGAGAACTTCACCCTGCACATCGGACTGCGGCTGCTGAGCGGTTGCGAGCTGCGCACCACGCCGCCGCGCGCCAGTTGCTCCAGGGGCACGCCGATGGCGATCGCCCAGCCGGCACGCAGCACCGAACCCGCCGTCACCAGCACCGGCCAGGACGCCAGCGCACTTGCGGGGCCTGCGCCCGCCGGCAGCGCGCGCTTCACCACCATCGCGTTCTGAGCATGGCCGCGCCTTGCCCTGTTCGCGGTCTGCTGGCCTGGGTCATGAGCCTGGCTTGCGCCGGCATCGGCGCCGCTGGCGCTGCCGAGATCGCCATCGCACCGACCACCGCGCATATCCCGGCCGACAGCGACCAGACAACCATCTGGCTCTACAACCAGGCCGCACAGCCGTGGCGTGCCGATGCCAAGCTCTACCGCTGGCGTCAGGACGGCGAGCGCGAACTGCTGGAGCCGGCCACCGGTGCGACCGTCAGCCCGTCGCATTTCGAAATTCCTTCGCAAGGCCGGCAGCTGTTGCGGGTGATCCGCCTGGGCCCCAGCCCCGCGCACGCCGAAGACAGCTACCGGCTCGTCGTGACCCAGCACGCCATCGGCGAGGAGACCGAGCTGCTGCGCTACTCCACCCCGGTCTTTGCGCTCCCCAGCCAACCCAGTGCCGCCCATCCGGCACTGCAGGCAAGCCTGGCCGGGCACGGCAGCGACCGCACGCTGCGCATCTATAACCCCGGGCTCAGCCACGCACGGCTGGCCGATCTGGCCTATATCGACGCTGGCGGCATCCGCCGCAGCATCCGCGACGACCTGGCCGGCTACGTTCTGCCCGGCCAGACCCGCCAATGGCCCCTACCCGCCGGCCTGCCCGCCGGCAGCGGCCGGTTTGTGGCGCGCGTCAATAGCGATATCGAGAGTACGTTGGCCCTGGAGCCCTGAGGGCCGGGATTGGGACTTCGGGATTGGGGATTCGCAAAAGCGTTGCTGGCCTCGCCGCCCTTGGGTATGTGCGACACGATCGGTCATTCGCGATCCGCTCCAAACCAATCTCTAATCCCGAATCCCCCAGCGATCACTGTCAGCTGCCTCAGAACCATACCAATTGCGTCACAGCACCCAGCCAGCTATACTCCGCCGGCTGTTTTGCGTCTCTCGCGCATTGCGTCGTTCACGTCGGACGTCACCGACGAATTCACACCTGCTGCCGCCATCCGCGCCGGGGTGCCCTCACAAGGGGTTCGTCGCGGAGGCAACAGGGAAGCCCAACCCCGGAATCTTGTGCGTTTGATGCGAGTCCCTCGCAACAGTCCGCATACCCATGTGCGGACTCTAAAAGTCAAGGCCGCGCACGGCGATTCCGCTCTTACGGAGTTACTTCAATGCCCCAAGTCACCATGCGCCAGATGCTGGAAGCCGGCGTCCATTTCGGCCACCAGACCCGCTACTGGAACCCCAAGATGGCGCCGTACATCTTCGGCGCGCGCGGCAGGATCCACATCATCAACCTCGAGAAGACCGTTCCGCTCTTCAACGATGCGATGAACTTCCTCTCCTCGATCGCGCAGAAGCGCGGCACCGTGCTGTTTCTGGGCACCAAGCGCAGCGCGCGCGAGTCCATCAAGGAAGAAGCCGAGCGTTGCAACATGCCGTTCATGACCCAGCGCTGGCTGGGCGGCACGCTGACCAACTTCCGTACCGTGAAGCAGTCGGTTGCCCGCCTGAAGGAACTGGAAGCAGCCGAGACCGACGGCACCTTCGAAAAGCTGGTCAAGCACGAAGTGCTGGGCCTGCGTCGCGAGCGCGAGAAGCTGGACGCCTCGCTCGGCGGCATCAAGGAAATGAACCGCCTGCCCGACGCGATCTTCGTGATCGACATCGGCCATGAAGACATCGCCATCAAGGAAGCCAAGAAGCTCGGCATCCCGGTGATCGCCGTGGTCGACACCAACTACGATCCGGCCCTGGTCGACTACGCCATTCCGGGTAACGACGACGCCATCCGCGCCGTGCAGCTGTACGCACGTGCCGCTGCCGATGCCGTGCTGGAAGGCAAGGCTGCTGCGCCGAACTCGGCGTCGGTGCGCGAAGAAGAGTTCTCGGCCGAATCCGGCGACGAAGGCAAGGGCCGTCGCGCTCCGGCCAAGAAGGGCGAAAAGAAGGCTGACGCTCCGGCCGCTGCCGCGGAAGCACCGGCTGCCCCCGCTGCCGAGTAATCGGCATGCAATGCGGCCGCACCATGCTGTGCGGCCGTCGCCCCGACGGTGCCCTCGCGGCCCGTCGTTGTGGCCACTGAACACATCTACGGAGGCGGCGGCACGCTGCACCGTCTCCTACTGGCGGAAATACTTCCGCCGCACGCATTCGTCCATATGAGGTAATTCCATGGAAATCACTGCTTCCCTGGTCAAGGAACTGCGCGAGCGCACCGGCGCCGGCATGATGGAGTGCAAGAAGGCACTCGTCGAAAACGCGGGCGACATCGACGCCGCGGCCGAGTGGCTGCGCAAGTCGGGCCTGGCCAAGGCCGACAAGAAGGCCGACCGCGTTGCCGCCGAAGGCCGCATCGCCACTGCACAGGCCGGCGGCAAGGCCGTACTGGTCGAAGTCAACTCCGAAACCGACTTCGTTGCCAAGGACGAGAACTTCCTGGCATTTACCGAGGTCGTCGCCAACGCCGCACTGACCTCCGGTGTTGCCGATGCCGAAGCGCTCAAGAGCGTCAAGCTCGACAGCGGCGAGACCATCGAAGAACGTCGCGCTGCGGTCATCGCCAAGGTCGGCGAGAACCTGCAGGTGCGCCGCCTGGTCCGTATCGACAGCGCCAACAACGTTGCTGCCTACGTGCACGGCGGCCGTATCGGCGTGCTGGTCGAGCTGAAGGGTGGCGACATCGAGCTGGCGCGCGGCATTGCGATGCACATCGCTGCCATGAACCCGCCGCACGTCAAGGCATCCGACGTTCCGGCCGAATTCGTTGCCAAGGAAAAGGAAATCGAACTGGCCAAGATGTCCGAGAAGGACAAGTCCAAGCCGGCCGAGATCCTGGAAAAGATCATCAGCGGCAAGATCAGCAAGATCGTCAACGAAGTGACGCTGTACGGCCAGCCGTATGTGCTGAACACCGATCAGACAGTCGAGCAGGCAGTCAAGGCTGCCGGCGCAGACGTCGTCGGCTTCCAGCGCCTGGCCGTTGGCGAAGGCATCGAGAAGGTGGTGGAAGACTACGCTGCCGAAGTGATGAAGCAGGCCGGTCTGGCCTGATCTTCGCCACTTTAAAAAGCCGCGGCATGCCGCGGCTTTTTTTTGCCTGACAGTTGCACCTTCACGGCGCGGCGCGAAGCTGAAGCGAACGCATCCGCACTCCCCTCAAGCGACCTCAACTCTACAGATGTGATCGGCGTTGCCGCTACCTCAAGATGCCGACCAGGCTTTGACGCCCATCACGCACGCGTTGCCGCGCGGCGATGGCGGAGCATGGCGTGCCCCACTCAACGAACGCAGCTGTATGCTTGCGATCACTGTCGGCGATGACTATGCAACCAGATCTCCAGGCCGCCCTGCACTACTGCCGTAACCTGCCATCGCCGCCGGGCGTTGCGCTGCGCATCATCGAGCTTGCGCAGGACCCGGATGTGGACATGACCACCACCGCCAACGTCATCGGCATGGACATGGCATTGAGCGCGCGCATGCTGCGGGTGGCCAATTCGCCGCTGTACGCCAGCCGCCGCCGCATCGACAACCTCGGTCAGGCACTGACCATGCTCGGCCTCAATGCGACCTTGAGCCTGGCGCTGGGGTTTTCGATGGTGCACGGCGTGCGCAGCACCTTCATCGCCCACCCGCTGCATGAGCGCATCTGGCGCCGCGCCGGCCTGTGCGCGCTGGCCAGCCGCATCCTTGGCCAGGCCTATGGCATTCGCAAACCCGAAGAACTGATGCTGGCCGGCCTGCTGCAGGACATCGGCAAGCTGGCCCTGCTGCAGGGCGCGCCCGAGCTGTACGGGCCACTGCTGGAACAGGCGCCCGACAATGCCTCGCTGCTGGAAGCCGAACGCGAGCACCTGGGCGCAACCCATGCCGAAGTCGGTGCGTGGCTGGCACATCAGTGGCAGCTGCCGCCGTACCTGCAGAATGCGATCGCACAGAGCGAAGAAGAGCCCGCTGGCCTGGAACCGTTCATGGCCTGCGTGGCGCTGTCAGGACGCCTGGCCGATATCTGGCTTTCGGCCAGTGCCGTGACGGCGACCGAACATGCGCAGCGGCAGGCCCAGGATGTGCTGGAGCTGGACGCCGAACGCTTCGAAAAAGTGATCGAACGCATCGCCGAATCGCTGCCCGAACTGGAAGCGCTGTTCGACATCCGCGTGCCGCAACCCGAACATATCCAGATGATCTTCGAGCAGGCGCGCGAGTTGGCGATGCTGCGCAGCCTGCGCGAATTGCAGGACGTGGCCGAAGCACGCCGGCATGCCGACGAATCGGAAAACCGCATGCGGCATCTGGCCGAACAGGCCAGCCGCGATGCGCTGACCGGCGTGTTCAACCGGCATCAGCTCGGCACTGCCTTGGCACACGAATTCGAACTGGCCTCGCGTCAGGGCTGGCCGCTGTCGATCGCTTTCATCGACCTGGACGACTTCAAGCGCGTCAACGATGCGCATGGGCATCTGGCCGGCGACGAGGTGCTGCGCAACTTCGCGCAAACGCTGCAACGCATGGTGCGCACCAGCGATCTGGTGGCGCGCTATGGCGGCGAAGAATTTCTGGTGATCCTGCCCAACACGCCTGCCGATGCGGCGTTGATGGTGATCGAGCGCATCCTTGCCGAGACCGCGCGCACGCCGATGGCGCAATTGCAGGACGGCCCGCTACATATCACGTTCTCCGCGGGCCTGGCCACGCATGGCGGCATCGAACGCCAGTTCGAAAGCATCGAACATTTGCTGCAGGCCGCAGACAGCACGCTGTACCGCTCCAAGCATCGCGGCCGCAACCGTGTCACTGCTTACGATGCGACCGATGTGCCGACGCCGCCGAACCCGCGGGCACACTGAGCGACCCGTCACCTCGATCGACGACAAAGGAATTTTTACCACGCCAGGTGACGGGCTTCCGCTAGAATTGCCGGCGTTTGCCGTCCCCCACCCCCGAGGCCTCCCCATGTCCGAACTTCCCTATCGCCGCATCCTTCTCAAACTTTCCGGGGAGGCGCTGATGGGAGACGGGGATTACGGCATCGACCCCAAGGTCATCAATCGCCTTGCGCATGAAGTGATCGAAGCCCAGCAGGCTGGTGCGCAGGTGGCACTGGTGATCGGCGGCGGCAACATCTTCCGCGGCGCCGGCCTGGCTGCCAGCGGCATGGACCGTGTCACCGGCGACCACATGGGCATGCTGGCCACGGTGATCAATGCGCTGGCGATGCAGGATGCGCTGGAAAAGCTCGGCGCCAAGGTGCGCGTGATGAGCGCGATCAAGATCAACGACGTCTGCGAAGACTTCATCCGCCGCCGTGCGATCCGGCATCTGGAAAAGGGCCGCATCGCGATTTTTGCTGCCGGCACCGGCAATCCGTTCTTCACCACCGACTCCGGTGCGGCGCTGCGTGCGATCGAAATCGGCGCCGACCTGCTGCTCAAGGCAACCAAGGTCGACGGCGTCTACGACAAGGACCCGAAGAAGCACACCGACGCGGTGCGCTACGACAGCCTGACCTACGATCAGGTGATCATGCAGGGCCTGGAAGTGATGGACACCGCCGCCTTCGCACTGGCGCGCGACAGCGACCTGCCGCTACGCATCTTCGGCATGAGCGAGCCGGGCGTGCTGCTGCGCATCTTGCATGGCGAGCAGATCGGCACGCTGGTGCAGGGCCGTAGCTGAGGTCGGGAATCGGGAATCGGTGCAGCGTGGTGCAACGCATTGCGCTGCTGGCTGATCGAGACCGATGCCCGCAGTGAAACGGCGCTGCAGGTGAGCCAGCTACGCAGTTCCTGACGGCCTGCGAGTCGGGAACCTCAGTCCCGGCTATAATCCCCGGATTCAGCTCCACACGGATTCCGGCGATGCTCACCCAGATCAAACAAGACGCGCAGACGCGCATGACCAAGAGCATCGATGCTCTGCGCCATTCCCTGACCACCGTTCGCACCGGCCGCGCCTCGCCGGCGCTGCTGGACGGCATCAAGGTCAAGGCCTACGGCACCGACACCCCCCTGAACCAGGTTGCCAGCATCAGCGTCTCAGAAGGCCGCTCGCTGGTCATCAGCCTGTTCGACAAGGGCATGATCAAGGACGTGGAAAAGGCCATTTACGCCTCGGACCTGGGCCTGACACCGACCGTGGTCGGCACCGTGATCCGCCTGAACCTGCCGCCGCTGACCGAGGAGCGCCGCAAGGAGCTCAGCAAGTCGGTGCATGGCGAAGGCGAAGACAGCAAGGTGGCCATCCGCAACATCCGCCGCGATGCCAATCAGCAGGTCAAGGATCTGCTCAAGGACAAGGCCGTCACCGAAGACGAAGCCCGTAGCGCCGAGGACGACATCCAGAAGCTCACCGACAAGGCCATCAAGGATGTGGATGAGGTCGTCAAGGCCAAGGAACAGGACTTGATGACGGTCTGATCGTGGCATTTCCTGCCATGCATCCCGTCCCTTCTGCCGTTGCCGTGCCGCGCCACATTGCCATCATCATGGATGGCAACGGGCGTTGGGCGCAGCGTCGGCGTCGTCCACGCGTCATCGGCCACCGCGCCGGTGCGCGCGCGGTCAATCGCACCATCGATTTCTGCCTGGAAAAAGGCGTGTCGGCGCTCACCCTGTTCGCCTTTTCCAGTGAAAACTGGGGCCGTCCGCAGGATGAGGTCGACGCGCTCATGAAGCTGTTCCTGCATGCGCTCGACCGCGAGGTCGAAGAGCTGCAGCGGCGTGGCGTGCAGGTGCGCTTCATCGGCGATCGCAGCCGCTTCGCCGCACCGTTGCGCGACCGCATGGCCGGCGCCGAGCGCAGCACTGCCGCCAATTCACGGTTGGTGCTGAGCATTGCGGCCAGCTACGGCGGCCGCCAGGACATCGCTGCGGCTGCCCGCGCATTGGCCGAAGATGTCGCCGCCGGCCGTCTGCAACCTCAGCAGATCGACGAAGCGCTGCTGTCCAGCCGGGTCGCCCTGGCCGACCTGCCGGCGCCGGATCTGTTCATCCGCACCGGTGGCGATACCCGCATCAGCAATTTCCTGCTGTGGCAGCTGGCCTACACCGAGCTGTGGTTCACCGAAACCTTGTGGCCGGAGTTCGATGCCGGCGTGCTGCAGCAGGCGCTGGACGATTACGCCGGGCGCGAACGCCGCTTCGGCCTGACCAGCGCACAGATCGCCGACAAGGCGACGGAGACGTCCTCCGCATGACCAAGACCCGCGTGATTGCCGCGCTGATCATGGCGCCGCTCGCGATTTGCGCGATCGTGCTGCTGCCTACCCAATGGCTGGCAGCGGTGGCGGCGGTCCTGTTCCTGACCGGCCTGTGGGAGTGGCTCAAGCTCTCCGGCATCGACGACAGCCTGCCGCGCACCGTGCTGTTGACGCTCAACCTGCTGCTGATGGTGCTGATGGTGTGGGCCTCGGCCGGCTCCATGGTGCTGTTCCAGATTGCGGCGCTGGTGGGCGTTGCCTGGTGGCTGCTGGCGCTGCTGTGGCTACGTTTTTTCACCTTCGGCGCCGACCATGGCAATGGCCAGGCGCGTGCGCTCAAGCTGGCGGCCGGCACCCTGGCGGTGCTGCCGGCGTGGGCTGCGCTGGTGCTGCTGCATGCCAGCCCGGACAAGGGCAATCTGTGGCTGTTGACCGCGCTGACCATGGTCTGGGCGGCCGACTCTGGCGCGTATTTCGCCGGGCGCGCGTTCGGCAAGCACAAGCTGGCGCCGCGCATCAGCCCGAACAAGACCATCGAAGGCCTGCTCGGCGGGATGATTGCCGGCATTGCGGTGGCCTGCGCCTTCGGCTGGCTGGCCGGGCTGACCCTGGCGCACGTGCCGCAGCTGGTCCTGGTCGCGGCGGTCACGGTGCTGGCCTCGGTACTCGGCGACCTGTTCGAGAGCCTGCTCAAGCGCCACGCCGGTGCCAAGGACTCGGGCACGCTGATTCCGGGCCACGGCGGCGTACTGGACCGTGTCGATGGCGTGCTCGCCGCCCTGCCGGTGTTCGCACTCGGCAAGGAAATTCTCGGATTCTAGGCATGGCTGGCACTTCTCTCCGTCAGGTCGCCGTGTTCGGCGCGACCGGTTCGATCGGCACGTCGGCACTGGACGTGATCGCCCGCCACCCCGAGCGGCTGCGCGCCAGCGTGCTGTCGGCCGGCAGCAAGGTCGATGACCTGCTGGCGCTGTGTGCCATCCATCGGCCCGCACACGCGGTGATTGCCGACGAGGCGCTGTACCCGGCCCTGCGCGACGGCCTGCGTGCGGCCGGCCTGGCGACCCAGGCGCATGCCGGCACGGCGGCACTGGATGCGCTGGCCGGCAGCGATGCCTGCGATACCGTGGTGGCCGCGATTGTCGGAGCGGCTGGCTTGCCATCCACGCTTGCCGCCGCCCGCGCCGGCAAGCGTTTGTTGCTGGCCAACAAGGAATCGCTGGTGCTGGCCGGCGAGCTGCTGACCCACACCGCTGCAGCGGCGGGTGCGGAGATCATCCCGATCGACAGCGAACACAGCGCCATCTTCCAGTGCCTGCGCTCGTGTGACGCCGGCCGTGGCGTGCGTCGGGTGATCCTGACCGCCTCCGGCGGCCCGTTCCGTGGCTGGGACCGCGCCGCGCTGGGCACCGTCACGCCTGCGCGAGCCGTCGCGCACCCCAAGTGGTCGATGGGGCCGAAGATTTCGGTGGATTCGGCCACCCTGATGAACAAGGGCCTGGAAGTCATCGAGGCGCATCATCTGTTCGGGCTGCCGGGCGAGCAGATCGATGTGCTGGTGCACCCGCAAAGCCTGGTGCACTCGCTGGTGGAATTCGTCGACGGCTCCACGCTGGCCCAGCTTGGTCTGCCGGACATGCGCACCACCCTGGCAGTGGGTCTTGCCTGGCCGGAGCGGATCGAATCCGGGGTCGGCGGGCTGGATCTGCTCAGCCAGGGCCGGCTGGATTTCGAGGCCCCGGACACCGCTGCATTCCCGTGTCTGCGCCTGGCCTGGGACGCATTGCGCGCTGGCGGCACCGCCCCGGCGATCCTGAACGCGGCGAACGAAGTGGCTGTTTCAGCGTTTCTTCAGGGCCAGGTGGGTTTCCTAGCGATCCCTGCGTTGGTCGAACACACGCTGACAACGCTTCCGCGGCACAATGCCGACACCCTCGACACCCTGCTTTTTGCTGACGCGCAAGCCCGGCAAATCACTGAACGCGCCCTCGCCCACCACGCCCTTCATGCCTGATCGATCCACGCACGCGAGTTGCACCCATGGGTGATTTCATCGGTTCGGTCTGGTGGATGATCGTCAGCCTGGGCGTATTGGTGACCTTCCACGAATTCGGACACTTCTGGGTCGCACGCCGTTGCGGGGTCAAGGTGTTGCGCTTTTCGGTGGGCTTCGGCAAGCCGTTGTGGATGCGTCGCGACCGCCACGGCACCGAATTTGTAGTGGCCGCGATTCCGCTGGGCGGCTACGTCAAGATGCTCGACGAACGCGAAGGCGACGTGCATCCGGCCGACCAGGATCAGGCCTTCAATCGCAAGACCGTGTGGCAGCGCATCGCAATCGTCGCTGCCGGCCCCATCGCCAACCTGTTGCTGTGCATGGCAATGCTGTGGGCCATGTTTGTGGTGGGCAAGCAGGATTATTCGGCCACTGTCGGCCGCGCCGATGGCCTGGCCGCCGAAGCCGGGCTGACCCCGGGCGAGCGCATCGTGCGCATCGACGGCCGCAGCGTGAGCAGCTGGAGCGATGCCAGCATGCAGCTCACCACCGCGGCAATGGACAAGCGCGACATCCGCGTCCTCACCGCTTCCGACACTGCCGGCAGCAGCGAACACACCTTGCGCCTGTCGCAGCTGCCGGCCGGTTTCGACGAACGCCGCGTGGCCGCGCTGGCCGGCATCGGCTGGCAGTTCATGTTGCAGCCGCCGGTGATTGCCGAAGTGGTCAAGGGCTCGGTGGCCGATGGCCTGCTCAAGCCGGGCGACCGCATCGTGGCCATCGACGGCCAGCCGATCCGTTCGGCCGAAGACATCATTCCGCAGGTGCAGGCGCTGGGCGCGCACGGTGGCCCCGGCATGATCGAAGTGGCGCGCGGCGAAGACCGCCTGGCACTGGAGATCGCCCCGCGCAAATCGCCGCAGGGCCAATGGATGATCGGGGTGCGCCCTGCCGCCGCACCCGCCCCGGAATACGACAGCCGCCAGCAATATGGGTTGTTCGCCGCGGTGCCGGCCGCGATCCGTGAAACCGGGCGGATGAGCGCCGATTCGCTGGGGATGATGAAGCGCATGCTCACCGGCCAGGCTTCGGTCAAGAACATCTCCGGGCCGGTCACCATTGCGCGCGCCGCCAATGCCTCGGCCGAACGCGGGCTCGACTGGTTCCTGTATTTCCTGGGGTTGCTGTCGCTCAGCCTTGCGATCATTAACCTGATGCCCATCCCGATCTTGGACGGTGGGCATCTGCTGTATTACCTTATCGAGTTGATCAAGGGCAGCCCGATCAGCGAACGGGCCATGATTGCCGGACAATATGTCGGCCTGGCGGTCCTGGCCGGGTTGATGGGACTGGCGTTCTACAACGACATCCTCGGCCTGGTTCCACGATGAAGCTGCTCCACTCTTTCCGCCTGTTGTCGTCGTCATACGCCGGCATCCAGCAACACCCGAATACGACTCCAACCGGATGTGACATGACGCGTCTTCCCACTCGCCGCCTGCTTGCCCTCGCTCTTGCTGCCGGCCTCAGCCTGCCAGCCGTTGCCCTGGCCGCCGAGCCGTTCGTTGCCAGCGACATCCGCGTCGACGGCCTGCAGCGCATCGCCTCCGGCACCGTGTTCACCTATCTGCCGGTGAACCGCGGCGACACCGTGGACGATGCCAAGGTGGCCGACTCGATCCGCGCGCTGTACCGCACCGGTTTCTTCGAGGACGTGCAGCTGGACCGCCAGGGCAACATCCTGGTGATCACGGTCAAGGAACGCCCGGCGATCAACAAGCTCACCGTGACCGGCAACAAGGACATCAAGTCCGAAGAGCTGCTCAAGGGCCTGGGAGACATCGGCCTGACCGAGGGCGGCACCTTCGATCGCCTGAGCCTGGACCGCGTGACCCAGGAACTGACCCGTCAGTACAACAACCGCGGCAAGTACAACGTCGAGATCACCCCGACGGTGAGCCCGCTGGACCGCAACCGCGTCGATGTGGCCATCGCGATCAAGGAAGGCAAGGCGGCCAAGATCCGCCACGTCAACCTGATCGGTACGGAAAAGTTCGCCAACGAGGACATCCTGGAAAACTGGGAATCCAAGGAGCACAACTGGGCCTCGTGGTACCGCCGCGACGACCAGTACTCCAAGGAAAAGATGTCCGGCGACCTGGAGAAGCTCAACGCCTGGTATCTGGACCGTGGCTACGTGGACTTCAGCATCGACTCCACCCAGGTATCGATCAGCCCCGACAAGCGCGACATGTTCGTCAGCGCCGGCGTCACCGAGGGCGAGCAGTACAAGATTTCCGAGATCAAGGTCACCGGCGACACCGTGCTGCCGCAGGCCGACATCGAGCGCCTGGTCATTCCAAAGACCGGCGATATCTTCTCGCGCGCGCTGCTGGAGTACACCTCCGATGCGATCACCAACACGCTGAGCAACGTCGGCTACGCATTCGCCAAGGTCAACCCGATCCCGACCCCCAACCGCGAGGACCGTACGGTTGCGGTGAACCTGCAGGTGGTGCCCGGCCCGCGCGTGACTGTGCGCCGCATCCTCTACAAGGGCAATAGCCGCACCTCTGACGAAGTCTTGCGCCGCGAAATGCGCCAGTTCGAAAACACCTGGTACTCGCAGGCGGCGATCGACCGTTCCAAGATCCGTCTGCAGCGTCTTGGCTACTTCGAGTCGGTGAACGTGGAAACCCCCGCGGTGCCCGGCAGCAACGACCAGGTGGACGTGATCTATGACGTCAAGGAAACCACCTCCGGCAGTTTCGTGTTCGGTCTGGGCTTCTCGCAGGCCTTCGGTGTGACCACCTCGGTGCAGTTGTCGCAGAACAACTTCCTGGGTGGCGGTAATCGTGTGGCGGTGGAAGCCTCGCGCAGCACCTTCCAGCAGCGGTACGCGTTCTCCTACACCAACCCGTTCTTTACCGACGACGGCGTGTCGCTGGGCTACAACCTGTCGTGGCGTTCGCTGGACTATTCGGACTTCAATACCGCGCAGTTCAACAGCAAGAACGGCTCGGCGCAGGTGGTGTTCGGCGTGCCGATCACCGAGAACGACACCGTCTCGGCAATGATCGGTGTGGACAGCAACCAGATCACCACCTTCCCCGGTACCACGCCGCAGGCCATTGTCGATTACATCAGCGCCATCGGTACGGATACCTTCAAGGCCGTGCGTACCGAGTTCGGCTGGGCGCGCGACACCCGCAACGACTTCTTCATGCCCACGCGTGGCATGTACCAGCGCGTCGGCCTGGAAACCACCCTGCCCGGCTCGACGGTCGAGTATTACAAGCTCAACTACCAGATCTCGAACTATTGGCCAATCATTCCGGCCTTGGTGTTGAACACGCGCTTTGAACTGGGCTACGGCGACAGCTACGGTAAGGACAGTACGGCCGACATCTGTGGCGTAGTCACTAATGGGGCGCTGAACCAGCAGGCTTGTAACGGCACCAACCGTATCCGCAGCGTCACCGCTACCGGCCTGCCGTTCTACGAGAACTTCTACGCCGGCGGTACCAACTCGGTGCGCGGCTTCGAAGACAACACCCTGGGCCCGCGTTCGGAAGTCATCAATGGCTTCAACCGCGGCCAGCCGCTGGGCGGTTCGTTAAAGACCGTAGGCTCGGTGGAAATGTATTTCCCCAAGCTGTTCGACAGCCCGTCGGCGCGCGTGTCGGCGTTCTTCGACTTCGGTAACGTCTATAGCGGCGTGGACAACTTCAAGGCCAACGAGCTGCGTGCCTCAACCGGTGTGGCGCTGTTGTGGCGTGCCCCGGTCGGCCCCATCTCGATCAGCTATGCGTTCCCGCTGAAGAAGGAAGACAACGACGAGATCGAGCGCCTGCAGTTCACCTTCGGCGGCCAGTTCTAACGATCACGCAAAAAAAGGGCGGCCCGTCTGCGCGGGCCGCCCTTTTTCAGACAATCAAAACCAGCTGTGGGACCAATCGGAGACGGCAGACACGGTATCGCTCAGGCAGGCACCGATGTCGGAAGCCTGCGGGCACTGAAGCTGCTGCCCACCGATCGCACGGCCTTGATCGACATCGAAGGATTGGGCCGATGCCGCTGCGACCGCGCCCATCATGACCAGACCACCAAGGATGGAAAGAACGGTTCATATGCTTGCTCCTGGATTCGCCGCTTGATTGCGACAGGACCTGGATACCTAGCTTTGTTGGGAACTGTTTAATGGTGTGTTCCCCCGTTAAAGCCGTCGCTCCGTATTTACAAGAGGTTCACCCTGATGCGCCTGACCGCCAGTGCAATTGCCGAACAATTTGGTTTAACCCTCGTCGGTGATGGCGCCATCGAAGTCAGCGGCGTTGCCACCCTGGCGCATGCCGGCGCCGGGCAGCTGAGCTTCCTGTCCAACCCGCGCTATCGCCCGCAGCTAGCCGAGACCCAGGCCGCAGTGGTGGTGTTGCGCGCCGACGATGCCGAGGCAGCCAAGGGCACCGCGCTGGTCGCCAAGGACCCGTACACCGCCTTCGCCAAGATCGCCGCGCTGTTCGACGTGGCGCCGGTGCGCGCGCCGGGCATCCATGCGTCGGCGGTGATCGACCCCACCGCGCAGGTCTCGGCCACCGCGCATGTGGGCCCGTTCGTCAGCATCGGTGCACGCAGCCGCGTGGGCGATGGCTGTGTGATCGGCACTGGCAGCATCATCGGCGAAGACTGCGTGGTGGACGACGGCAGCGAACTGCTCGCCCGCGTCACCCTGGTCACGCGCGTGCGGCTGGGCAAGCGCGTGCGGATCCACCCCGGCGCGGTGATTGGCGCCGACGGCTTCGGCCTGGCGATGGATGCCGGCCACTGGATCAAGGTGCCGCAGTTGGGTGGGGTGGTGATCGGCGACGATTGCGAAATCGGCGCCAACACCTGTATCGATCGCGGCGCGCTGGAAGACACCGTGCTGGAAGAAGACGTGCGCGTGGACAACCTGGTGCAGATCGCCCACAACTGCCGCATCGGCGCGCACAGCGCGATTGCCGGCTGCACCGGCATTGCCGGCAGCGCCAAGATCGGCCGTTACTGTCTGCTCGGCGGGCATGTCGGGGTGGTCGGGCACCTGGAGATCTGCGACAAGGTGGTGATCACCGGCAAGTCGGTGGTGCGCAATTCCATTCACGAGCCGGGCGAGTATTCGTCCGGCACCCCTCTCACCGACAATCGCACGTGGCGCAAGAATGCCGCGCGCTTCAAACAACTCGATGCGCTGGCAAGGCGCATCCTGGCTGTGGGCAAGGAGAAAGAATGAGTCATCCCGTTTACGAGCTGCCGATCGACGTCAACCAGATCCAGACGCTGATCCCGCATCGCTATCCGTTCCTGCTGATAGACCGGGTCATCGAACTGGACCTGGAGGCCAAGCGCATCGTCGGGCAGAAGAACGTCAGCATCAACGAGCCGTTCTTTCAGGGCCACTTCCCGACCCGCCCGGTGATGCCGGGCGTGCTGATCATCGAAGCGCTGGCGCAGGCCGGCGGCGTGATGACCCAGCTCGGTCTGGGCCGCGATGCGCTGTCCAAGCTGTTCTACATGGTCAAGGTCGACAACGCGCGCTTCAACAAGCAGGTAGTGCCGGGCGACGTGCTGATCCTGGAGGTGCAGATGAAGCGCCTGATCCGCAACATGGGATGCTATTACGGCGAGGCCAAGGTCAACGGCGAAATCGTGGCCAGTGCCGAAGTCATGTGCGCCGGCGCCAGGGAATAACCCGTTTTTGGAGGTGAGACACGATGCGTGATCAAGCACCCTTGATTCATCCCACCGCCGTCATCGACCCGTCGGCGCAGCTGGCCAGCGACGTGCGCGTGGGCGCCTTTTCGCTGATCGGCGCCGATGTCCGGATCGATGCGGGCACCGAGGTGGGGCCGCATTGCTCGATCCACGGCCCGACCACCATCGGCCGCAACAACCGCTTCATCGGCCACGCGGCCATTGGCGGCGAACCGCAGGACAAGAAGTACGCTGGCGAGCGCACCGAACTGGTGATCGGCGACGGCAACGTCATCCGCGAATTCGTCACCATCAACCGCGGTACCGGCGGCGGCGGCGGCATCACCGTGGTCGGCAACGACAACTGGATGCTGGCCTACACGCACGTGGCGCACGACTGCCATGTCGGCAACCACTGCGTGTTTTCCAACAACACCACGCTGGCCGGCCACGTCACCGTGGGCGACTACGTGATCATCAGCGGCTTTGCCGGCGCGCATCAGTTCTGCCGCATCGGCGCGCACGCCTTCCTGGGCATGGGCGCGCTGACCAACGGCGACGTGCCGCCATTCACCATGGTGGGCAGCGAATCGCTGGGCCGCCCGCGCGGCATCAACAGCGAAGGGCTCAAGCGCCGCGGCTTCGACGCCGAACGCATCACCGCGATCAAGCGCGCCTACCGCACGCTGTACGTGGCCGGCCTGCCGCTGGCCGACGCCAAACTGCAGCTGGCCGAACAGGCCAAGAGCAGCGACGACGTGCGCGGGATGCTTGAGTTCATCGAAGCGGCAGAACGGCCGTTGTTGCGATGAATATCGGGACCGGGGACCCGGGACCCGGGATCCGGGAAAAGCAGCGCCTAGACGCAGTTGCTGTGCCGGGTCCCGGGTCCCCGGTCCCCGGTCCCGTGCCCCGCATCGCACTGATCGCCGGCGAAGCCTCCGGCGACATCCTGGGCGCGGGGCTGATCGAGCAGTTGCGGCTGCGCTATCCGACTGCCGAATTTGTCGGCATCGGCGGCGATGCGATGCGTGGTGTCGGTTGCCAGACCTGGTTCGATGCCAGCGAGCTGGCGGTCATGGGCCTGACCGAAGTGCTGCGGCACCTGCCGCGCCTGCTCAAGCTGCGCAGCGCGTTCCGCGAGCGGGTGCTGGCGTGGAAGCCGGACGTGTTCATCGGCATCGATGCGCCGGACTTCAATCTTCCGGTGGAGCGCTGGCTCAAGCAGCGCGGCATCAGGACCGTGCATTACGTCAGCCCGTCGGTCTGGGCGTGGCGCGAGAAGCGCGCCGAGAAGATCGGCGTCAGTGCCGACCTGGTGCTGTGCCTGTTTCCGATGGAGCCGCCGATCTATGCCAGGCACGGCATCGATGCGCGCTTCGTCGGCCACCCGATGGCAGACGACATCGCCTACCAGGCCGATCGCGCAGCCGCGCGCGCCAAGCTCGGAATTTCTGCCTCCAGCACCGTGCTGGCGGTGCTGCCGGGCAGCCGGCATGGCGAGATCAGCCGGCTCGGCGATACGTTTTTCCAGGCCGCCTGGCTGGTCTCCGAGCATCTGCACAACCTGCACGTGCTGGTGCCGGCGGCCAATCCGGGCTGCAAGCAATTGCTGGCCGAGCAGCTCTCGCGCTCGTCGCTGCCGGTGATGCGCTCGCACCTGCTCGACGGCCAGGCACGCACCGCGATGCTGGCCGCCGATGTGGTGCTGCTGGCCTCCGGCACCGCCACGCTGGAAGCCATGCTGGTCAAGCGGCCGATGGTGGTCGGCTACAAGGTCGCGCCGCTGACCTACCGCATCGTCAAGACGCTGGGCCTGCTCAAGGTCAACCGCTACGCGCTGCCCAACATCCTGGCCAACGACGACCTCGCCCCCGAGCTGATGCAGGACGACTGCACCCCGGAACGGCTATGCGTGGCCCTGCTGGACTGGTTCAAGCACCCGGAAAAGGTCGCCGCCCTGCAACCGCGCTATCTCGCCCTGCACGCCGAACTGCGCCGCGACGCCTCCGCGCGCGCGGCCGATGCGGTGGCGGAGTTGGTCGGGACCCGGGACCCGGGACACGGGACCCGGGAGCCACATCGGAGTTCCTCATGAAAGCGCCCGACGCCGCCCTGTCGCTGTTTCCCGGGTCACCGGTCCCCGGTACCGGGTCCCGGCTCTACGCAGGCGTCGACGAAGCGGGCCGCGGCCCGCTTGCCGGGCCGGTGGCGGTGGCTGCCGTGGTGTTGGACCCGAGCAAGCCGCGCATCAACGGCCTGGACGATTCCAAGCAGCTCACGGCCGAGCGGCGGGAGCAGTTGTATGCGCGCATCGTGGACCGGGCGCTGGCCTGGTCGGTGGTGTTGATCGACAGCGAAGAGATCGACCGCATCAATATCTATCAGGCCACCATGCTCGGCATGCGCCGCGCGGTAGAAGGTGTGGCGCATGTGGCCGGGTTCGCGCGCATCGACGGCAACCGCGTGCCCAAGGGGCTGCCCTGCCCGGCCGAGGCCTTGATCGGCGGAGACGCGCTGGACCGCGCCATCATGGCCGCCTCGATCGTGGCCAAGGTCACCCGCGACCGCCTGATGCACGAGCTGCACGCGCAACACCCGCAATACCGCTTCGACCAGCACAAGGGCTACAGCACCCCGGTGCATCTGGCCGCGTTGCAGAGCCATGGGCCCTGCCCCCAGCATCGGCGCAGCTTTGCACCGGTGCGATTGGCGCTGGAGGGTCGGGACCCGGGACCAGGGACCCGGGACCCGGAACAGCTGCGGATCGTGCAACACGCCGGCGCCGTCTAGGCACGGACCGGCGCCCCACCGCCCGTGCAGGAAGCGATGCGCGGGCTTTCAACCAGGCGATCCACCGCTGTTCCGGGTCCCCGGTCCCGGGTCCCGCCGCCCCACCTGTCAAGCCTTGTTCGCCTTCGCCCCCGCCGGTACCCTGACCACGCATTATTCCGGTCTCGCATGTCCACTTCCCGCTTCGTCCATCTGCACGTCCACACCGAGTTCTCGCTGGCGGATTCCACCATCCGTGTGCCCGAGAAACCGGATCAGGCTGACCCGAAGAAGGCCAAGCAGGCCAACCTGCTGAGCCGCGCGGTCGAACTCGACATGCCTGCGCTGGCAGTGACCGACCTCAACAACCTGTTCGCGCTGGTCAAGTTCTACAAGGCCGCCGAAGGCGTGGGCATCAAGCCGATCGCCGGCGCCGACGTGATGATTGCCACGCCGGACATGACGCCGTGCCGCATGACCCTGCTGTGCCGCGACCGCGAGGGTTACCTGAGCCTGTCGCGGCTACTGACGCGCGCCTGGATGGAAGGCCACCGCCCCGAGGGCGGCGTGGCGATCCATCCGGAATGGCTGCAGGCCGGGCACGCCAACCTGTTCGCGCTGGCCGGCCGCGACAGCCTGGCCGGGCGCCTGTTCAACGAGGGCCGCGCGGACCTGGCCGAGCAGCAACTGGCCGACTGGCAGCGGGTGTTTGGCGATGGCCTGCATCTGGAACTGACCCGCACCGGGCGCGATGGCGAAGAACGCTTCAACCAGTTCGCGCTGCACGCAGCCGGCGTGCGCGGGCTGCCGGTGGTCGCCAGCAACGATGTGCGTTTTCTGTACGCCAGCGACTTCAACGCGCATGAGGCACGCGTGTGCATTTCGTCGGGCCGCGTGCTCGACGACCCCAAGCGCCCGCGCGAGTACAGCGACCAGCAGTACCTGAAATCCAGCGAGGAGATGGCGGCGCTGTTCGCCGACATCCCCGACGCGATCGACAACACCCACGCGTTGGCGCAACGCTGCAACATCGAGATGCGGCTGGGCACCTACTTCCTGCCCGCCTACCCGGTGCCGGAAGACGAGACGCTGGACAGCTGGATCCGCAGCCAGTCGCGCGACGGTCTGGCCGCGCGTCTGGAAAAGAGCCCGCTCGCGCCCGGCAAGACCCGCCAGGATTATGTGGACCGGCTGGAATTCGAGCTGGACACCATCATCAAGATGGGCTTCCCCGGCTACTTCCTGATCGTGGCCGACTTCATCCAGTGGGGAAAGAACCAGGGCATCCCGATCGGCCCGGGCCGCGGTTCCGGTGCCGGTTCGCTGGTGGCCTGGGCGCTGCAGATCACCGACCTGGACCCGCTGCCGTACAACCTGCTGTTCGAGCGCTTCTTGAACCCCGAGCGTGTGTCGATGCCCGACTTCGACATCGACTTCTGCATGGACCGGCGCGACGAAGTCATCGACTACGTGGCGCGCAAGTACGGCCGCGAGCGCGTCAGCCAGATCATCACCTACGGCACCATGGCCGCCAAGGCGGTGGTGCGCGACGCCGGGCGCGTGCTCGGTTTCACCTATGGCCTGGTCGACAGCGTTGCCAAGCTGATCCCCAACATCCTGGGCATCACGCTCAAGGATGCGATGGGCGAAGGCAAGGATTCGGAGATGGCCTCGCCGGATCTGATCCAGCGCTACCAGGTCGAAGACGACGTGCGCGACCTGATGGATCTGGCGCGCCAGCTCGAAGACCTCACCCGCAACGCCGGCAAGCACGCCGGCGGCGTGGTGATCGCGCCCGAGCCGCTCTCCGAGTTCTGCCCGCTGTTCGCCGAACACGACGAAGACGGCCGCGGCAAGAATCCGGTGACCCAGTTCGACAAGGACGACGTCGAAGCGGTGGGCCTGGTGAAGTTCGACTTCCTCGGCCTGCGCACGCTCACCATCATCGATTGGGCGGTGAAGGCGATCAACGTGCGCCACGCGCGCGCCGGCATCGACCCGGTCGACATCACCACCATTCCGCTCGACGACGTGCCCACCTACAAGGGCGTGTTCGCCTCGGGCAGCACCGGTGCGGTATTCCAGTTCGAATCCTCGGGCATGCGCCGCCTGCTCAAGGACGCGCGCCCGGACCGGTTCGAAGACCTCATCGCGCTGGTGTCGCTGTATCGCCCCGGCCCGATGGACCTGATCCCGGACTTCAACGCGCGCAAGCACGGCCAGCAGGAGATCGTGTACCCCGACCCGCGCACCGAAGCCATCCTGAAAGACACTTACGGCATCATGGTGTACCAGGAGCAGGTGATGCAGATGGCGCAGATCGTCGGCGATTATTCGCTGGGCGGTGCCGACCTGCTGCGCCGTGCGATGGGCAAGAAGGTCCCGGCCGAAATGGCCAAGCACCGCGAAATCTTCCGCGAAGGTGCGGCCAAGGGCGGCGTGAGCGCGGCCAAGGCCGACGAGATCTTCGACCTGATGGAGAAGTTCGCCGGCTACGGTTTCAATAAATCGCACGCTGCCGCGTATGCGTTGGTCAGCTACCAGACCGCGTGGCTGAAACGGCATTACCCGGCCGAATTCATGGCCGCCACGTTGTCCTCGGACATGGACAACACCGACAAGGTGGTCGGCTTTCTCGATGAGGTGCGCAACCTCGGCCTCACCGTCAAGCCGCCGCGCGTCAACGAATCTGCATACATGTTCGAGGCTGCCACCCCGGACACCATTCAATACGGCCTGGGCGCGATCAAGGGCGTCGGCCAGGGCGCGTGCGAGGCCATTGTCGAAGAGCGCCAGCGCGGCGGCCCGTACACCACGCTGCTGGATTTCTGCACGCGCGTGGGCACCGCAAAGCTCAACCGGCGCACGCTGGAAGCGATGATCAATGCCGGCGCGATGGACGGGCTGGGCAAGAACCGCGCCTCGCTGATGCTGCAGCTGCCCGAAGTGATGAAGGCCACCGAGCAGATGGCGCGCGAACGTGCCTCGGGCCAGAACTCGCTGTTCGGCGGGCCCGACCCGAGCGCGCCGGCAATGCGCCTGGACCTGCCCGAAAGCAAGGAATGGCCGCTGGGCCAGCTGCTCACCGGCGAACGCGAAACGCTGGGCTTCTACCTCAGCGGCCACCCATTCGACCCGCACCGCGAGGAAGTGCGCGAGCTGGTCGGTTGCGACCTGGGCGCGCTGGAGAAGATCCTGGCCTCGCAACAACGTGGCGGCGGCGGTGGAGGCGGCGATGGCGAAAAACGCGCCTGGCGCCCGGAAGTCAGCGCCATCCTGGCCGGCCAGGTGATCGGCGTGCGCCGCAAGGGCGACAGCCAGGTATTCGTGCAGCTCGAAGACGGCCGTGGCCGGGTGGAATGCAGCGCGTTCTCCGATGCGATGGCCGAGTTCGGCCACCTGCTCACCCGCGACCGCATCCTGATCGTCAAGGGCGGCCTGCGCGAAGACGAATTCAACGGCGGCTACAGCCTGCGCATCCGGCAGTGCTGGGACTACGAGCAGATCTGCGCCGACCACGCGCAGCGCCTGTCGCTGCGCCTGGACCTGCGCGAGAAGCAGGCCTTCAAGCGCATCGACGCGCTGCTGGCCAAGCACCGCCCCGGCAAGACGCCGCTACGTCTGGACCTGCTGCTGCGCGACCAAAATGGCGGTGTGGCCGGCATGCTCGACCTCAACGGCAGCCACTCGGTGCGCATCGACCAGCAACTGATGGACAGCCTGCGCGCGGACCCGGCAGTGCGGACGTTGAAGATCAAGTACAGCCCGCCGTGGGCGTGAGGGGCCGGGATTGGGCATTCGGGATTGGGGATTCGCAAGAGCAGCACTGCGACTTCGGCACTGCAGTAGACCGCTGTTGCGAATCTCGAATGCCCAATCTCCAATCCCCGCCGCGCAACCGAACGGCTGCGTACGGGCCAGCCACACCGCTTCAGCTACACTCCCCGCCTTACGTTGACGACGCCATTGCATGAATCCTAACTACCTCGACTTCGAGCAACCCATCGCCGATCTGGAAGCCAAGATCCAGGAACTGCGCAACGCCAGTACCGGGCCTGCAGTCAACGTGGAGACCGAAGTGCGGGCGCTGCGCGACAAGGCGCGCGTGCGCACCGCACAGATCTTCCGCGACCTGTCGTCGTGGCAGATCTCGCAGCTGGCGCGCCACCCGCAGCGCCCGTACACGCTGGACTACATCGGCACCATCTGCGACGAATTCCAGGAACTGGCCGGCGACCGCGCCTATGCCGACGACAAGGCCATTGTGGGCGGGCTGGGTCGCATCGACGGGCGCCCGGTGGTGATCATCGGGCACCAGAAGGGCCGCGATACCAAGACCAAGGTGGCACGCAACTTCGGCATGCCGCGGCCCGAGGGCTACCGCAAGGCGTTGCGCCTGATGAAACTGGCCGAGCGTTTCCGGCTGCCGCTGCTGACCTTCATCGATACCCCCGGCGCCTATCCGGGCATCGGTGCCGAAGAGCGCGGCCAGTCCGAGGCGATCGCGCGCAATCTTCTGGAAATGGCCGAACTCAAGATCCCGGTGATCTGCACCGTGATTGGCGAAGGCGGCTCCGGCGGCGCCCTGGCGATCGGCGTGGGCGACCGCACCTTGATGCTGGAATACGGCACCTACTCGGTAATTTCGCCCGAAGGCTGCGCCTCGATCCTGTGGAAGGACGCGGGCAAGGCCAAGGATGCCGCCGAACAGCTCGGCCTCACCGCCAAGCGCCTGAAGGGCCTGGGCCTGGTCGACAAGGTGATCCGCGAACCCACTGGCGGCGCGCACCGCAATCCCGAACAGATGGGCAAGCGCCTGAAAGCCGTGCTGCTCAACGAGCTGGACGCGCTGGAAAAGATCCCGGTGGATGCGTTGCTGCAGCAACGGTACGAGCGCTTGCGCAGCTACGGTGCCTACGAAGGGCATTGATCCGCATGCACGATGACCGGCCGCGCCAGGTGCGCGGCCTCGGAAAGGACGCCCCACCCGCATGTCTCCGCTTCTGCTGATTTCGCTGCTGCTGCAGGCCGCCTGCTGCATCCACGTCGTGCGCAGCGGTCGCCCGCTGTACTGGATCTTCCTGCTGTTGGCATTTTCGCTGCTGGCGGTGCTGGTCTACGTGTGCGTGGCGGTGATCCCCGATCTGCGTAACGACCCCAACGCACGCCGCAGCCTCAAGCGCGTGCGCGGCACCCTGGATCCGCAGCGCGAACAGCGCGATGCGGCGCGCCGCCTGGATGTGGCCGACACCCCGGAAAATCGTCGTCAGCTCGCCGAGACCTTGCTGGCGCGCGGCGATTACGCACAGGCGGCCGAACATTACCAGGGCGCATTGCGCGGGCTGTATCGCGACGATCCGCACCTGATGCTCGGCCTGGCCAAGGCCCAGTTCGGGCTGGGCCAGCCGCAACAGACGCGGCAGACCCTGGATGCCCTGATCGCAGCCAACCCCAGCTTCCGTTCGCATGACGGGCACTTGCTGTATGCGCGTGCGGTCGAGGACAGCGGCGACACCGACGCCGCGCTGCACGAGTACGAAACGCTGGCCCAGGGCTATCCCGGCGAAGAGGCGCGCGTGCGCTATGCACAACTGCTGCAACGCATCGCACGCCCCGACCAGGCCAAGGCGGTCTACGAACAGGTGCTGCGTCACGCCGGCGCATCGCCCAGGCATTACCAGCGCGAGCAACGTGCCTGGGTCGAGCAGGCGCGCAGGGGCCTGCGCGAATTGGACCCAGGCGCGTGAGCGCGGCCTGAGTCAATCGTTACAGGCGTGTGCAGGTGCGTTGCGACATATGTTCAGAACGGCTTGGCCAGCACCAGCCAGATCACGCCGACCAGCAGGATCACCGGCACTTCGTTGAACCAGCGCAACGCCCGGCCACTGGGCACTGCCCGCCCCTGTTCGGCGCCTTTGACCCAGCGGCCGGACACGATGTAATGGGTAAGAATCAATGCCACGGCAAACAGCTTGGCGTGCAGCCAGCCGCCGGCGACCATCGTCGGGAAATCCGGGATCACCCGGTAGCCCTGCCACAACACCGCGCCCAGCAGCAGCGCCAGACCAAGCATGCTGTGGCCGAATTTGTACAGCCGCCGCCCCATCAGCACCAGGCGCGCGCGCACCGCAGTGTCGTTTCCGGCTTCGGCGATATTGACCAGGATGCGCGGCAGGTAGAACACCGCGGCCATCCAGGCGATCACGAACAACAGATGAAAGGTCTTGATCCACAAATACAGGGGCATGCGCTGGCTCCACTGGCTCGCGTAGGATGGCCCGCATTTTCACCTATCCGCACGCGCGAAAGCAGCTGACGTCCATGCAGCAGTCCGACCAGAAACAGTACGACGCCCACTATTTCCGCCGCTGGTATCGCGATGCCGGCCTCGCCGACCCTGCCCGGCTGCGACGCAAGGTCGCACTCGCCGTCGCCCAGGCCGAGTACTACCTGGAGCGGCCGATCCGCAGCGTGCTCGATGTGGGCTGCGGCGAAGCGGCATGGCGCGCACCCTTGCTGGCGTTACGGCCGAAGCTGAGCTATCTGGGCTTCGACAGCAGCGCCTACGCCGTCCAGCGTTATGGCCGCAGCCGTCAGATCCACCCCGCCCGCTTCGGCGATTTCGCCTGGCTGCGCCCCTGCGCACCGGTGGACCTGCTGATCTGCTCGGACGTACTGCATTACGTGCCCACCCGAGAATTCAACCAGGGCCTGCCCGGACTGGCCGAGATGTGCGCCGGGGTGGCATTTCTGGAGGCGTTCGCACAGGAAGATGTGTTCGAAGGCGATCACGACGGCTTCCAGGCGCGACCGGCGCGTTGGTATCGCAAGCGCTTCGCCAGCGTGGGCTTCGCTGCGCTCGGGTCGCACTGCTGGTTGTCGCCGCAATTGGCTGGAGAGACGTCTGCGTTGGAGCGTGGCTGAGCAGATTCGCTTGAGTATGCGTGGGCTTCGCCCCGTACCCTCACCCCAACCCCTTATCTCTTGGCGATCTGCCAGATTAGGTGTCGAGAGCCGGCGTGGTCGACCGATAACCCACAGGTCTAAACAACCGCGGGAGAGCGAGGTCGCCACGCCGGGATCTCCTGGCAAACGCCCGAACAGTTGCTGGAGTTGGCACTCGTAACGATCAGGCTGGGCAGCCCAGGAGAGCTCTCGACCCTTCGAGCATAGCGGAGTTTTTCCATGGCATACGGCGTAGGTATCGATGTCAGCAAGCAGTGGTTGGATGTGCATGTGCATGGCTGCAAAGGCGAGCGGCGCTTCCCCAACACGGCGGCAGGTCTGCGCCAGCTGCGCAGCTGGCTGGGACACATGGAGCTGCACCAGGTGGTACTGGAAGCCACGGGCGGCTACGAACTGGCAGCGCTGGATGCGCTGCATGCGGCCGGCCTGCCGGTGGCGCGTGTGAACCCTCGCCAAGCGCGTGACTTTGCCAAGGCCATCGGCCAACTGGCCAAGACCGACACATTGGATGCGCGTGTGCTGGCGCAGATGGCGATGGTGGTATCACTCACGCCCTACCAGCCGCTGGAAGGCTGGCGCCGTCAGCTGCGCGAGTACCAGCAGCGCCGCACGCAGGTGTTGGCGACGGTGCAGCAGGAGCGCCAGCGGCTGTCTCAACTGACCGATGT
>NZ_LYMI01000021.1 GCF_001660815.1 Xanthomonas nasturtii
ACATCGGTCAGTTGAGACAGCCGCTGGCGCTCCTGCTGCACCGTCGCCAACACCTGCGTGCGGCGCTGCTGGTACTCGCGCAGCTGACGGCGCCAGCCTTCCAGCGGCTGGTAGGGCGTGAGTGATACCACCATCGCCATCTGCGCCAGCACACGCGCATCCAATGTGTCGGTCTTGGCCAGTTGGCCGATGGCCTTGGCAAAGTCACGCGCTTGGCGAGGGTTCACACGCGCCACCGGCAGGCCGGCCGCATGCAGCGCATCCAGCGCTGCCAGTTCGTAGCCGCCCGTGGCTTCCAGTACCACCTGGTGCAGCTCCATGTGTCCCAGCCAGCTGCGCAGCTGGCGCAGACCTGCCGCCGTGTTGGGGAAGCGCCGCTCGCCTTTGCAGCCATGCACATGCACATCCAACCACTGCTTGCTGACATCGATACCTACGCCGTATGCCATGGAAAAACTCCGCTATGCTCGAAGGGTCGAGAGCTCTCCTGGGCTGCCCAGCCTGATCGTTACGAGTGCCAACTCCAGCAACTGTTCGGGCGTTTGCCAGGAGATCCCGGCGTGGCGACCTCGCTCTCCCGCGGTTGTTTAGACCTGTGGGTTATCGGTCGACCACGCCGGCTCTCGACACCTAATCTGGCAGATCGCCAAGAGATAAGGGGTTGGGGTGAGGGTACGGTGGAGCGATGAAAATCAAACCGCCATTACCCACTGTTACGCGCACCCACGCACGTGCATTACGCAGTGAGATGACAGACGCAGAGCGCGCACTTTGGCGCTGTTTACGCAGCAATCAACTACAAGGTTTCAAGTTCAGACGTCAGCATCCGATTCCGCCGTACATCACAGATTTTTGTTGTATCGATGCGGCGTTGGTTGTTGAGCTGGATGGATCGCAGCACCAAGCATCCAGCGATCAGGCAAGGACGCGGTGGCTGCAATCGAAGGGATGGACAGTGCTGCGCTTCTGGAACAACGATGTATTGCTTTCGCTGGATGCGGTGGTTGAGACGATCTGCAAGATGGTCGCTACACCGTACCCTCACCCCAACCCCTCTCCCGAGGGGAGAGGGGCTTAATTCCAGCCCCTGTGGGGGCACAGTCCGGACGCACCCATGCACAACGACCAGCGTTACATGACCGGTTTCGGCAACGAGTTCGCCACCGAAGCCGTAGCCGGTGCTTTACCGGTCGGACAGAATTCGCCGCAGCGCGTGGCGCATGGGCTGTATGCCGAGCAGCTGTCCGGCACCGCGTTCACCGCGCCGCGTGGGGAGAACCGGCGCAGCTGGCTGTACCGCATCCGTCCGGCGGCCGTGCATGGCCGCTTTTCGCTGATCGAACAAGCACAGTTCCACAACGAGTTCGGCACTGGCCCGGTGCCGCCGGATCAGCTGCGCTGGAGCCCGTTGCCGCTGCCCTCCACGCCCACCGATTTTGTCGACGGTCTCTACACCATGGCCGGCAATGGCGGGCCGGAGGCGATGTCCGGGGTTGGCGTGCATCTGTATGGGGCCAACGCATCGATGCAGGATCGCTTCTTCTACGATGCCGATGGCGAGCTGTTGCTGGTGCCGCAATTGGGCCGCCTGCGCATCCATAGCGAGCTCGGTGTGCTGGAGCTGGAGCCGCAGCAGATCGGCGTGATACCGCGCGGTGTGCGCTTTCGGGTCGAATTGCTGGACGACAGTGCGCGCGGCTACGTGTGCGAAAACTTCGGTGGCCTGCTGCGCCTGCCGGATCTGGGGCCGATCGGCTCGAACGGGCTGGCCAATCCACGCGATTTTGAAACGCCCCACGCCGCCTTCGAACAACGCGAAGGCGCGTTCGAACTGGTCGCCAAATTTCAGGGGCATCTGTGGCGTGCCGACATCGGCCATTCGCCGCTGGATGTCGTTGCCTGGCACGGCAATTACGCGCCGTATCGCTACGACCTGCGCCGCTTCAACACCATCGGCTCGATCAGCTTCGATCACCCCGATCCCAGCATCTTTACCGTACTGACCTCGCCCAGCGACACGCACGGCACCGCGAACATGGATTTTGCGATCTTCCCGCCGCGCTGGCTGGTGGCGCAGCACACCTTCCGCCCGCCGTGGTTCCACCGCAACGTCGCCAGCGAATTCATGGGCCTGGTGCACGGCGTCTACGACGCCAAGGCGGAAGGTTTCGCGCCCGGTGGCGCCTCGCTGCACAACTGCATGAGCGGGCACGGCCCGGACGCGGCCACCTTCGACAAGGCCTCGCAGGCCGATCTCACGCGCCCGGATGTCATCGCCGAAACGATGGCCTTCATGTTCGAGACCCGCGCGGTGTTGCGCCCGACCCAGCAAGCGTTGAACGCCACGCATCGGCAAGCGGATTACCAGCAGTGTTGGTCCGGGTTGCGCGCCGCATTCCAACCGCCGACGTAGGCAGACGCGGCGCAGCCGTACGATGCGCGTTGCGTTGCTGCGTTGCACTGCGGCGTTGCACTGCACCTGTACGACAGCGCCGTTGGTGCGGCAAGGCAGTGAGCCAATCCGGTCATTCGAACAACCCGGGCAATCTCGGCTGAGGCTGCCCGCGGCTACCAGGTCACGCTGCCTGCAAGGCCTGCGGCAACAGCTCGCCGATGCGTGTACGCACACGCTCGGTGTAGCTGGCCGAGGTGATCTGCGGCAACGCCTGCAAGGCCTCGGCGATGGCGGCGGCGATCTGCTCTTCGCTGCGTGCGGCCTGCAGTTGCCGATGCAGCACAACGGCGGCCGGGTTGCGTTGCAGCTGCAGGATATCGAGCAGGTACAGCCGTGCGCTGGTAGCCGCGCGGCGACGCAGGCGGTGCGGATCCTCTTCGGTCAGCGCTGCACCGGCCTGCGTGGTGGGTGTCTCGGCCTGCACCGGCGGCGCTGCGGGCGCTGCAGCGCGGCTCGTCGGGCCCGGCGTCCTGCCAGCGTCGGCGCCAAGATCCAGGTACCCCATCGCGCACAGGCTGTGTACCAATGCCGCGCCATCGCCGCCCGGCAGCACGGCGAGCGCCACCAGATCGCGCTGTCCGTCGGGCAGGATCAGGGCGCGCCGTTGCAGCAGCGTCAGCGGGCTGCGGCGCGATTGCAACGTGGTCAGGGCGAGCTCGGTCTTGCGTGGGGTCATGGCGGCGGTCCTTCGGAGCCGACAGGGGGGACGGCCGCCAATGAAGCGCCGATGCCATTGCCGCGACGGTGTGCCGCCACGCTCTCCACATGATCGCGATGCATTTACAGGGCAACGCCGCAACCGATGGCGGCTGCTACCTGCTACGCCCGCAGTGGGCCAGCGATGCGCGACGCTTCGGTTTCATGTTCGAAGGCGAGCATCTGGTGCGTTACCAGCCCAGCGAACCGAAAGAGACGGCACCCGGCGGTGGCAAGGTCGGCATGCCGTTGGCGCAGCTGCGCGCACTGTACTGCGGCGGTCTCACCGAGCAGCCGCACAAGTACGTTCCCAACGCGCTCGCGCTGCGCCTTGCCGACGCAGGCAGGCAGACCGCGCTGGTATTCGAGACCGATGCAGACGGCAAGGTCAGCAGTTGGTGGGTAGGGCAGCCGCGGCAGGTGGATTACGTCGAAGGCTGTGGCTGAAAATGCTGCGCACAACGGTGATGCGGCGTTGTTCATGCGACGTCATGCGCGGCGGCTGCCCTCTGCAGCTTGCGATCCATGCGCGTACCGAAACCGACACATCGCGCATCGGCGTGGTCATCAAAGCGGCAACGGCAAACGCTATCAACCTCGACGCTGGCTGGTATGCATTTAGCAACCGGCTAGCGATCTTGGTTGGTTGCAGCATCGCTGCACGCAACCATGGCCAGCGCCTTGCGTGATGCTGCGAGATACATCGGCCAGCTGTAAAACTGCGTACAGCTTGCGATCGAGTGCGGCGTGCGCGCCGGTGAGTCCATACGCCACATGCCGACTACTTCGTCAGACTGCAACCTCGCCAAGCAGCAAGCTCCCGACAAAGATCAACAATGCGATCGCAAACAATCCAGGCCTGGCAACACCCCTCAGCCACGCTCAGACGCCGGCCCCGGATGTTGCTTCTCGGTCTGCTCGTTCTCGCCGACATCGCCTTTGACTTCCGGCAATCCTTCCTGCTGCACATCGCCGTGATTCGGCACTTCCGGGCGGTTTTCCATCATCAGCGACAGCGCCGCCTTGGCCATCAAGTGCGCGCTGATCGGTGCGGTGATGAACAGGAATACCGTGATCAGGAGTTCGCGCGGTTGCGGGTCCACGCCCAGAAACAGGTGATAGCCCACCGATGCCAGCAGCACGCAGCCAACGCCCAGCGTGCTGGCTTTGGTCGGTGCATGCAGGCGCTTGAAAAAGTCCGACAGCTTCACCAGCCCGAACGCGCCGATCAGGATGAAGAACGTGCCCACCAGCAACAAGGCGCTGAGCAGATATTCGGTGAGGGCGATCATTCGACAATGTCCCTGCGCAACACGTATTTGCTCAGCACCACGGTGCTGCCGAAGCCCAGCATCGCAATGACCAGCGCGGCCTCGAAGTAGATCGGCGAATCCAGATACATGCCCAGCAACATCAACTCGGCGATGGCGGTGACGGAAAGCGTGTCCAGCGCCAGGATGCGGTCCGGCACGGTCGGCCCGCGCAGCAAACGCCACAGCGCCATCAGGATGGCCAAGCCCACTGCATGCATGCAGATCACGATGGTCGATTCGATGAACATGTGGCCGGTCATGGAAAGATCTCCATCAGGGGCTTCTCGTAACGGGTCTTGATCTCGGCAATCAACGCCTCCGGATCGTCCAGATGCAGCACGTGCACCAGCAGATATCTGCGGTCGTCCGACAGCGCGGCCGACACCGTGCCCGGCGTCAGCGTGATCATGCTGGTCAATGCGGCGATGCCGTGGATGTTGGCGATGTCCAACGGCACCCAGATGAAACCGGGATGGATGCGCGATTCGGGCCCAAGCACCTGCGCGGCCACCTTGATGTTGGAGCGCACGATGTCGCCCGCGGCCACCAGCAGCATGCGCGGCACCGAACGCAGCGAGCCGATCTGGGCGAACTCGCGGTCCAGACGCACCGCAAAGAGCGGCACAACCACGCCGAGCAGCAGGCCCAGCACCCATTGTTGCGGGCCGAAACTGTCGCTGAGCAGCAGCCAGAAAACGAAGACGGTCACGCTCAACGGCGGCGACGGAAACAGGCGGCGACGCAATGGCACGCGCGTGCTCATGGCTGCCTCCGCTGCGGCGTGGTGGCGCGCACCTGGTCCACATACGCGCCGGGGTCGCGCAGCTGCGTCGCGGCCGCATCGGTGTAGCGCATCACCGGGCCGGCAGCCACGGTCATCGCCACCAGCCCGCCCAGCAATAGGACGGTGGCGGCAGTTTCGACCGGGCGCATGCGACCGCGCCGTTGCGGCTGCAGTTCCGGTGCGTCTTCCACCGCCACCGGCACACGCCAGAACAGGCGTACACCGGCGCGGGTCAGGCCGATCACCACCAGCAGGCTGCTACCGAGTATGGCGCCCCACACCGGCCCCACCAGGCCCGCCGGTACGTGCTGCAGCAGCGCCGCCTTGGCCAGGAACCCGGACAACGGCGGCAAGCCGGCCACCGCCACCGCTGCGATCATGAACATGGTGCCCGGAATGGCCCGCCCCGGCAGCGGTGCCACCACTTCCTTGCGGTCGCTGGCACTGCCGCGGCGGCGCCGGATCAGGTCCGACACCATGAACAATGCCGCCGCCACAAAGCTGCTATGCGGCAGGTAGTACAGCCCCGCGCCCAGTGCGCCCGCATCGTCCAGCGAAAACGCGATGAACAGGGTCGCCGCCGAAAACACTACCAGGTACGACACCATCACCCGCAACCGCGATGCGGCCATCACCCCGAAGGCGGCCATCAGCAGCGTCGCGATGCCCAGCCACAACAGCGCATGGCGACCGAAGCCGTGCAGCATGCCGGCGCCGTCGCCGAACCACAACGACGACACCCGCAGCGTTGCGTACAGCCCCACCTTGGTCATGATGGCGAACAACGCCGCCACCGCCGCCGGCGCGCGCGAGTAGGTTTCCGGCAGCCACAGATACAGCGGCAGCAAGGCGGCCTTGCTGCAGAACACCAGCAGCAACAAGCCCAGGCTGGCCTTGGCCAGCGGAACATCCTGCGCCGGCAGATCGGCAATGCGCTGCGCAATTTCGGCCATGTTGAGCGTGCCGAACACACCGAACAGCAAGCCCAACGAAATCAGGAACAACGTCGAGGCGCACACGTTGAACACCACGTAATGCAGGCCTACCCGCATCTGCAGTCCGCGCCCGCCGCTGAGCAGCAGGCCATAGGAGGCGATCAGCATCACCTCGAAGAACACGAACAGGTTGAAGATGTCGCCGGTCAAAAACGCCCCGTTCAAGCCCATCAACTGGAACTGGAACAACGCATGAAAATGCGGGGCGCGGCGGTCCCAGCCCGCGCAGGCGTGCAGCAGGCAGGCCGAGCCCAGGATCAAGGTCGTCAACAACATCCACGCCGACAAGCGGTCGCCCATCAGCACGATGCCGATGCGCGCTGGCCAGTCGCCGAGCAGATACACCAGGATCTCGCCGTCGGCAGCGCGTGCGAACAAGGCGACGACCGCCGCCGCCAACAACGCCATGCTCACCCACGCCACGCTGCGCTGCACGCGCGGCCCGTAGCGACGGCGCTCGACGAACAGCGACGCCGACGCGCCCAGCATCGGGATCAGGATCGGCAGGATCAGCAGATGATTCATCGCCGTGCCTGCCGCGTATCCACACCGGTGGCGGCGTCTTCGTGCGCATCCACATGGTCGCTGTGGTTGTCGCTACGGCTGCGGATCGCCAGCACCAGGCTCACGGCAGTCATCGCGAACGCAATCACGATGGCGGTCAGCACCAGCGCCTGCGGCAACGGGTCGGTGTAGTGCATCAGCTCGGCGGGCACACCCTCGCGCAGCACCGGCGCCTGGCCGTTGCGCAGCCGCCCGCCGGCAAAGATCAGCAGGTTGGTCGCGTACGACAGGAAGGTCATGCCCAGGATCACATCGAAGCTGCGCGCGCGCAGCAGCAGATAGATCGCCAATGCGGTGAGGACGCCGATCGCGCTTGCCACTGCCAATTCCATCAATGCTGCTCCGCGGTGCGTGTCGAACGTTGGGTGGGGTCGATCTCGCCGCGCTGCGAACTGCGCGTACGCGAGGGTTTGATCGTGCCCATCATCGACAGCATCAACATCGCCGCACCGAACACCACCAGATACACCCCGATATCGAAGCCCAGCGCGCTGGCCAGTTCCAGCTCGCCCAGCAGCGGCAGCGGAATTTCCAGATGGCCGCTGGTGAGGAACGGCAGCCCGACTAGCAGCGAGCCCGCACCGCTGACCAGCGCGCACAACAAGCCGATGCCGATCAGGCGGATGTAGTCGAAGCCGAACCGCGATTCCACCGATGCCGCGCCCTGAATCACGTACTGCATCAGCAACGGCACCGCCAGCACCAGCCCGGCGATAAAACCGCCGCCCGGCGCATTGTGGCCGCGCAGGAACAGGAACAGCGACACCGTCAGCGTCAGCGGGAACATGATCTGCGCCAGATCGGCCGGTACCGGCAACTTGATCGGCGGTCCCGGCATGGTGCGCTCCGGCGCCATCCGCGAGCGGCGCAGCAGGGCGTGCACCACCAGCCCGGCAATCGCGAAGACGGTGATCTCGCCAAAGGTATCGAAGCCGCGGAAATCCACCAGGATGACGTTGACCACATTGCGCCCGTAGGCTTCCGGCAACGCGCGCTGCAGCAGCTCGCCGGCAACGGTGTGGCTGGGCTGGGTCATCAAGGTGTAGGCCAACGCCGCCAGACCCGCGCCGCCGACGATGGCGATGGCGGCATCGCGGATCTTGCGCAGCCGCGCCGGTTCGGGCAACGAGCGCTCGGGCAGATAATTCATCGCCAGCAGCATCAGCACCAGCGTGACCATCTCCACCAGCAACTGCGTCAGTGCCAGATCCGGTGCCGACAAGAAGACGAATGTCAGGCTGACTGCCAGCCCGGTGCCGCCCAGCACCAGCACCGCCAGCAGGCGCTGCTTGTACAGGAACAGGCTGCCCAGGGCGCAGGCCATCATCAACAACCACACCATCCAGCCCAGCAGTGGCATCGGGGTGGGCGCAGGCCATGCCCGCAACGTGCCGCCTTGCAGGAACGGCACCAGCGCCACGACCACCGCGCTCAGCACCAGCAGCATCAACATGCGCTGCAGGTTGCCGTTGGTGACTGCGTCGGTCATGCGTGCGGTGGCGGCGAACAAGGTGCGCAGATTCCACTGGAACAGCGCCTTGCCCGGCGAACGGTTCTGGACGGCGTACAGATCCAGCGTGCGCCGCAGCGCCATGTACAACAACGCACCGCCGACGATGCCGGCGATGCTCATCGCCAGCGGCCAGTTGAAGCCATGCCACAGCGCCAGGCTGTAGTCCGGCAACGTGTCGCCCAAGATCGCGGTAGCACCGGCGCGCAACACCGGCGCCACCGTCCACGCCGGCACCACGCCCACCGCCACACAGATCAGCACCAGCACATCCACCGGAATCCGCATCCAGCGCGGTGGCTCGTGCGGCGTGGTGGCCAGGTCGCGCGGGCCATCGCCGAAGAAGGTGTCGTGCACAAAGCGCAGGCTATACGCCACGCCCAGCAGGCCTGCCAGCAGCGCAGCGGTGCTCGCCAGGATGCGCATCAGCTGCGGTGCCTCGGTGCCCAGCGCTACGGCGAAGAACATTTCCTTCGACAAGAAGCCGTTGAGCAGCGGAATGCCGGCCATTGCCAGCGAGGCGATGATGGCCAGCGCGCTGGTCATCGGCATCAAGCGACGCAAATTGCCCAGCTTGCGCATGTCGCGCGTGCCGGTCTCGTGGTCGATGATGCCGGCGGCCATGAACAACGACGCCTTGAACACCGCGTGGTTGATGAGGTGAAACACACCAGCCACCACCGCCATCGGCGTGGACAGGCCGAACAGCATGGTGATCAGGCCCAGATGCGAGATGGTCGAGTACGCCAGCACGCCTTTGAGATCGTGCTGGAAGATCGCGTGCCATGCGCCCAGTAACAGCGTGATCGCACCGATGCTGGTGACCGTGTAGAAGAACAGGTCGGTGCCGGCCAGCGCCGGATGCAGGCGTGCCAACAGAAACACGCCGGCCTTCACCATCGTGGCCGAATGCAGGTACGCCGACACCGGCGTGGGCGCGGCCATTGCATGCGGCAACCAGAAATGGAACGGGAACTGCGCGCTCTTGGTAAAAATGCCCAGCAGCACCAACCCCAACGCATACGGATACAGCGGGCTGGCGCGGATCACATCGCCAGCGGCCACTACCGCGTCCAGCTGAAAGCTGCCGACGATGCGGCCAATCATCAACACGCCACCCAGCAATGCCAGGCCACCGCCGGCGGTCAGCACGAAGGCCATGCGTGCGCCTTCGCGCGCGTCCTTGCGGTGCGACCAGAATCCGATCAACAGGAACGAACTGATGCTGGTGAGTTCCCAGAACACCATCAACAGCAGCAGGTTGCCCGACAGCACCATGCCGAGCATCGCGCCCATGAACAGCAGCAAATAGGCAAAAAAGCGCGACGCGCTATCGCGTGCGCTCAGGTAGTAATGCGCATACAGCACCACCAGCGCGCCAATGCCCAGCACCAGCAGCGCAAACATCCACGCCAAGCCATCGAGCCGCAGCGAAAACATCAAACCGATCTGCGGCAGCCACGCATGTTCGCTGGCAATCACCTCGCCGCGCAGCACCGCTGGCGTCAACAGCGCCAGCACCAGCAGCCCGGCCAACGGCGCGGCCGCAGCCAACCACGCCGTGATCGAACGGGACGTGCGCCAGAGCAGCGCAGTGGCAGCGGCCATCACGAATGGCAACGCCAACAGGATTTCCAACGAGAAAGGCATGCAGGGAACACAAGATTCGCGAGCAGGCCCGAGAGTTTAACAAACCGTTGACTGACGTCTGCGTCAACGCGGCCCTCGCGCACGGCAGGCAACCGCGCCGAATTGGCTGCACATCGCCGCGCCGCACTCGGTATGCTGCAGGCATTGACGCACCTCTAGCCGCCCGTGACTGCCGCCCATCCCGCTCCGTCCACTGCCGCATCTGCGCCACGCGCCCTGGTCTTCGGTGGTAGCGGGCAGATCGGCGCGCGCCTGCTGACCCGGTTGCTGAGCCGCGGCTGGCAGGTGACGGCGTGGTCGCGGCAGCCGCGCGCGGCGCGCTCCGGGCTGGTCTGGCGGCAGGGCGATCTGGCCGTGCCGGCCGCTGCTGGCGAGGCCTTCGAGGTGATCTTCAGCTGCGGCCCGCTGGACCACTTCGCCCGCTGGTATACCGAAAACCCGGTGGTGGCGCCGCGGATCGTAGCGTTCGGTTCCACCAGCGTGGAGGTCAAGGAGCATTCGACCGACGCGGCCGAGCGCGATGTCGCGCAACGGCTGGCGCATGCCGAACAGGCGCTGTTTTCTGCGGCGATGGCGCGTGGCGCTGCCGCCACCGTGCTGCGTCCGACCCTGGTCTATGGTGCCGGACGCGACAAGACGCTGACCCAGATTGCCGGCTTGGCGCACCGCACCGGCGCGTTCGTGTTGCCGGCCAACGCCACCGGGCTGCGGCAGCCGGTGCATGTGGACGATCTGGCCAGCGCCGCGTTGGCGGTGGTGGCCCAGCCGGCGACCCAGCAACGCAGTTATGCGGTGGGCGGCGGCGAAGTGCTGGCGTATACGCAGATGGTGGAGCGCGTGCTGGAGGCATTGCCACGGCCCGCGCGCCTGTATCAGGTGCCGCCGGGCCTGTTCGGCCTCGCATTGACCGCAGCGCAACGCCTGGGCGGTCTGCGTGGCCTCAATGCCGCCGCGCTGCAGCGCATGCGCGACGATCTGGTGTTCGACCTGGAGCCGGCGCGCCGCGATTTCGGCTATGCGCCACGTGCGTTTCGCCCATTGCCCGAAGAGCTGGGGATTGGCGAGTGATCCCTGGCCGGTCTGCCGGGCGCGCTCAGTAACGCCAACCCAGCTGGCGATAGACCTTGGCCAGCACCCAGATCGGGCCGATCAGCAGATAGGTCAGATCAGTCAAAAAGCTCGGCTTGCGGCCTTCGATCTTGTGGCCGACGAACTGCGCGATCCACGCCAGCACGAACACTGTCAGCGCGGTGGTGAACAGGCCGCCAAGCCCGATCCGGCCTTCGATCAACCGGCACAGGCAGCCGAAGAAAAAGAAGATCCCCAGCATGCCCAGCCCCAGCGGGCGCGACAGCCGGTTGTAATACGACCATGCCGCAAACATCGACAGCGCTGCCCACACGCCGCTGCTGAACCAAGTGCCGCCGACCGGGATGCACCACAGCAACCCGACCACCGACCACAGGATCGCCGGCACCGCCAGCACATGGATCTGCTGGTTGGTCGCATTTTGATGATCGTCGGAATAGCTGGCGAAATAGCGGTCGATCGGTCGCGCGGTCGTGGTGCGTTCGGTCATGTTCCCTCCCAGGAATGACCCAAGCATACGCGCGCGGATGGCGCTGTGGCAGGTGCGCCCCTCGCCACGCATCGAGCGCGTGGCGAGGGGCGCGGCCCCATCAGTTCACCGACACCGCGCTCCATGCCGCGGCAACCGCGCGGTATTGCGTGGAGGTGCTGCCGTACAGATCGGTGGCTGCGCTCAGCGTGGCGCGGCGGGCGGCTGCGTAGTTGGTGGAAGAGGTCATATAAACCGTCAGCGCGCGATACCAGATGCGGCTGGCAGCGGCGCGGCCGATCGCCGTCAGCGCCGTGGAGCCGCTGCAGACCAGCCCGGCCGGGGTCAGGTTGTAGCTGGTGCCCGCACCGAACCCGCTCGGCACCACCGCACCTTCGGCCAGCAGATAGTAGAAATGATTGGCCACGCCGGAGCTGTAGTGCACATCGAGGGAGCCCAGATTGCTGCGATAGCAATCCGGCGAATCGCCATCCAGGCTCGGCTTGAACATGTAGCGCAACGCCAGCGTGCCGCTGCTGTTGCCGGCGATGATTTTTTCGCCAATCAAATAGTTGCCCGGTTGCGCGCTATTGGCGGCGGAATATTCCACCATCGCACCCATGATGTCGGACGTCGCTTCGTTCAAGCCGCCCGATTCGCCCGAGTACACCAGGCGTGCCGAACGGCTGGTCACGCCATGCGTCATCTCGTGGCCGGCTACGTCCACCGACACCAGCGGGGTGAAGGTGCTGCCGTCGCCATCGCCGAAGGTCATGCAGAAACAGCTGTCCGACCAGAACGCGTTGTTGTAGCGGCTACCGTAATGCACGCGGCTACGCGCACCGGCACCGTCATTGGCGATGCCGCTGCGCGCATGCGTGCTGCGGTAATAGTCCCAGGTCAGCGCCACGCCGTAATGCGCATCCACCGCTGCGGTGACCGTATCGCTGGTGGCGCCGTTGCCCCAGGCATTGTCGGCATCGGTGACCAGCGTGCCATTGCCGGACGTGCTGTTGCGCATGTTGTAGGTGGCGCCGCTGCCGCGACCGAGATCGGTCAACTCGTAGCCGCTGCTGCAACGCGCTGTGGTCAGCGCCACGTTACCCGCATACAGCGAACGCCCGGTGCCGGTCGCCGTGGTGCCGCCGCTGCACACGGTATGCACCGTATCCCAGGATTCGAGGACGCGCTGGTTCACCGCATCGACGATGTAATGCATTTCGGTCGGCGTCTGATCGGGCTTGATGCCGCTATAAATCACCTCGTATACCAGCCGCGGTGCGCCCTGGCGCGCATACAGCGCCAGGCTCGCGCGCGGTGCGGCATCCTGCGCCACGTCGAATTGCGCTCCGGCCACGCGCAATGCGGTTGCAGCATCGATGCCCGGCACCAGGCTCGGACGCAGCGTGGTGTCCATGGTCTGGCTCAGCTCGCGCATCACGCCACGTCGCGAATGCACCACCACATCGCCGCCGATCACCAGCAGGCCTTGATAGGTGCGATCGAAGCGCACGTGTTCGGTGCCGTCGGCATCGACAATGCTGTCGCGCGCCACGAAGGCATCGGCCGATGCCCGATTGGCCAACGCCGATGCGGTGTTCCCCAACAGCGATTGCGCCCGCGCAACAGCGGTCGTTGCGGATAGATCCGCAGCGGTAGCGACAGCAGAAAACGATAGCGCGCAGCAGATCGCCGCGCCCAAGACGTGGAATTGCATGACGACTCTCTCCCAGGAAACGTGCAATGCAAAGATCGGCGGCGATGAGCATCACGGCCGATCGCGGACGGCAGCAGGTGCCGACAGCCAACCTTGCACAGTCCACGGTCGTGCAATAGTAAAAATTACAGTGGTGTTGCGTTCTGTGCGCGGCGCCACTTTGTGGTGTGGAGCGTATCGCAGAGAGACGGGCGGCAGGTCACTGCATTGCCCCTGCATGCTCGAACTTCGCTTGGCACTTGCGCGTACGGTGCCGCCACCGGTTGGACTGCGTTGAATTTGGAGGTCGCCCACGGCTTACATTTCGATGCCGCGTGCCACGGCAAACTCACGACACCGATTGTGTCAGTGGCTGCAACATCTGCTGCAATGCAAGCGGATGCAGACATCGGGTACAAAAAAAGCCGGCCATCGAATTGGCCGGCTTCTTCGGATGCGCCTGTCACACCTCAGCGCACACCCATTGCAACCTTCTGATGCTCTGCGTGGGCGTGTTGCTGCTGCGCCTGGCCGGCAAGTAGCTGCGCGCTGGTCTGCTCCAGTGTCGGGGCAGGCTGGTTCAGATCCACGGCCGCACGGAAGCCGGGCGTCGTTCCCATGACGAACGCCTTGCCATCCTGCACAGTCACGCTCTGCAGCTTGTCCGCGCTGTCGATGCCGTTCTGCTTCGCCTGCAAGGTGACGTTGGCAGCTGTCTCGTTGGAGATCATGCTCGGCAGCCTGCTGCGGATCGCGCTGTGCAAGGCATGGTCCGGATGCGACGCATCCGTGAGCGACGGCCCTGTCGGCGCGGCAATCTGTGTGTCTCGCGCAGGTACCTGTGTCTGCGCCTGCGCAGCGGACAACGCAGCCTGCGTGTTGCGACCGACGATACCGTCCTGCTGCAGCCCATGCTGCTTCTGGAATGCCAGCACCGCCTCGCGCGTGTTGTCGCCAAAGCGCCCATCCTCGGCAAGCCGATTGCCCTGCGCATCACGGACACCAAGGCGATTGAGGTCCTGCTGTATCGACCGGACGTCATCACCCCGCACGCCGTGCTTCACGGAATGATGGGGTGCGGCTTCATTCGATGCGGATTGCAGAAGGACAACGCTTGCAGTTGCGTGTGTGCGTGCAACACTCGGTTCAGCCGTGCCATGTAGCGGCGCGCGTACCTGAAATTCCGGCTTTGGAGTCAATGCGCCGACGATATTCGTCCCGCGACCATCCCAATATCCGCCTGGAGTAATGGTGACTTCGGCTGGCCCGGTGCTGCCTTGTGATCCGATGAATTGAATATTCCCCTTGGCATCGTAGCCCTTGAATATCCCAACATGCTGTCCCTGTGGCGATGAGAACATCAGGATGTCGCCTTGGTGCAGTGATCCATTCGGCTTGCGCGCTTCAGCAGCCGAGGTGACATCGAAGTGCTCGCGCGCATACGACGTCGGGTTCGTGCCGTTGAATAACTTTGCAGTGGTGAAGCTTGCAGCATTTTCGCCAGGCACATCGTATCCCGCGTTCTTAAGCCCTCGCCAGACGAAGGCAGAGCAATCGACGCCAAGCCGGCCGTCTCCATCCATATCACGCTCTAATCGGCTGCTATCGCGGCCTGGGCGCGGATGGTCAGGGCGACCGTACTCATAGCTCCGGCCTTTGCCAAGAAAATGCTGATAGGCCTCGTTGTAGACAGCAGCGCCACTGGCTGCTGTTGCACGGTAAGTAGTAGTAGTGGGTGCAGTCCCGGCTAATGCATTCGATGATGACGTCTGCACCTGCACGGGTGCCGCGGACTGCGCGTGAGTAGGCTGCTGAGTTGTTGTTACCTCGCCTGCACGCCAGCCCTCGAAACGACGGATACCATCTGCAAGCACCTCGCGTTCCCGTTCACTCATCTGTCCAACTGTTTTTTCACGCAGATCCACGCCTTGCCGGTCGCCCTCAGCAAAGATGGCAGCTGCCTGCTCCTTATGATGGGTTCGGCCGCTGTAGTCAGCGGTCGAATAGCTGGGTAGCATCTGCTCGACGGTCTTCTCGCTAAAGCGGCGCTCTAATAGCTGTATCTTGGCTGCGCGTCCGGCCTCGTAACTTTCGAATACGGCATTGCCCCATTGGTCCAGACCAACGATGCCTTTATAACGGTCTTGTGCCGCATCAAGCGCTTGTTCTCGAGTGCGTGGGTTATGCACTGTCTTATCGGCGCTGCCGGAAAATTCGAACTTGAGATTGCCGGGGTTGTTGTTACGCCACGACACGGTGCCGCCGGAGCGAGTGACGACACTGCCGTCGTCCATTTCCAGCGTACGCGTCGTGCCTACGCTGCTGAGTACACGTGTGATTTTTGGATCCGACATGAGCTGTTCCTTTGCTAAGTAGTTGGTAGAACCTGATTGGGTCTACTGAGCTTTACAATCCATTTGAGAACACATCGAGTGCATCGGCAGCCACCCAACCTTGCGCGCAGTCGCCGACATATTGGCCTGGTGCTGCGGCATGGCAGGCATCACCGGCAGAAGGCCTCAAGCGTTTGATCGGCCTATCGCCATACTTTTCGCACAATGTGTTGTTATTGCACTTTGCAACACTGCTTGCGGGAATTGCGACAGCGTAATAATAAAGAGGATTTTGGCCTGTGCGGCCAATACCACGTATGCAGACTAATTGGCCCTGGGTCAGTTTGGCGTTAGCTACCGCACTGCTGCCGGTGGTAGGTACCGTGTTGAGTACGTCTACACCCTGTGCCTGCGCTACGCCAGCAAAAAATCCGTCGTCGCCGCAGGCAGGCAGAAGCTCCACGTCGTAAAAATCGCCCGTATCCACATTGCCTGCTGTGCAGCCTGTCGCTGTTTTTGCGTCAGCGCATTTCACACCGCTTGCCTGGATTAATGTGGCGAATCGGTCATTGGCGGAGGGTGCCTTAACTGGCTGCTTTGCCGCCGGTGCTGTTGGCGGAGCGGCGGGTGCGGCAGACTCACCTGCGGTGCACGCGCTTATTGCAAGCAGCAGGCCCGGAAGCATTGCGCTGCGGAGAAAGAAAGAATTAAAAACAGGAAAATTTGACGGAGCCATTGCGACCTCGTTAGACGGTATGGCGCGCTTCTAAGGCGGGCCTTTGAAGGTGGGTATACGCCAATGCATCACGGATTATTAAAGTACCCCGCGAAGCTGCCAAGTTAGATGAGTGGCCCGTCGAGCCTGGTCTTGCGCGCCGAGTATGTCGGCGCTCAGGTCACGGTGGCGTTAGTACGACCAAAGCCCCGTCCCCAGGGCCTTGGCATCAATCAACCGAAATACCCGCCAACCGCTGCAGCGCTTCGGCATATTTCGCGCGTGTGCGATCGATCACTTCGGCCGGCAGGCTCGGGCCGGGTGCAGTCTTGCCCCAGTCCAGGGTTTCCAGATAATCGCGCACGAACTGCTTGTCGTAGCTCGGCGGGCTGGTGCCCAGTTCGTACTGATCTGCAGGCCAGTAGCGCGACGAGTCCGGGGTCAGTATCTCGTCCATGATGTAGAGACGGCCATCGGCATCGGTGCCGAACTCGAACTTGGTGTCGGCCAGCAGGATGCCGCGTTCGGCGGCAAAATCGGCGGCGAAACGGTAGATGCGCAAGGTGGCATCGCGCACGCGCTCTGCCAGCTCGGCGCCAACGGTTTTGACCATCGCATCGAAGTCGATGTTCTCGTCATGGTCGCCGACCGCTGCCTTGGTCGATGGGGTGAAGATCGGTTCGGGCAGTTTCTCGGCCTGGCGCAGGCCGTCGGGCAATTCGATGCCGCTGATCTTGCCGGTGCGCTGGTAATCCTTCCAGCCGCTGCCGATCAGGTAGCCGCGTGCGATCGCTTCCACCGGCACCGGCTTGAGCTTGCGCGTGACCACGGCGCGTTTGGCGTACAAGGCCGGGTCCACGCCCTCGGGCAGCACCTGCTCCACGCGGATGTCCACCAAGTGGTTGGGCATCAGGTGGTCGGTCTTGTGGAACCAGAAGTTGGACACCTGGCACAGCATTTCCCCCTTGCCCGGAATCGGATCCGGCAGCACCACGTCGAACGCGGACAAGCGGTCGGTGGCGACCATCAACAGGTAATCGCCCGGAGGCGCATCGGCCGGCAGGCGCTCGCGGGGAATGTCGAAGACATCGCGGACCTTGCCACGGTGACGCAACGGCAGGCCGGGCAGATCGGATTGCAACAGCGTGGTCGACACAGGCACTCCTAAGGACGTCGCTATGACGCTGTCCCCGGGACCCGGCGGGCCCGCGGGTGGGCAGCGGGCCGCGTAGTGTACGGCGCTTCGCGGCGGCCCGCAGATTTTATTGGCGGTCGCGCCGGGGGCGGCTGTGCAGGGCCCGTCAGCTAGGCGGGGCGGGCGTTCGGGTAAGATCGCCAACCCGCCTCCCATCACCGATCACCCCATGCTCTGGTACGGAAAACTGCTCGGCGCACTGGCCGGCGCCTTGCTGTTTCGCGGGGCACCGGTGATGGGGCTGATGATCGGCCTGGTGATCGGCCACGCGGTGGACGCCGGCTGGTTCAAGCGCCGCGCAGAAAATCCGTATGAAGCGCTGGGCCTGGAGCCGGACGCCACCACCGCCGAGATCGATCTGGCCTATCGCCGGCTGATGTCGCGCTACCACCCGGACAAGGTGGCCAATGCCGATCCGGAGGCCCGTCGCCAGGCCGAAAGGAAAGCCAGCCAGATCAACGCCGCCTACGACCGGATTCAACGGCTGCGCAAGCGCTGATCGCATGGCCCGTGGTTGTGTGTGGGTGGCGCTGAAACGGTGCGCGGTGTGATTGGGGAAGTTGGGTTGCCGACAGGTGGTCCGTGCCCTTATCCAAACCCCTGCTGCGCGCCTTGGCCCGCGCTTGCGGCGCGGGCGCCCCAAGGCACACGCGCCATTCGCGCGTGTGCCTTCTTGCCCCAGCGCAAGAGGGGCCTGGCGTGACACGCAGAGCTGATGCGTGATGCGCAGGTCTTGCCGGAAAATCAAGCCATGCTGCACGGCGCAGACAGCGCTGGCCGGCAGCCAGCGCTGCGAAACAGCAACCTCAGAACTTGTACGTTGCCGTCAGCCGCACCGCATTGGTCGAAAAATCCGTATCGGTGCGACGCAGATCGGTACCGGCCGGATTGACACGCAGGAACGGGTTGGTGGCCGGCGCCGTGCCCGGCCCGACGCGCACGCGGGTGTCTTCGTCCTGCAGGCGGGTGAACAGATATTCCACGCCCACCGAGACGTTGTCGCTCAAACGGCGCTGCAGGCCGATGCCGGCCTGATAGCCGTCGGCACTGTCGCCGCCGCTGCTGGTGAAACTGTTGGCGGTATTGCTGCTGACAAAGCTGTGGTCGAACTCGCCGCGCGCCACGCCGGCGGTGAAATAGGCCAGGTAATCGCCCTGCTCACCGAACGCATAGCCGATGCGGCCGCGCAATGCCGCGGTGCGGTTGAGCTGGCGGGTGAAGGTGTACAGCGCAGGCGTCGTACTGAAGGCGCTGACGCTGTCGCGGATGTCGTTGCGGGTGTATTCGGCCACCACGCCGTAGACCCAGTTGCCGGCCTGCCAGTCGTAGCCCAGCCGCGCGCCGTATTCGGCACCGCCCTTGTCCTTGCTGCAGCCGCTGGCCGGCGTACGCCCTGCTGCCGCCCCGCCACAAAAGCCCGGCGAGAACGCATCAGCGCCGGTGGCGGTGCTGACCTGATCGCCGTCACGGCCATCCAGGTTGGTATCGAAGCCGAAACGGCCGCCGGACACGCCGGCAGGATCGGCACCGCCGACATTGGCGCCGATGGAGAAGCCGGACCAGTCGGCCGGGCCGGTTTGTGCCCAGGCGGATGGGGCGAGGGCCAACAGGACGATGGCGGCAGAAGCGAGCGGGGTGGTTTTCATGCGTTCTCCTTAGGTCAGGCGCAGCGCGCCAGTGTTGTGTGTACGCACGATAGCCGCGTATGGATGCAGAACGCTTTCATCCTGCGATCCCGGTTGCGAGAATGTGCGCTCCGTTACCCTCTGAGCTGCCCATGCAACCGACGGCGATCGCCCCGTCCATCCTGTCCGCCGATTTCGCCCGTCTGGGCGAGGAAGTGAACAACGTCCTCAAGGCCGGTGCCGACTGGGTGCACTTCGACGTGATGGACAACCATTACGTGCCCAATCTGACCATCGGCCCGATGGTCTGCCAGGCGCTGCGCAAGCACGGCATCACCGCGCCGATCGACGTGCACCTGATGGTCGAGCCGGTGGACCGCATCGTGCCGGACTTCGCTGACGCCGGCGCCACCATCATCAGCTTCCATCCCGAAGCCAGCCGCCACGTGCATCGCACCATCCAGCTGATCAAATCGCATGGCTGCCAGGCCGGGCTGGTGCTCAATCCGGCCACGCCGGTGGATATCCTGGATTGGGTGCTGCCGGAGCTGGACCTGGTGCTGGTGATGTCGGTCAACCCCGGTTTCGGCGGTCAGGCATTCATTCCTTCGGCGCTGGATAAATTGCGCGCCATCCGCAGCAAGATCGACGCGCTGGGCAAGCCGATCCGGCTGGAGATCGATGGCGGCGTCAAGGCCGACAACATCGGCGCGATTGCCGCCGCCGGCGCAGATACCTTTGTGGCCGGCTCGGCCATCTTCAATGCGCCCGACTATGCCGACGTGATCGCGCAGATGCGTGCAGCGGTGGACGCGGTGCGATGAGCCAGCCCGCGCCGCAGATCCGCAGCGCCACGCCCGACGATGTGCCGCTGTTGCATGAGCTGATCACCGCCCTGGCGATTTACGAACGCGAGCCCGACGCGGTCAAGGCCAGCCCGGACGACCTGCACGCCAGCCTGTTCGGCGCGGCTGCCACCGCGCACGCGCTGATCTGCGAGCAGGACGGCCAGGCGCTGGGATTTGCGGTGTATTTCTTCAATTACTCGACCTGGCTGGGCCGCAACGGCTTGTATCTGGAAGACCTGTTCGTGCGTCCTGAAGCGCGCGGCAAGGGCGCCGGCCTGGCGCTGCTGCGGCATCTGGCGCAGCTGGCGGTGCAGCGCGGCTGCGGGCGTTTCGAGTGGTCGGTGCTGGACTGGAACCAGCCGGCCATCGACTTCTATCAAGCGGTCGGCGCCCGCCCGATGGAGGGCTGGACCGTGTACCGGCTCGATGGCGAGAGGCTGGCCGCATTTGCAGCTGGCGCCGCTGGCACCTGAGCGGGCGCTGCACCGCGCCATCGGCGCTATGCGCTTGACTGGCAAAAGGAAGGCCGCTCCCACAGGAGCGGCCTTCTAGAAAATTGGAGGCTGATCCTGCCTCCGCCCGTCGTCCTTGCTATGGCCTTCGACTCTCCGGGTTCTGGATGACACGGCAATGACAGCGCGCCGACGTTGCCTATTCACGATCTACGCATTTGCCCGCTGCTAGCCTGCAGGGATTCCCCCTAAAACATCGGCAGCGCGCATGGCCCCGTCCCACTGGCGTCTGATCCTCAACGGCAAGTCCACCGATAATCTGGACCTGCGTGAGGCGGTGGGCACGCTGCGCAAGCGCGGCATCCAGCTCGATGTCCGGGTCACCTGGGAAGACGGCGATGCCGAGCGCTATGTGGGCGAAGCGGTCGCCGATGGCGTGCAGACGGTGGTTGCCGCCGGTGGCGACGGCACCCTGAGCGAAGTAGCCGCCGCGCTCGCACATCACGACGCCGATGCTGCCACGCTGCCATCGCTGGGGCTGGTGCCGCTGGGCACTGCCAACGACTTCGCCACCGCCGCCATGATTCCCGTCGACCCCCTGGAGGCGCTCAGCCTGATCGCCGAGCGCCCGGCGCAGCCGCTCGACCTGCTGCGCCTGGACACCCCGCACGGCCCGCATTGGTGCGCCAACATGGCCAGTGGTGGCTTCGGCACCCAGGTCACCGTGGAAACCGACGAAGGCCTGAAAAAGATGCTCGGCGGCCTGGCTTACCTGATCACCGGCATGTCGCGGCTGGGCCGCATCGACCCGATCAGCGCCCGCTTCAGCGGCCCGGATGTCGAATGGGACGGCGAATTCATCGCGCTGGGCCTGGGCAACGGGCGCCAGGCCGGCGGCGGCCAGGCGCTGTGCCCGGAAGCGCTGATCGACGACGGCCTGCTGGATGTCACCATCGTCCCCGCCCTCAACGGCGAGGTAGCCGCCACCCTCGGCACCCTGGTCACCGGCGGCAAGCAGGCCGCGCTCGAACGCGTCGCCGTGCGCGCCCGCGTGCCGTGGCTGGAGATCGTCGCCCACCAACCGCTGACCTTGAACCTGGACGGCGAACCGGAAACCTCGCTGCACTTCCGCATCGAATGCGTCCCGGCACGGCTGCGCATGCACCTGCCCGCGGACTGCCCGTTGGTTGGGGTTTGAGTTCGGGAATCGGGAATCGGGAATCGGAAGAGCGTGATCGGGCTGCGCTGATGTGCGGTCGCCCGGTTGATGCATGCGAACGAACGGGTAGCGCCATGCCATCTCGACGATCAAGGCCAGCTGTCTTCGGACAGTCGCACTCAATCAATCAACGCCGGCAGAAGCGAATAGCTGCCTCACAAGCGCAGCAACGGCGGCATACGCGAAGTAGCCGTCACAAGCTGAGCAACGAGGGCACACGGGAAGTGGCTGCATCACAACCGCAGCAACGTCCAGCGCGCGGCCCTAAGCCCCTCTCCCGCGGGAGAGGGGTTGGGGTGAGGGTCCCTGCGCCGACATTGGCGCCGCTGCCACCACCCACGCTCCAAAGCCAGACCGCCCCTGCAGCGCCCCCCACCCACATCACGACGCACGCTGCCCGCGTCTGACATCAGCCAGTGCGCAAGCCCACACACCCCCAGCCCGCCTTCGCAACTCGCACCGCTTTGGCCCCGCACCTGCTGCCCTGGGCCGACACTTGCGCTACAGTACCTGCGTGTCCCGCCTGACGACCCCACGCTCCTTCTCTTCCGCTCGCCGTTGGTGGCGATGGTGGCCCGTTGCCGTCGTCCGCCCCGCCACAGAGTCCCGGAAGGAAAGTCGTCTTGATCACTGCAGAGCAGTTCCAGCGCCAGGCCGCTGAAGGTCACACCCGTATCCCCGTTGTCCGCGAAGTGCTGTCCGACCTGGACACGCCGCTGTCGGTCTATCTGAAACTCGCCGACGGCGCCTACACCTACCTGTTCGAATCGGTCGAAGGTGGCGAACGCTTCGGGCGCTATTCCATCATCGGCCTGCCGGCGCGGCGCGTGTACAGCTTCCGCGGACATACGCTGGAAGTCAGCGAGCACGGCGAAGTGCTGGAAACCCGCGAGGTCGCCGACCCGCTGGCCGAAGTGGACGCCTTGCGCGCCGAGCATTCAGTACCGCAACTGGACGGCTTGCCCGGCTTCACCGGCGGGCTGGTGGGCTGGTTCGGTTTCGAGTGCATCCAGTACATCGAACCGCGCCTGGGCAGCGGCGACAAACCCGACGAACTCGGCACGCCGGATATCCTGCTGATGCTCTCCGAAGAGCTGGCGGTGTTCGACAACCTCAAGGGCCGGCTGTACCTGATCGTGCACGCCGACCCGCGCCAGCCACAGGCGTATGTGCGCGCCAACCGGCGTCTGGATGAGCTGGCACATCGCTTGCGTCAGGGCGGCGCCGGCTATCCGCAGGCGCAGATTTCCGACGCCATCGACGAATCGGATTTCCATTCCTCATTTACCCGCGAGGAGTACCACGCCGTGGTGCGCAGGGCGCAGGAATACGTGCGCGCCGGCGATATCTTCCAGGTGGTGCCATCGCAGCGATTGCGCGTGCCGTTCCGCGCGCGCCCGGTGGATGTGTATCGCGCGCTGCGGGCGTTGAATCCCTCGCCGTACATGTATTTTCTCGATGTCGGCGGCACCCAGGTGGTCGGCTCCTCGCCGGAAATTTTGGCGCGCCTGCGCGATGGCGTGGTGACGGTGCGCCCGATCGCCGGCACCCGCCCGCGCGGCGCAACGCCCGAGCTGGACAAGGCGCTGGAAGAAGAATTGCTGGCCGATCCGAAAGAGCGCGCCGAACACGTGATGCTGATCGATCTGGGCCGCAACGATGTCGGCCGCGTCGCCGAACCGGGTACGGTCAAGGTGGGCGAGCAGTTCGTGATTGAGCGCTATAGCCACGTCATGCACATCGTCAGCGAGGTCACCGGCACGCTCAAGGCCGGCCTCAATTACAGCGACGTGTTGCGCGCGACTTTTCCGGCCGGCACCGTCAGCGGCGCACCGAAGATCCGCGCACTGGAAATCATCCGCGAGCTGGAACCGGTCAAACGCAACGTGTATTCCGGCGCGGTCGGTTACATCGGCTGGCACGGCGATGCCGACACCGCCATCGCCATCCGCACCGCCGTGATCCAGGATGGCTATCTGTACGTGCAGGCCGGCGGCGGCGTGGTCTACGACTCCGACCCGGACCTGGAATGGCAGGAGACGATGAACAAGGGCCGCGCCCTGTTTCGTGCGGTTGCGCAGGCGGCCAAGGGGCTGTGATGGACGGGCAGGGCGGTGGAGCGCGCATCAGTTTCCGCAACGACTACAGCGAAGGTGCGCATCCGCGCCTGCTGCAGGCGTTGGCGCAGGCCAGCACCGAGCAGAACGCGGGCTATGGCACCGATCTGCATAGCGAGCGTGCTGCGGAGTTGATTCGCACTGCCATCGCGCAACCGCTGGCCGACGTGCATCTGCTGGTCGGTGGCACGCAGACCAATCTGATTGCGATCAGCGCGTTCTTGCGGCCGCATCAGGCGGTGATTGCGGTGGAAGCAGGGCACATCGCCACGCACGAAACCGGCGCCATCGAGGCCACCGGCCACAAGGTGCTCACCGTGCCTGCGCTGCACGACAAGCTGAGCCCGGCATTGATCCAGCCGGTGCTGGAGGTGCACAGCAACGAGCACATGGTGCAACCGCGCCTTGTCTATATTTCCAACAGCACCGAAAGCGGCACCATCTATACGCGCGCCGAACTCGATGCGCTGTCGCGATTCTGCCGCGCAAACGATCTGCTGCTGTACCTGGACGGCGCGCGCCTGGGTGCCGCGCTGACCGCCGACGGCAACGATCTGGATCTGCCCACCATTGCCGCACTGACCGATGCGTTCTACATCGGTGGCACCAAGAACGGCGCGCTGCTCGGCGAAGCACTGGTCATCGTCAATCCCGCATTGCAGGCTGATCTGCGTTACCTGATCAAACAGCGTGGCGCATTGCTGGCCAAGGGCATGGTGCTCGGTTCGCAGTTCGCAGCATTGTTCGAAGACGGCCTGTTTTTCGAGCTGGCCGCGCATGCCAACGCGATGGCGCAACGGCTGCGCGCCGGCCTGCTTGCGGCCGGCGCACACTTCACCAGCGACTCGCCGACCAACCAGCAATTCATTGCCGTCAGCGCACAACACGCTGCACAGCTGGCACAAGGCTACGACTTCGAGCGCTGGGAAATGCGCGCGGATGGGAGCCATACGATCCGCTTCGTGACTTCGTGGGCAACCACGTCCGAGGCAGTTGATCGCCTGAGTACGGATGTGGCGGCACTGCAGCGCGGCGTGCCCTAAGCATGCGCATTATTCACCAGGGAGAAGGCAAATGAAGCAGTTGATGGGTTGGATGCTCGTGCGTGGCGGACGGAACACAAAAATTCGAAGGCACTGAAGTCAAGCGCGGCATTGGCGCGGCATTTCAGTCGCTTGATGATGCGCGCAAATTTCTCAGTGAAATGAAGACGAGTAACGAAGTCCAGCTGTCGGGCATCCAGACGTCCTACAGCAAAGAAGCCGAGGTGCGTGCGCAACTCAAGCGCGAAGCTGCTGACCAATCACGCAATTCTGCCGCAGAACTTGCCAAGGCGTATGGCGTCCGGATTCAGGGGCTTTATACGATCTCCGATGTTGCGCCGAATTTCACCTATGGAATTCAGGCGGGCAGTTGGCCGACAAAGGTCCCGATGGTCTCACTTGTCTCCGGATCGCCAGCATTGCCAGCGCCTGTTGCTGATCGAGGTGCAACCGTCGAGTCGCTTGAAGCCGGCACCATCACCTACACCGAAAACATCTATGCGGTCTTCCTGATCGCGCAATGAGTCCCCTGCCATGTTGCTGAGGATGGAGTGCCAGCATGGTGGTGCAGGGTCATCCAGGGATTCGCTGAGGTCCTTGGTCCCTAGAGCACCACGCATGATGGTGGAGACGTCTTCGCTGCAGCACGCAGGGTGCTACTGGATGCGCCATTCGTTCAACAGCGCACGTGCGCGTAGCCCGATGAAGCCATTCGCGTTGGCCTGCGCCTGTTCGGATTCCCGCTTGGCCTCAGCTTCCCCGATGCCGCCTTCCTCCGCTTCATCGAACTGCGCCATGGCCCAGGTGGTCGCGGCTTCCTGCGCCGCTTTCCCCTCCACATCGTGCATGGAAATGTAGGCCCGCAGCGGCGGCCACATCTGCTCGCGTCCCGTGAGTTCGTTCCTGCTGTGGAGCAAGCCGTTTCTGGAAAGACCTAGATCCGGATTTTGTATTGCTTCCTGCAACAGGCTCAGCGCCGATTCCTGGTCCTGCGTGTGCATGAGCTTGTGCTTGAGCATTTCCGAAAAAGCGGTTTTGACATTCCCCCGTACGGCCGGCCCGCCGGGGCCCACCTGTGTCATGCCATCCATGTTCAGCGTCTTGATGGTGTGCTCGCTCAAAAACTCGCCGAAGCTGCTTCGGAATTCGGGAGAGGTGATGGCCTCGGCCACCACCTGGTCCAGCAGGCGCATGTCGGCCGGCGTGATGGATTCGCGGAAGATCATGGCGCTTTGCGTCAATCCCTTCATCCACTTGTCAAAACGCTCCCCGAGGTCGGCATCAATGCCGCGCAACACGCGGGTGAACTCCGGTCCGCGGTTCCACGATTGCCGGGCCTGCCCCGCCGCAGACCTTGCCGGTGGTCGCACGCTGCCGGCGAGCGGCAGTGCCGCGGGTTGCGGGTTGCGGATCTGGGCCAACTGGCCACGCAAATGACCCGGCACCTTGATGTCGCAGGTGGCGGGAAGCCGGGCCAGGGACTGGGGAAGGGTCTGCAGCCCCGTGCCGCGCAGATCCAGACGTTGCAGCTGTGAGAGGTCCCCCATGCTGTCGGGCAGATGCCGGAGCGCAGGGCAATCTTTCAGCGACAGTTTCGTCAGGCCGCTCATCTGCCCAATGTCCTCGGGCAATTGAGTCAGGCGGCGATTGGAGGACAGGTTGAGTTCTTCCAATCGGTGCAGCCGGGTCAGGCCGCCTGGCAGTCGCTCCAGCTTGGAGTTCGATTCCACCTCCAGTGACCTGAGCCCCCGCAGGTTGCCGATGTTTTCAGGCAACTCCCGCAAATATGACGAGTTCGACACACTCAATTGGGTCAACTGGCTTAGCTGGACGACGCTGGCCGGCAGGCGCTCATAGCGCCCACCACCGAGCGTGAGGCGGCGCAGGCTTTGCATGCGCCCCAAGTCGGCCGGTAACTCCTCCAACGGTAACGCCGTCAACTCGAGGGTCCTCAGGTTGGGCAGGCGCGTCAACGACGCTGGCAGCCGTTTCACGCCTGGGCTGGCGGCCACTTGCAGGTGGCGAAGTTGGCGGAGCTGCCCAAGGCTGTCTGGCAACGACCGAAGCCCGGTTCTGAGCAGCGACAGTTCTTGCAGTGCTTCAAGCCGGCCGATCGCATCAGGTAGCGTCGTGGCAGGAAGTCCGTACTCGAGTGCGAGCCTGGTGCTTCCGTGAACGTGTGCGCGCCGGATTGAGTCTGCAACGCCTTGCAGAACCTCCCGCGACGTATCCCGTTCGCCGTTGTGCAGGTTGTAGCCGCATGGGACCAGCTCTGCCATCGGCAGGTTAAGCGCGAGCCAGTTGGCGATGTCGCGCTCTACGCTGGCCGGTGGTGCAGAAGAACCTGCAGCTCCCCCAATCGGGGGCGTCGACGAACGCAGAGGCGACCGTAACAAGCGCCCTCCTCCCGGACTCGTGGGCGGCAATCTGTCGGCCGCCGATGTATTTTCGCGCCGTCGCGGCCGCGCATGCAGCGGGCTGAGTAAACCATCCACCGCAGCGGACGGTTCGCGTGGCGTCGTGTTTTCGGCAGGGGGGCGTTCGGTGGTGTCGTTTCGCGGACGAGCGCGAAGTAAGCGGCTTACATTGAACATGGAGATATACCTCGCAGATTCAGCAGACTGCATCGTCTTGTCACACGTAGGCTACTTCCCTGTGATCATCATCGCAGCGCGGAAGCGAAGATGTTGCGTCACCACGCGAATCAGGCGTTTGTTTGCAAACACGCCGCGGTCCTGCATGCCCCGTCCCTCAGTGCCCCATGAAGAGATGGACGATCTGATCGGCATGCAGCGTCATAAACAATGTCCATCACAAGGACGAGGGCTGCTTGTGAACCTCGGCAGCCCCGGACTGGCGTGGTTAGCTCGCCTGCCTCGCGCCGCTTTCTGCGCTTTCTGCGCTTTTTTCGCCAAAATAGTTCGTCGGCGCATGCATCCCTTGGCGGCAGTGGCAAGATCTGTTTCCGCCGCATGAGACATGCCTGTGTCACCGTATGAGCATGTACTCATATGCAGCCGCTCTGTCCTGCTTTGTCACTGCGAGGCCGCATATTATGTCGCTCTACACGCTTTCGACCGGGAGCACCGCCGGTCTGCTTCCACCTCCAACCGATGACGCGTCGTCCCCGGAGTTGCTCGGGTCGGAGTTGGCCATGAACGAATCCGATCTGTTGCTGGCGATGGATACCCTGTTTTTGCTGCAGATTTACAACTTGATTGCCGCCGCTTACGGCAACACCCCAATCAGTGAGGCAGGCAGTTGCATTCCGGGGTTGGCCACGCCTTCAGCGGACGACCTTCAAGCCAGCCAGCCGATCGAGAAACGCACGTCCTGGCCGACGCTGCCGACTCCGTTCGATCCCAAGGACATCAAGGGATCCAAACTGCCGCCTGCGGTGGATGGATCATCGGTGACCTGGGACGGCGGCACGCTCACCCCATCGGAACTGCAGATTGTTTCGACACTTAATCAACACAAGGACAAGATGCCGATTGAGTTCAAAAAACTCAACGACAAGATCAATGACCCGTCCACGCCTGCCGATCTGAAGAGCGCGTTGCAAGGCTTGCAGAAAGACCCGCGTCTGTTCTTCGCCATCGGCTCGCAGGGAGACGGCAAATGCGGCGGCAAGATCAAGGCCGATGATTTGTGGGATTTTGCGGACCATCATCAACAGGTGACCGACCTGGGCGGGAAGAATGCCGAATTCAATCCCAAGAATATCAAGGGAGCGACGCCGCCTCCTGCCGCAGAAGGCTCATCGGTGACCTGGGACGGCGGCACGCTCACCCAGGCCCAGCTTGAGATCGTCTCCACGCTCAATCAGCATCGTGAGATGACGCCGATCGAGTTCGCCAAACTCGATGAAAAGATCAACGACCCGGCCACCCCGCCGGACCTGAAGAAAGCGCTGCAAGGCTTGCAACAGGATCCTGGCCTGTTCTTTGCGATGGCATCGCAGGGGCACGGCAAGCACCATCACGACGACCAAGGCAAATGCAATGGCACGCTCATTGCCGCCAACCTCTACGACTTTGCCGACCGCCATCCGCAAGTGACTGCGATGGGCGGCAAGAATGCAACCTATAATCCCGAAAAAATGAAGGGTCGCGACCTTCCACCTGCAGTGGACGGCTCGTCGGTCACCTGGAAAGACGGAACACTCACGCAGAACGAATTGGAGATCGTCACCACGCTGGATCGCCACAAGGACCAATTGCCGGTCGCGTGGGCCGATCTCGATGCGAAGATCAACGATCCGGCGACGCCGCCGGATCTGAAGAAGGCATTGACCGAACTGCAGAAGGATCCGCGGCTGTTCTTTGCCATTGGCTCGCACGGCGATGGCAAGTGTGGCGGCAAGATCAAGGCCGGCGATCTCGGCAAGTTCTCGGCCGGCCACCCCCAGGTCGCGGAGTACGCCAACAAGCAAGCCAAGGGCTACACGCAGAACTATGTGGCGTCGGACAGCCCGGACAAGACCCAGCCAACGGTCATGACCGAAAGCGACGCGATGCGCGAGTTCTATCGCTACTCGGACTATCTGCCAAAGCATCTGAACCAGGACGCGTTCAAAAAATTGGTCGAAGGCGAGAGCGACACCAAGAAGTCCCCACCGCAGGTCATCGCCGCCGCACAGTACTTCCGCGATCATCCCGATCAATGGAAGGCCTTGGCGGGAGACTCGGGTTCGATGAGCACCCCGGATTTCCTGCAGAAATCCGCATCGCAGATGCACCTGACCGCGCCCGAACTGAAAACCCTGGACACCATCAATAGCCATCAGGATGCGTTCTTCGGCGATGGCAAAGAGGTCACCCGCGACAAGCTCGACACGATCATCAAGGACGACAAAGCCGACCCCGCCGTGCGCGACGCCGCCAAACAGCTGTTGGGCGATCCGCTGCTGTTCGGCTTGTTGAACAATTCGATCACCGGTTACAAGAAGCCCCACAGCTTCTTCGGCGGTGGCCATGTCGTCGACTCGGGCAAGATCAGCAAGAAGGACTTTCAGCAGTTCTACGAGCATATGACGGCGGCCAACAAGACCGTGGAGAAATCACCCGCGCACGCGGCCACATCACCCGACCAGCAGAAGGCCGTCGCGGACATGTTGATGGGCAAGGCCGATCAACCGGAGATCAAGAAGAAGAAGAAGGACATCGGGACCGTCGGCAAGGGATTGCATGAGTTCCTCAAGTGGGACAGCAAGATCTTGGACTGGGCGTCCGTAGGACTGAGTGCGTTGAACGGCATCCCCATCATTGGCGAGTTTGCCGATGCAGCAGCGGTGGCACTGGAAGGCGAAGCGCAGGCGGCACAGGTCCTCGACACCGCACTGCAAGGTGGCGACATGTCGCTCGCGTGGAAACTTGCCGGCATCAACATGGCGGGGGCGGTCGTTGGCGCAGTCGGCGGACCTACGGCCAGGCTCGCGGCCAAGGGAGCAGCCAAAGGGGTCGCCGAGGGCGCAACCAAGGTGACAAGCGAGAGCGCGGCCAAGGGCGCCACCAAGGGCGCCACCAAGGGGGCAACCAGGGGGGCAACCAGGGGGGCAACCAGAGGCTCGACCGTGGGTGCGGCCAAAGGAGGAGGTAAGGGGGCAGCCGAGCGGCCAAAGCCCACTGATGCGGTTAAAGGCTACTTAATAGGAAGTAGCATTAGTAAATCGGTAGAAATACTCAAGATGCCCGTGTTGGCGGGATTTCACTATGAAGAGGTGCAATTGGACAAGCAGAGAAAAAACGGCGAAATCCGCCAGAATCTGGAAGACGCAGGCGGAGTGCCGTTGGGGAAGCAGATTATCCCGAAGGAAGTTGCGTACAAATTCGAGGCGGACACGAAGGAAAACCTCAGGAATTTGAGGGCACGCCGCAGGTAGCGAACGTCTTCGAGCGATGATCTTGTGCAACGGAGCTGCAATCAAAGGAATCGCTCGATTGGCCAGGCAAATGCGGACCGAGAATTTGTAATTTCGAGGCGACGCTCCTCAAGTCGCTGTGTCCTGGTGCAGGATTGGGCTGAGACAGTTGCGCTGCGTTGTTCGCCCGATGTCCCCCCGATGCTGATCGCTGCACCCAGTTCGACCATGCGTGCGACCCTGAAATGCATCAGACCAAGAGAGGCAAGCAGTGGCCAACCATCTGTTGTTTGCGGACTCATGCGCGACGAATGACGCAGGTCGCGCTTGCGCAGTTTCCAGGATTCCAAATTCGTGTTCGGCGCGAGTGGTTCGCAGCGGCTCGCTCAGCTATGTATCCCGATCCAGATACTGTGTCCTATCGGATTGGTGCATTGGCAACTCATCGCATTTTTCCCCGGAGAGACTCAGATGACGTTGGAATCAGGAAATCTTCACTCAGCGAACGACACATTTTTCACCAGCCTGGGAGTCCGTCTCGGATTGCCTGAGGAGCTTGCGCAGCGACTTGGCCAAGGCGAAACCATCCTTGGTCCTGCGGGCATGCTGTGCCGTGTCCACGGGCAGATGCAGCAGGGCGAAATGACCGCGTTTCCGGAAGTGATCCTGCCATTGGCCGCACGCGAGCTCGGCGGCGATGAGGTAGTGACGCTGCTGGCGCTGCAGGAACAATTACTGACGCATTACGGATGGCGGCTCACGCTCTCTGATCTTGGGCTGCTGTGTGTCTGCCCGCTGCTGCTTGAGGGCACGCCCGATGCGGTGGCCAATGCGCTGGAGCGCGGGCAAGTGGTCGCACGTGTGGTGCTGGACGCGCTGGTGACGCAGGCCGGCAGCGCGGCGGAGGTGGCCTCATGAAGCTCACCAGCGACATTGGGACCTCTGCCAGCGGCCGCGTAACCTCGCCTGCCCCCATACAGCCAACGCAGGCCGAGGAGGCCGTTGCAGTACGGCAGACGCGGACTCCAACCGGGCCGCTCGCGGGCTTATGCTCTCCGGACCCGGTGTTGCGTGCTCGTCGCGCGGCGTTTTCACGTCGCGTGACCACCGACGCAAGTCATGCCGAGTCCTCGCATGGCGCATCCCATCGCTCGGAGTCCTCGCATTCGTCGCATTCGTCGCTGACGGATGCAGCGTTTTACACTCCGCCGCTAAGCCCCGGGTCCTCGGTCAGCGATGTGTCGGACGCGCCTTCCGATGCAGCGACCTATGCGCAGCGCAGCGCGTCGACAGCCGCTGACTTGAAGGGGCAGATACGTGCACGCCTGGAAAAACTGCCATTTGCAGCGCCGTCGGAGGAGCAGGAGGCGCTGCAGGCGGCGTATCTGGAATGGGCGGACGCGCGCGTGCATGAACGCATCACGGCGTTCGGGCCGGATGCCGGATACCAGATCGTCGGAGACATGAAGACGGCAGGCGCAAAGGCAGCGTTGCCGATCGCCTACGAGTGTCTCAGGGCCTTCTTCATCGGCTCAATGCGGGCTCCGTTCGGTCATGCCGCGGGCGCCGCCTACGACAGTTCGCGCCCGCCCGGTTCGGAGACGGTGAGTACGGAAACGCTGTCCGGTGCAGTGGCGGGCCTGATGTCCTATACCAGCGATACGTTGCTGATCCCGGCAATGGACCGTCGCGCGCGCGTTGCGAATTTGCCGCGTTTTCAGGCCATTGACCCCAAGATCCTGGTGCCCGATCCGCCGCCGGTTTTGCTGGAAATCACCTCCGAAGGCAAGCGTTTCACGCGTCCCGGCGAGGGCAACGCACCCACGCTTGCAGAACTCAAGGCACAGGCCTACGACCGCCGCCAGGGGATCACCCAATGGCAGTCGACGTTGGACGGCAAATCCCTGGATACCTTGTTGCTCAAGCCGACGATCAATGCAGGATTCAACGCGGCGCGGCGGACTTCCGACGACCCGGGCACGCGCACGCCGGCTGGCCAACTGGGATTGAGCGCGCTCGCTACCGGCGGGGCGGGGGTCGTGCAGAAGGCAATGCTCGAAACCGGCAAAGCCGTGGCGCGTACCGGACAGATGAGCGTCCCCGACCTGCTGGGCGGGCAGCAACGACTCAATCTGTTTTCGCTGGCATTGCCGGACAAGACGCGCAGACCTGCGCAGTGGTCCGATGCGGTGCATTTCCCCACCTATTTGCTGGAGATCGGGAAAGAAGGCCTGGCGTTGGCAAGGCAGGCCTTGAGCACGACCAACGCGGTCACCACTGCGGTGCGCGATGTGCTGGGCCGCCACATGCTCAGCAATGTGCTGACCAATTTCGCCTCGCTCGGCGCTGGCCGTTTGATCGCCGCGCCGTTGCGTGGCGGAAATGAAAACGGCAGCGTTGCAGGCGAAGCACCCAACTCCACCGCCACGGTGGTGCAACAGGCCGCGCACGCCCTGTTCAACGATACGGTCTGGGATGCGCTCAAGGCCAAGAACGGCGCAAACACCAGCCAGGCGACGCGACTGGATCAGGACCGAGCCGCCGCCGCAGACAATTATCAACGCACGATTGCACGCACGCTTCAGGCGCTGGCCGAACCCATCGACCAAGCGATCGCAGCGTTTTCGGCGCCGACACCGGCGGAGATTGCGCGTGCCCTGGAGGAGGGAGTAAGGCCCTCGCCCGCACCGGGGCCGCATGCGGAGAAATTGCGTGGAGCTCTGGAAACATTGCGCGCGGAAATCGCCGCCCAGTCGGTCTCGATCGCGACCATCGACACTGTGCGCACTGCGCTGCACGACGGGTGGAAGGAAATGTTCAGCGGAGTGCAACGCAACGACGTGACCAGCACACTGGATACCGAGTTAACGACGCTCAGGCATGCATTGCAGCAGAGCGAGGAACTTCGCCAGTGGGAAAATGGCCGGCCATGAGCGATCGATTCCGCAATTGATCCAAGTGCGTAGTGCACAGCACAACGACAGACGCAGCCGCCGTTGCGTCTGTCGCTTGTTGGCGGCCCCGGTGACGGTCTGGTGCCCGGCTTACGTGCGATCAGTGGATGTGGATCGGGGCCGTTCGGCGCGCGGCACCGCCTCGTACGCCGGCCATTGACCGACGGTACGCATTGCTTCGGCGATGCGGTTGCGCTGGCGTTTGATGACGAAGTCCACGCCACGTTCTTCGGTCAGTTTTGCCTTCTCGCGCACCAGCAGCAACGTTGGCTCCCACACGGCCGGCTGCTGCAATAGATCGTCGAAGGCAGTGCGCTCGGCGAGCGCGCGTGTGTGATCTCCAGCGTCCTGCGCCATCAGTGCAAGCGCCCGGTGCACGTCCAGCAGCGGCGCTGCGGCGCTGCGTAACACCTCGTCGGCGAACAGCGCGGCCAGCGCGTTGCCATCGGCGAAGCGCTTGGCCTGCTGCATGAAATGCTCCAGTTGCAACTCTGCCAGCACCGGCTGCAAGGTCAGGTCGACGTCGTTGCCCAGCTTGACCAGCCCGTAGTCGGCCCAGCGCTCCCACTGGGTGCGGACCAGGCGTTCGAATGGTGCGAACTGAGCGAAGTCGCTTGCGCGATCGCTGCGGGCCGCATCGATTTCGCCACCGAACTGGAACAGCGTGCAGAACGCGGTGGCTACGTCCGCGCTCACTTCGGTGGCGTAGCCTGCATCGATTGCCGAGACCGTAGTGCTGGCCGCAGGCGTTGCCGATGTGCCTTCGCCTCGATGCTGGGCAAGTGCGAGTTGCGCGCCGGCCGTGAGGCGTGCGGCCGCTTCCACCCGGCGTGCGGCAGTGGCGTCGCAGTAGTGGGTGGTCATGTAGCCGGCCACGCTCGTCGACGTCCAGCCGAGGTCCTGGCGCGATCTGACCCCGAGCCCGAGCGAGACACCCGCGCGGCGGCCGTGCGCATCGCCTGCGCGCAGCCCGGCGCTGACGCTCGCGCTGCACTCGGTACCCTGGCCGACGCGTGCGGCCTGGTCGATCAGCCCGACGCTGGCTTCCGGATGCTCGGCCAGCAACGCATGCATCCAGTCGGTGTCGGGTGGCTGTGCGGAAGCATCGGGTGTTGCGCGACGGACCAGATGCTCCAGCATGCGCAAGAACGCCTGCAGCAACTCCGGCTCGCGGCCCTTGCCGAGCCGAGGGATGCGGATCTGCAGGCCGTCTTCCACGCCGGTCTCGCGCCGATAGCGCCAATCCGCAGCGGCCGAGACCCCTGCTGCGGCGTAGTCACTGTCTACATCGATGCCGTAGCCGACAGTCAGGCCGGCGCCGAGTTGGCGCTGTGTCGCCGATTGACGACTGATCTGCAGGTACAGGCCGGTACGCCCCATGTAGAACTCCAGGCAGGCATCGCGATTGCACTGCACGCTGGCGATCAAACGCGCGCCCAGACCGAAGGCAGATCCCGCGAGCGCAGCGGCCGCCGACAGCGGTGCCAGATTGGCGCCCCAGGTCCGTTGGCAGGTCATCCGCCAGCGGTCGCGCCATTCCAGGTGTGAGAGCATGTCGCGCAGCAGGTCCAGCAACGAGTCGGGGTGGGCGAGTGCACCGGCGCCGGTCTGCTTCAATAACTGCAGGGTCTTGTCCACGGCAGCATCGAAATGCGCCAGGCAGTCGTCTGCATGTGCACGCCACAATGCGGCCTGTGGCGAGAGATCGCTCGGTTGCAGCGGTGCGGCCTGGTCTGCGTGTTCCGCTCTCCCGGCACGCAGGCAGGTGCGCAACAGATCGAACGCCGCTGGCGCGCTGCAGTGGCCGCTCTGCAATTGCTCCCAGGCACGCTGCACTCCTTCCGGTGGCGCTGCCTGCACCACTGCACCGCCCGGGGCTCGGGAGGCCTGTGCCTGATGGTGGCTGTGCAGCGCGGCGGCACGTTCTCCGATGCGTGCCAGGGTGGCAGCATCGAAGACCATGCCGTTGCGGTCCACGTCCTCATCGACCCACTGCACTAGTTCGGCAGCTGCCTGCCAGCTCAACTCCACATGCGATGGAATGTGGCCCTGTGGGCGGGCCGCATGTACTGCGCCCTGGTAATCGATCAAGGCAGCGCAGGCGTGCTCCAGGGTCAGGTTGGCACGCCGACGTGGTGTCGGCAGTGCGGTGGCCGATGCGACCTCCAGCCCCTCCGACAAGGCATGCAGCGGATTGGGAGCGCTCGCGTGTGCGCCTGCAAGCTGGGGCGAGGTGGCACAAAGCACCGCCTCGCCAAACGCCTGCAGGTGGGCATTTGCGCGTGCATACGCCGAATCGGCAGCACGTGACTCGTAACCGTTGCGCAACGCGTGGTAGGCGGCGCGTTCGTCGCTGCTGCAGGTCTGCAGCGCCTGCGCCGGGTCGGCCGCGTGCAGGGCACGACCGGCCGCGCGTCGCGCATCGCTCAGCCAGCTCCGTGTGGCGGCATCGTCCACAGGCGTGGCGCGCAGCAACGCATCGGCTCGCAACGCAATGCGTGCGATGTCCTGCCGGCCCGGATCGGCGGCAGGCTCGTGGCGCACCTGGATCAACTGGCCGAGCACCTGCCGTCCGCGCGGTATGCGCGACAGGGTCTCCAGCCAGCGTGTTGTGGCTGCCTCGATCGCCGCGCGGGGAATCCCGGAGCGCTCATCCATCGCCGCACTCGGCCGTACACCGGACTCCTCCGGGTCGGCAGGGATCAGCGCACTCCAGGTGCTGTTGTGGACATGGTCGAAGGTGGCAAGCACCAGCGCCACCTCCGCGCGGTTGTCGCCGAGCACACCGGCCACGGCCGAGCGCAGCGCGCCAAGTGCGATGGCCACGATCCCCGCTGCAGGCACCGCCTGGTCTCCGAAACGCGTGGTGGAGAGCCCGTTCGCCCATGTCGACAAGCGCTTGCGCAATACAGTGGCCGCAGCGGCATCGGTTGCGCTAGATGCGGTCTGCGCGATCTGCGCGGCTATCAGCGCGGCCGATGCGGTCTGCAGCGCCTGGCTGGCATTCAGATCGTCGGCAACTGCGCTGCCAAGCTCTTGCTCGAGCGATTGTTTAAGGCCCGATAGCGCCGGAAGCAGTGCACGCAGATCGTCGGCCTGTGTAGCGGTCTCGAACAGGTCGCCAGCCACGATGTGTGCAGACTGCAGCGCCTGCGCCAATGTGGTGTCGAGGCTGGCGGCGCGCACTTGCAGGCGCTGCAGCGAGGCCTGTTGTTTCTCGCGCAGGGCAGACAGGTGGCGGGCGTGTTCGTGCAGTTTGCGGATGCGATCCAGTTCTGCTTCGTGCTTGAGCATGTCGCGCAAGCGCGGACGATGATCCCTTGCAGCAGGCGCGGGCATGGCCATCAGTTGGTCCAGTTGCTCCTGCAGCTGTTGCTCGGTGCGCGCCAGGCGCTCGCTGCACTTGGCGATGTGTTTGCGTAGTAGCGCGTTCCAGGTGGCCAGCACCTGTTGGCGTTTGCGGATGTCATTGGCACGGTCGGCCAGGCGCGGTGCGCGTCTGGCATGCAAGCCGGCGGCTTGCTCCAGGCGATCGAGATGCAGTAGCACCAAACGCTCCAGCGCTGCGGCCTTGCGCCCAGCGATCCGGGCGTCGTTTAGCCGCTGCGAGGCAGAGAACGCCGCTATCTGCAAAGGAGCGAGTGCGTGCCAGTCGCCGGGATCTGCCTGGGCCGGCGGCGCAGGTTGCGCAGGCGTGCCTTGGTAGCGCAGCAGGCGCGTGTGGTCTGGAGTGGCCTGCCGGGCGATGCCGACGGCCGTACCAGCGAATTGGGCGAGCTTCTGCAACGACTTGCGCACGCCGCGCAGCCTGCCTGCCTCGCGTGGCGCAGGTGTGTCATGTACGGTGCCGGTAGCAGCTGCGGTGTAGCGATGTACCCGTGCGGCCACATCCGCTTCTGCTGCGCATGCTTCGGACTCGGCCGCTCGCCCATCCAATTGATGCAGTCGTTGATGGGACTGCTTGTGCGGCGCAGGCGTACCCGCATGCGCGGTACTGCGGCTGTTACCAGGCAGCCCGAATGTCACGTTGGAAGGGCGTATGCGGGTCACCCTCTACACCTCGCGTGTTGCGTTGCCAGTGCCGATGCCCGGCAGATGCGGCGCAGCAGTGCATTTGCCGGGCGCGATCGACGTGCAACGCTGGTGTGCGGTGCGATCAGCCGCTGTAGGCCTTATGGCCGATACGTGTCGCGCCTATTGCCTGGGAAGCGTTCGGCACAATCGCCTCGCTGGGCGCATCGGTCTTCAGGTTCTTCAGCGTCACCGTCGCGCCGGGCGCATCGGTACGGAACACCGCTTCCTTGACCTGGTTGAACTGGCAATTCTCGACCAGAAGGTGCGAGTCGATATCGGTATGCCCACCGTTGGTACGGAAGACCTTGCCGGCACCCTCGACGGTGTCGCCCGACATCACCACGTCGGCGGCGGCGTTGTCCTGCACGACCTTGTCGGCAGCTTTCTTGAACGTGCAATTGATGATCTCGACCTTGGGGCGGCCGCTGACCTCGGGGCTCCCACCGGCAATGCGCGCGTCATGCTCACGGTTGCCCTGGCCATCGATGGTGACCGCATCCTCGCTGACATCTTCGTTGACGCAGTTGACCATCTTGCCGCTGCCGATGAAATGCACACCGTCGCCGCCGCCTGTCATATGGACGTTGCAGAGGCTGCCGCCGTCCTCGACGATGAACAGGGGTTGCTGGTGCTCGTCTTGATCGCCTTTGCCCAGGCAGGGGCCGCCGACGTAGGTCTGGCCCTTGCCGTCGAACACCTCGCCCTTGTGCACCACGATGGGCTTGTTCTGGACGCCGGGCGGCGCGGTGACGACCTTGCCGGCAGGAAGCGGCGCCTGCGGGCCGGTCGGGCCTGGCGTGGCGGGAGTCCCGTTGGTGGGCGTGGGCGTAACCGAATGACCCGGAGTGGTGGGCGATGCGCCGTTGCCGTTACCCGTTCCATTGCCGTTACCCGTTCCGGAGCTGTTGCTGCCATTGCCACCGGTGTTGCCATTGCCAGTACCGCTGCCGCTGCCGTGTTGCCCGCCGGTGTTGGTGGAACACGAAGGATTCGATGGCGGCATAGACGGTGTCGGATTGGGGGTGGTCGTGGGTTGACCATCACTGGAGGGCTGATACTGCTGTCGCAGCATGTCCTTGAGCATGCGTTGCATGCAGTACACCAGCATGCTCATGATCACCGCAGTCAAGGCCTGCTGCTGCGAAGGGGAGAATGAGCACGACTGTAAGTTCGCAGTGGAATGTGAGGGGATGGCAAGATTCATTGACGAGTGTCCTTGCAAGGGAGGAATGGCGAACGAAGTCCTGCGCTTGGAAATAACGGATTGGCAGCGTGGCGATGTCCTGCAGCGCAGCGGATCAGCAAGTCGCCGACAGCGTGCTGCGCAGTGCTACATGGCTTGCTAAAACAATGGGCATGTAAGGCCGAGCACCTCACGCGCGTAGCCACAGATAATTTCCGGTTGCGATTCCTTCGAACATTTCGTCGTGTGAAATGAAGATGTTGTTGTTCCAATAGCGGCCATGCTCGGCATAGTGGGCGAGCAGATCGCAGATCCATTCGCCGTCGACGTCGTCGTACAGCGGAACACGCACGATCAGCACGATCACGCCAGCATCGTTCAATCCGAGTTGCGCCTGGTCCTGTGCGTACACCGTCAAATTCGCCTCCAGCAATAGCCGGAAGACCATCAAGGTGCGTCCTGCAGGTGCTAGGCCATAGGAGATGCGTAGGTACAGCGCTTCTTCTTCCGGCGCTTGCTGCGCTTCATCGTCGGTCTGGGCTGCAGGCATGTGCAGATAGACTTCAAACCCTTCCACCCAGAGCACACGACTGCTGAGCACCGCCTGCACATCCGGCAGGTCCAATGCTTCGCACATCTGCTCAACGATCGCTTCGAATCGGGTGCTGCTCATCTGTCGTGCGACATGCGCAGGGCCATGCACCGGCCCTGCGCATGTCAGGCCCTATTACTGGCCAACCAGCTGCTTCGCGTTGTCGCCTGCCTTGCCGATGAATTTGTTGAGCGCCACGTTGAAGTCAAGTTCGTTCTTCTTCGCGGTCAGGTAGTTGTTCATGCGCTCCTGTGCTGCGGCTGATTTGCCAATGCCACCCATCAGACTATCCATCTGATTGTCCGAGGTCTGAGTGGTAGTGTGATTGTCAAATCTGCTTGTAAGGTTTGATCCAAACAGATCCCCGGCCTGGCCCAATCGCGGCAATATCGATTGTAAATTTGACATATAAATACTCCTTAGCTAAAGAGAAGTAACGTGGAGCGCTTGTCGGCGCGTTTTGCTTGACCAAGGTGGCCAAGGAACTCGATGGTCAAGGCATGCTGGCGATGTGCGCGACGATGTCGCGCGCAGCGTTGACGCCGTCGTGCAAGACAGTGAAATCGTTGCGCGCAGCCTGATCGCTCGCGGCGGACCAGTGCACACGGAGTTGTTGCGCTGTCGCGTGCAGCGCTGCCTCCATATTGCGCAGTCGCTCACCGGAGAGATCCTGTGCCTTGGTCTGCAAGATCTTGCTCATATCCTGGATGACCGTATCGGTCATGGTATCGAACATGGTGCGGTTCTCATGGCGCCGCTTGCTGCGGCAGGGAAGTCAGGTGCTTGGTGCCGTCCGGCGTCTCCACGTAATGCAGTCCGTCGGCGAGCAGGGCGGCGTCGTAATTGGCGGGCGGTTTCACGGATGGGTCTTGCTGAGTGATCTCCACATGCAGCGTGCGGATTTCCGGGCCCAGGTCGCTGCGTAGATCAGCGATGCGTCGGGTCGCACGCTCGGCGTTGTCGCTGCTGCCGGCAATCGAAAACACACCATTGCCGTCGTAACGCACGCTGAGGTCGCGGTCGGCCAAGGTGTCGCGCAGCGTTGCCAGTACCTCGTCCACCACCACCACATCGACCGTGACGGCCTGCTGGTACCGATTCAGCCGCGCGCGCAGGCGAGCCGCATCCGCGCTGCTGGTCACCAGGCCTTCGACCCGCACGCGCGTGCCGACCTGCTCTACTCGCGCTTCGCGCAAGCCCAGCTGCTTCAGCACGGAACTGACCTCATTGGCCCGGTTGTCCTGACGTTGCGGGGTAGCCGCGTCGGAGAGAAACGCTGGTTGCAATGAGGGCAGCAACGCTGCGGCGGCTAGCGCTAGCACGGCGCCCACCACTGCACGCACTGCTTTGCGCCTGGGTGCGCGCGTGGCCGGCGTCGGGGCTGGGGAAAGCAGCCGCTCCAGCAATGCCACATCGTCTGGCCAATCGGATGCAGAATCGCCAAGGCACAGCACCAAGGGACCAAAACGGACTGGGTGCAGCGCGATAAACGATGTCGTTGGCAACGCGTCGCTGCGATAACGCACTTGACCATCATGATCCACCTCGATGATGAGCGAGCAATCAGGCCAGTCTTCGATCCGGATATCGGCCTGTGGGTCGGTACCCAGTACGTAACTCCCTGGCTCCAAATCTAATCGTGCGCCGGCATGGATTCCCGTCAGCACGCGAAGTTGCATGGTCATGCGCGAATCTCCCAAGCGGCCCGCTCCGGGTGCTCAATCAACAGCGTGTCCAAGCGTGTGATGGCGTCCGCACGATCGACGCGTTTACGCGGTTTTTCCGCGTTGAGCAGCACCAGCGGCAGCAGTAGATGGAAATTACGCAGCGCTGGGGATGGCTCCGGTTGCGCCGGCACCAGATCTACCAGAAGCTTGCGTAATGCCTGGACGTTTTCCGCAGGGGTGGACGCGCTGCCGGAGAGCAGGTGCTCGCGCATCAATCTCCAGACCATGGCCGTCAACGATGTGGTGGCCGGATGGGCGATTCCGATCGCGCGCAATTCGACCAGGGCGACCGCAAGCGCGCGTTTCTCGGTCATCGGGTCTGCGGCGCGCGTCGCCGCGTAGCGGCCGAGGACGCAGTCGATGCTTGCACGCACACCGGGGTCCGATTGCAGCGGCGATGTGCCCGACCAAACAGCTGCCTGCGGATCGCCGGCATGCGCGTTGCCGCCCTCGCCGTGCTGATCGTCCTGGCCTTGCCCCTGGCCCTGTGGTTGTGCGATTGCGATGCTGACACGGCCACGCAGCACCGACACGCGCGCCGCTTCGTCTTCTGCCTGTTCGGCGGCGTCGAGCTCGCCGTCCTGGCCATCCAGCGAGCGCATGCCACGTCGCCGCTTGCGCGGCGGAGCGGGGCGCAGACGCGGCCCATGCGTTACGGCGTCGGCGAGTGGCTGCACACCGGTGTGCGGCGCATCGGCATGCTTGTGCGATACGCTGGGCGCGCTCGAAACCGACGGCGGCACGGAACCTGGCGGAATGCGCCGGATCATGGAAATGCCGCCTGCATCAGCGCTTGGCCGAACTGCATGATCGCCGAGGCGCCCCACGGCGCGGTGACCGCAATGGCAGCCACCACCACCACCAGTTTGAGCGCGAACGAGATCGATGCGTCCTGCAGTGACATCACCGCCTGGATGAAGGCGATCAGCAGCCCGGCCAGCGCGGCGACGCCGACCACCGGCAACGACACCTTGAGGCACAGCAATAAGGCTTCGGAGGTGAATCGAACAAGATCGTCTTGGTCCATGCCGTCACCGATAACTCAGAACCAGGCCGTGGATCAGCATGGACCAGCCATCCATCGCCACGAACAACAGCAGTTTGAATGGGATCGCCACATTGGTCGGCGTCACCTGCGAAAGCCCCATCGCCATCAATGCATTGGCCACCACCAAGTCGATGACGATGAACACCAGATACAGCAGAAAGCCGATGCGGAACGCCTCGGTCAATTCGCTGAGCGTGAATGCCGGTGCCAGCACGAGAAGATCGTCAGCCTTGAGCGTGTCAGCCTTGTCCTTGGGCCAGATCTGCTGCGCAGAACGCATGAAGAAAGCCTTTTCGCGCTCGCGGGTGTGCTTGAGCAGAAACTGCCGAAATGGCTCGCGGCAGGCGTCGAGCAAGACCACCACGCGGCTGTTGTCTGCCCCGGCACTGTAGTTCTGCGCGGCCTTGAATGCCTCCATGCCCACTGGCGCCATCACAAAGCAAGACACCAGCAACGCGACGCCGTTGAGCACCATGTTCGGCGGCACCTGCTGCACGCCGATGGCATTGCGCAGCAGGCCGAGCACCACCACGATCTTGGTGTAGGAAGTGACCACCATCGCCGCGAAGGGCAGCAACCCCAGCATGATGACCACCAGCAGCAGCGACCCGACGTCAGGCATCTGCATGCGTGGTCTCCGCCATGCTGAGGATCTGCACGCCAAGATGGTCGCCCACGGCCAACAGCCTGCCGATGCCGATGGTCTGGCCGTAGACCACCAGGCGGACGTCGGCCTGATCCACCGGCACCGACATTTCGAGGATCTGGCCGGGCTGCAGGCCCGACAGCATCGACAGCGGCAGTGCCAGCTGGTCCACTTCCAGCTGCACCGGCAGTTCCAGTGCTGCCACATCGGTGGTGGGTGGTGAGGCCTCTTGCTCGGAGATATCGTGCTGCATGGCGGGTGTGGTCTCCAGAATCATCTGTTGCAGGTTCAGGCGTACCGGGGCACGCAAGACTGCGCCTCCCGTTATGCCCCAGAGCAGTTCGCCGCTGCGCAGCGGAGCCGAGGCAATGCCGTGCAGCAAGACATCGCCCGTGCGCAGCGATTGCAGCAGCGCTGCCGATGCGGTGCGCTTGCCGATGCGCAGGCGCGTGTTCACCCGCAGTGCGGCCAACCAGGCCGGCAGAGGTGTTGGCATCGTCAGCGCAGCATTGGCCGCTTGCAGTGCGGCAAGCAGGAGTGGGCTGGCGGTCTCGGCGATCGCGTCGATGTCGCCAAGCGTGATGCCGATGCCGGGGGAATCGGCGGGCTCTGCATCGCGCTCGAAGGCGACGACCTCGGCATTACCCAGACCGAGCGGTGCGAAAGCGCTCAGGCAATCGCTCAACAGCACCCCGGCAATCGACACGCGCAGTGCCTCGTCGGCTTCGTTCAACAGCAGCGCCAGACCATCGCGTGTGGCGATCCGCAGATCCATGCTGCCGCTGTCCAACTGCAGCCGCAGCCGCGCCGCGTCCACGGCGTGGATGCCGCGGCAGTGCGTGATGAAGCCGCAGCGGAGTGCGGCGCGCGCATCACCGAGCAACCTGCCCAGCTGCGCGCGCGCGGCCGGTACCTGCCTCAGTGCCTGAGAGAGGGTACGTGCCGGTGGAGCTAGGCCTGGATCGGTTGGCAAGACGGGATCCCTCCTTATGGCGATGCTGCCGCGTGTGCGGCGTCAGACAACCTCGATGCTGAGCTGGAGCGTGTCACTCAGCGTGGCCTTCAGTGCGGTATCCAGGCGCTTCTTCTCGGTGCAAAGTACCTCGCGCGCGTCCGGCGAGCCGGTGTTGAAGCGAAGCGATAGCTGGTCTGGCGAAAGCCGCAAAAACAAGGTGGTTAGCGCAAGCAGGTCGTGGTTGATGTCCAGCCACGCCTCCCAGGTGCCTGCGCCGCGTACCTGCGTGGCGTTGCAGAACTCGGCCACGCGCAGCGCGATGTGATTGATGGCCATCTGCGCGCGCTGAGTGCGGATCCACTCGGTAGCGATCTGCCGCCCCAGCGCGTCGCTGTCATTGCCTCGAGCGATCTGTCGATGGTGACCCTGATCGAGACACAATGACGGGTCGCTTCGCACCTGCGCAGGGTCATGCTCTTCGTTTGCCACATCCACATCCACATCCATATCCCCAGCATCCTCAACGTCGGGCTGCGGCGGATAGTCGTCGCACTCCTGCGGCAACAGAGCGTCCGGTACCGCGAGCTGCGCGCCAGTCAAACGTCGTCGTAATTGCATGAAGTTGGCGCGTTGCGCCAGCCGCAGCGGCGTTGCCGGAGCCGCCGGCCGCAGCGGTGCACCGGCGAGCGGCAGGATGCGCACATGGCGGACAGGCGGCTTGCGCATCAGGCGACCACTCTGCCGATCGGCTGCAGCTGCACCTCCGCGCCCAATTCCTGAAACGAATAGACCTCCAGCCAACCCAGCCGCGCCTCGATCATGCGACGCACATAACGGCGCACGTCCATCGATGCGACCACCGCCAGTGGATGCCGTGCGTGATCGCCCACGATGCGCTCCACCTGCTCAACGAGCTGACTGGCCTGCTCCGGTGGCAGGGCCAGGAAATTGCCGGCCGGAGTGGCGCGAATCGACTGCCGGATCAGTTGCTCCACAGCATGGTCGAGCATCACTGCAGGCAGGTTCCCGGTGCCTGCGGTCGCGGTATGCGCAAGATAGCGGCCGAGATCGCAGCGCACATACTCGGTGAGCATCAGCAGATCCTTTTCCTTGGGCCCCCACACCACCAGACTCTCCAGAATGCTCTTGATGTTGCGCACCGGGACGCGTTCTTCCAGTAGCCGTCGCAACACATCGGCGATGCGCTGGGCCGGCATCGCCTTGTTGACCTCGGCGACCAGCCCGGGATAGTCCGCGCCAACCTGTTCAAGCATCCATTGCGTCTCCTGGATGCCGACGAACAGGTGCGCGCGTGCATGCAGCGGCGCAATGGCCTGCTGGGCCAGTGCCTTTTGCATGTCTGCGGTGTCGCTCAATTCGGCACGGGTCTCGGGCACGTCGTGGATCAACACTTCGTACTGCAGGTCCTGCAGGGATTCGCTCTGCCATATCGCGATCCCCGGGAACGGCAACCCTAGCAGCTCGACCAATTGCCTGCGCTCGCTTTCGATCGCCTTATCCAGCAGCGTCGGATCGAGCCTTGCAGCCAGTTGCGGCGACAGCCGCATCGACAAGGGCGAGGCGAAATCGGGCGCGCTTTTGCGGATGTGCGGCGCATCGCCTTTGGCGCCCTTGCGGCTGGTCGATGGCAGCGTCGGTTGGTCAGTGCCGCTGATGTCGCGTTGCCTGCGCCAGATCGTGTAGCCGCCGGCACCGACCGCCGCCGCCAGCAGCAGGAACAGCAGCGCCGGAAATCCCGGCACGAACGCAAAGCAGGCCAGCAGCACGCTCGCTGCCAGCAAGGCGCGCGCGTTGCTGGTGAGCTGGCGGCCGATGTCGAGCCCGAGCGAGCTGATCTTGGTCTCGTTCTCGTTGGCCACGCGGGTGATCATGACGCCGGCCGCCACCGAGATCAGCAGCGAGGCGATCTGCGACACCATCGCATCGCCCACCGACAGGATCGCAAAGCGGTTGGCGGCCTCGCCCGCGCTCATGCCGTGGTAGGTCACGCCGACCACGATGCCGGCCAGGATGTTGACCATGGTGATCACCAGGCCGGCGATCGCATCGCCCTTGACGAATTTCATGGCGCCATCCATGCCGCCGTGCAGTTGGCTCTCGATGGCCAGCCGCGCGCGTTTGTGGCGTGCTTCGTCCGCGGTCAGATTGCCGCCGCGCAGGTCGGCATCGATGCTCATCTGCTTGCCGGGCATCGCATCCAGGGTGAAGCGCGCGCCGACTTCGGCAACGCGTTCGGAGCCTTTGGCGATCACGATGAACTGCACCGTGGTGATGATCAGGAACACCACCAGGCCCACCACCAGATTGCCGCCCACCACCAGCTCGCCGAAGCTCTCGATGATATGGCCAGCCTCGGCGTGCAGCAGGATCGATTTCGTCGACGCGATGTTCAACGACAGCCGCAGCAGCGTGGTGAACAGCAACAACGAGGGAAACGACGACAGCGAGATCGAGTCGGGCACGTACATCGTGACCATCAGCAACACCACGCTCAGGGTAATGTTGATGCCCAGCAGCGTATCGATCAACGGGGTGGGCAGCGGCAGGATCATCAAGCCGATGACCGCGACCACCAGGGCGGCGATCGCCACTTCGCCGCTGTATGCAAAATACCGTGTCAAGCGCATGCGATCTCCTAGCAGGACAGCGGGCTGCTGCCGTCGTCGTGGTCGCGGCCGAGTTCATCCACCCAGCGCAACACCACCGCCACCGTTTCGAACAGCGCCTCGGGCACAGCGTCGCCCAGTTCGACCTGATGCAGCGCACGCGCCAGCGGTGGATTGGCCACGATCGGAATGCCGTGGTTGTGCGCAAATGCGCGCAGTTCCAGCGCACCGTCGTCCACACCCTTGGCAACGACCTGCGGCAGGCCGAAGCCGTCCGGCTCGTAGGCGAGTGCGACCGCGTAATGGGTCGGATTGACCACCATCACCTTGGCCTTGGCGACCCGTTCGCGCGGGTCGCCGAACACCAGTTCCTTGGCAAATTCCTTGCGCTTCCCCTTCACTTCCGGGTCGCCGTCGCTTTCCTTGTGTTCGCGCTTCTGCTCGTCCTTGCTCATGCGTTTGTCGCGGATGAATAGCCAGTGCTGCACACTCCAATCCGCTGCGCCAACCAACACGAACACCAGAACCGCCAGGGAGCACAGCGTGCCCAGCGTACGCCAGCCGATCTGGGCGATGTCAGGCGTAGGCTCGTAGGCAAGCCCGATGATCATCGGCATGAGCGCGCGTATCCCGAACCACAGCACCACACCGATCAGGATGGCCTTGACGCCCAGCTTCAGCAGGTTGATGAGACTGCGTAACGAAAAGAGTTTTTTGACGCCGTTCACGGGATTGAGCGAATCGAACTTGGGCGTCACCGGTTTGAGCGAGGCATTCAGACCGGTCTGGAGAAAAGTGCCGATCAACCCGGCGGCGAGGCAGGCGACCAGGAACGGCAGTATCAGCAACACTCCCTGGATGGCGATGCGACCGAGCGCGCGGTTCATGGCTGTTGCATCGAGTGTATTGGCGGTGAAATCGAAGCCGATCGACATCAATGTGCGCATGTGCTCGACACAGTAACTGCCGGCCAGTTTCATCACCAACAGAGCACCGAGCAGCACCGCAGCTGCGGTTACGTCCGGGCTGATCGGGATTTCCCCATCCCTGCGCGCGTCCTGCAGTTTCTTTTCGGTCGGCTTCTCGGTCTTCTCATCCGACATGGTGCTCTCCGGCCGCTGTCACTCCGTGCGGATTGTGGTTGAGCCGTTGCCCGACAATTCGCTTCTGAGGCGAACGTGTGCGCAGGTCGGCGAAGTCAGTAAGGTTTGTTCGCCAAAGTATTCCGATGTTCGCTTCTGAAAACTTCTGCTGGGCGCGGACGCGTAGCGTTATGCACGCATGCTGTCCGCAGCCATTGAATGACGAGGTGCTGTATGGAAAAGATCGAATGCCCCGGCGCGGTCGTGAGTGGTCTGATCGAGCTGATCACGGTCGGGCTGACCCACGAAAAAATCGACGAGGCCGCAGCGGTGCTGGCCGCAGTTCGGGTGCTGCGGCCGGAGCTTAAGGCGCTGGATACCTTCGATGCGTGGATTTCGATCAAACGCGGCAATTATCTGGAGGGCGCCCGCCTGCTGCGTGAGCTGGAGGCCGATGCGGGTTCCAAGCCGTTGTGCAAGGCCTTGTACGCGTGCTGCCTGTTTGCAGTGGGCGACCAGTCGTGGCATGGCATTGCAGAGGGGCTGATCGAAGAGGACGCCGATGCCGACGCGGTCGGCCTGGTCAAGGCGCTGTCCGGACGCTACACCCCGACGCCCGAGCCAGTGGAGGCGCAGATTGAATCCCCGGTACAGATGGAAGTTCCCAACGCGCAGTACTTGCGCGCCTGAGCATCGCCAGACCCGACCCCGCCGGAGCATGTCATGACGCTCATTCCACCCGTCCCACCGATCACCGCAGGTAGCGGTGTTTCCACGCAAGCGTTATCGCCGACGGCGGCGGCGCCGAACCAGGCGCTGGTCAACCGCTTTCAAGCGTTGATGCAGTCTTCAAGTCCGTTGCCGCCTGCCATGCAGCGTGTGGGAGAGCCCAGCATGATGAGCCGGGTGATCGATGTGCAGAATGATGGCGTGCGCACCATGACCGAGCATATCGATGCTTTCAGCATGCAGGCGCCAACCATGGGGCTGCAGGAAATGACGGCGCAACAGATAAAGTTGATGCACGAGCTGACGATGGTCGGCTTCAACCTCAATGTCAGCGTCGGCGTGGCGCAGTCGGGCAAGAACGCCGTGCAGACACTGTTCAAGAACCAATAGCATGCGCGCGCTCAGATGCATGGTGGTGTTGCTGGTGGCACTGCTGCTGTCTGCCTGCAGTCAGCAGCTGTATTCCGGGCTCACCGAGAACGATGCCAATGACATGCTTGCGGTACTGCTGCGCGCCGGTGTGGATGCGGAAAAGGTCACGCCGGATGATGGCAAGACCTGGGCGGTCAATGCACCGCACGATCAGGTGTCGTATTCGCTTGACTTGCTGCGCGCGCACGGCATGCCGCATGAGAGGCACTCCAATCTCGGCGAGATGTTCAAGAAAGACGGCCTGATCTCCACACCTACCGAAGAACGCGTGCGTTTCATCTATGGCGTTTCGCAGCAGCTGTCGCAGACCTTGTCGAATATCGATGGCGTGATCGCAGCCGACGTGGGAATTGTGCTCCCCAACAACGACCCGCTCTCGTCATCGGTCAAGCCCTCCAGCGCCGCGGTGTTCATCAAGTTCCGTGTCGGCAGCGATCTGACCAGTCTGGTGCCTAACATCAAGACCTTGGTGATGCACAGCGTGGAAGGACTGACCTACGAAAACGTCAGCGTCACGCTGGTGCCGGGCGGTGCGGAGAACGATGCGCAGTTCGCCGCATCGGCGCCGCCACGTACCTGGCCTTGGCCATGGCTGGTCGGAAGCGCGCTGGCGCTGTGCGTGGCGGTTGCTGCGGCAGCGCTGTATTGGTGGCCGAGCGCCGATGCGCGCCGCTGGGGCGGCTGGCAGCGCCTGCGCGCGTTGACCAGAAAAAATGCCGGTTGAGGTCAGCGGATGGACAACGCACGGATCGACAACACAGTACGGTGGATTCAACGCTGGACGGCCATGCTGGCGGCATTGGCGCAATCGCTGGATGCCGCGCGGGTAGCGCATTGGCTTGGTCCGGTCGCAGCGATGGGCTGGGCGCAGGCGCCTGTGCATCGGCGTTTGCGCGTGATTCAGGTCTGGTCGGGGTGGTCGGGCTTGCCGCTTGCGGCGCTCGATCCGCCGGCTAGCACGCTGGTCCTGCTCACGCCCGCCTCGCTGGCCAAGGTGCTGATCAGCCGTGCCCTGTTCTCGCGCGGATTGGCGCTGCGCCGCTGCATCGAGCGCGAGCGTCTGGACTGGTTCGAGCAGCTTGTGGGGCCAGCGGTGCTTGAGCATGTGCGCCAGCGCGCGGTCACCGGCCTGCCCATGCCGCTGTTGCCGCGCGATGCCGATCAGGTGGCGTGGATCGGGGATGGCTGGCGTCGGCTGCAGGCCGATGGTGTGTGGCCCGATCCCGGCGTGGCCAAGCTGCTGGCGCTGTCCTTGCCGCTGGGCGCTGCGCAAGTGGCGCCTGTCGCCGCAGACGGCGAGAGCACTGCATTCCTGCACGCGCTTCCCACCCTGTTGCCGGAGCCGCCATGCGTCTGTGGCTGAGGTCCACACCCGAGGCGGTCGGCCTGGACTGCGATGTCATTCCGCGCGAGGCGTTGGCCTCGGTGCTGGCACTGGATGCGGCAACCGCGCAGGTGCACGCACGTTGCGCGCAGACCTTGGCCGATGCGCAGGCACGTGCACAGGCGCTGATCGACGAGGCGCAACAGCAGGCCGAGGCGATCCTCAAGGATGCCCAGGACAAGGCCGAGCGCAGCGCACGCCTGGGCTATGCAGCGGGGCTGCGCCATCAGCTCGATACGTGGAACGAGCGCGGCCTGCGGCATGCCTTCGCCACCGAGGCAGCCGCGCAGCGTGCACGCGAGCGCCTGGCCGAGATCGTCGCGCGCGCGTGCGAACAGGTCGTCCACGGGCACGATCCCGTCGCGCTGTATGCGCGTGCCGCACAGGCATTGGAGGGCGCCCTGGACGAGGCGAAGTCCCTGCGGGTGAGCGTGCATCACGATGCGTTGGACGACGCACGGCGCGCCTTCGATGAGGCCGCGGCGGCCGCAGGCTGGAGCATGCCGGTGGAGCTGTGCGGCGACGCGAGTCTGGCGCCGGGCGCCTGCGTGTGCGAATGGGATACCGGCGTGTTCGAGGCCGATCTGCGTGATCAGCTACGCAGTCTCCGGCGAGTCATTCGCCGGGTGTTGGCCACGCCGCAGGCGGTGTCGGATGCTTGCTGAGATGCCGCTGCTGGAGACGGCGCTCGAGCGCGAATTAGCCGCGCTCGCGTTCGGCCGCCGCTACGGCAAGGTGGTCGAAGTAATCGGCACCATGCTCAAGGTGGCCGGTGTACAGGTCAGCCTGGGCGAGGTGTGCGAGTTGCGCCAGCGCGATGGCAGCCTGTTGCAGCGCGCCGAGGTGGTGGGGTTCAGTCGCAATCTCGCCTTGCTGGCGCCGTTCGGCGAGCTGGTCGGGTTATCGCGCGAGACACGTGTGATCGGATTGGGGCGGCCACTGGCGGTGCCGGTCGGATCGGCGCTGCTGGGACGCGTGCTCGATGGCCTGGGCGAGCCTGCGGACGGGCAGGGACCGGTTGCCTGCGATACCTGGGTACGGATCCAGGCGCAGGCGCCCGACCCGATGCGCCGGCAGTTGATCGAACACCCCATGCCGACCGGCGTGCGGATCGTCGATGGCTTGATGACGCTGGGCGAAGGCCAGCGCATGGGCATCTTTGCTGCAGCCGGCGTAGGCAAGAGCACCTTGATGGGCATGTTCGCGCGCGGCACGCAATGCGATGTCAATGTGATCGTGCTGATCGGCGAGCGCGGGCGCGAAGTGCGCGAGTTCATCGAGATGATTCTTGGCGAAGAGGGCCTGGCACGCAGCGTGGTGGTGTGTGCGACCTCCGATCGCTCCTCCATCGAGCGCGCCAAGGCCGCCTACGTCGGCACCGCCATCGCCGAGTACTTTCGTGATCAGGGCATGCGCGTTCTGCTGATGATGGACTCGCTGACCCGCTTTGCCCGCGCGCAGCGCGAGATCGGTCTGGCCGCCGGTGAGCCGCCGACGCGTCGCGGCTTTCCACCGTCGGTGTTCGCCGAGTTGCCGCGCCTGCTTGAACGTGCCGGCATGGGCGAGAGCGGCTCGATCACCGCGTTCTACACCGTGCTGGCCGAAGACGACACCGGCAGCGATCCCATCGCCGAAGAAGTGCGCGGTATCCTGGATGGGCATCTGATTCTCTCGCGCGAGATCGCTGCCAAGAACCAGTACCCGGCCATCGACGTGCTGGGCAGCCTGAGCCGGGTGATGAGCCAGATCGTGTCCGCACAGCAATGCCAGGACGCCGGCCAGTTGCGGCGCCTGCTGGCCAAGTACAACGATGTGGAGACCCTGCTGCAGGTCGGCGAATACCGCCAGGGCAGCGATACAGTCGCCGACGAAGCAATCGCCAGGATCGATGCAATTCGCGATTTCCTCAGCCAGCCCACCGATGAGCTCAGTGACTATGAAGCCACGTTGGAGCAGCTTGCAAACGTGATCGACGATGCGTGAGCGTGCGAACACCTGGACAACATTGCAGCAGCTGAAGACGCGCCGCTGCGAGCGTATGCAGGAGCGCCTGAGCGAGTGCAAGCATGCGCTGGAACAGTGCGAGCGCGAACGCGCCAATTGCAGTCAGGAGGCCGACGCCTGCACCACGCGCCTGGCCACGTTCGACGCTGCGCTGGTCGATAAGGCCGGTGCGGGTGAGCCGATCGGTATCGACACCATCCTGCAGCACGAGCGCTTCCGCGCAGTGCTGCAAGAGCGCTGCCACGCAGCCGAACAAGCGCTCGCGACGGCCGGGCAGGCGCTTCAGAGCGCACGCGACGAGCTTGCATCCGTGCAACAGGCAGTGAGCAAGCTGCAGGCACAGGCGCAGATGTATGCAGAAAAAGCTGCCAGTGCGCGCCGTGCCCGGCAAGCGCACCGCGAAGCGGCAGAGGAAGAAGACGCGATCGAAGCGCTGGTGGCACTGCGCGCGTATCGTGCCGCACCCGGGGTGGCGCGATGAACGACACCGCCAACGCGTTGCTGGCGCTTTCATCGCAGGGTCTGTCGCTGGTGACGTTGCTGGCGCTGTGCGGGGTGCGTGTGTTCGTGATGTTTTCCGTGCTGCCGGCAACCGCGCAGGACAGCCTTCCCGGTATGGCGCGCAACGGCGTGATCTATGTGCTGAGCTCGTTCATCGCGTATGGGCAACCGGCTGACGCGCTGGCGAGGATCCAGGCGTCCGGCCTGGTGGGGGTGGTTTTCAAGGAAGCCTTCATTGGCCTGCTGATTGGCTTTGCTGCATCGACAGTGTTTTGGATCGCCGAGAGCGTGGGCCTGCTGATCGACGATCTGTCCGGTTATAACAATGTACAGATGACCAATCCGCTCAGCGGGCAGCAGAGCACGCCGGTCTCCACGGTGTTGATGCAGCTGGCGATCGTATCGTTCTACGCGCTGGGCGGCATGTTGATGCTGCTCGGCGCGTTGTTCGAATCGTTTCGCTGGTGGCCACTGAGCCAGCTCTCGCCGGACATCGGGGCGGTTGCCGAGTCGTTCGTTATCCAGCAGACCGACGGCATGATGGCGGCAATCGTCAAGCTGTCCGCGCCGGTGATGTTGGTGCTGGTGCTGGTGGATCTGGCCATCGGCTTTGTGGCGCGCGCCGCCGACAAGCTGGAACCTTCAAATCTGAGTCAGCCGATCCGTGGGGTGCTGGCGTTGCTACTGCTCGCCTTGCTGACCAGCGTGTTCATCGCGCAATTCGGTGAAGCACTCGGGTTCCTGCATTTCCAGCAGCAGCTGCACGATGCCGCGACCATGAGCGGAAAGGGAGGCGTATCGCACTGATCTTTGTTGAGACATTCCCAGCCGCGCGCTGCCTACACTGAGCGCACGACCGCTGGATGTACGGCCGACGCCTTGGTGCGCGGCTCGGCGGCATCCGGCACGCAATCCTTCGGCCGGCGCCTGCATGCCAAGCGCTGCGGCTATCAACTTCTTTCACTTGCCTCGCAGAGGGAACGCCATGGCATATGCCTCTAGTCCAGTTCACCGCCACCGCCGCGCACCGTTGGCCGCTGCACTGCTGCTCGGCCTGTTGCCGCTGCTGCCGCCGCATGCCAATGCCGCGCAGGTGCCGTGGCATTCGCGCACCTTCAAATACGTTGCCGACCACAAGGATCTCAAGGAGGTGCTGCGCGACCTGTCCGCCAGTCAATCCGTCACCACCTGGATATCACCGGAAGTGACCGGCACGCTCAGCGGCAAGTTCGAAGCCAGCCCGCAGAAATTCCTCGACGATTTGTCTGCCACATTCGGCTTCGTCTGGTACTACGACGGTGCCGTGCTCAGAATCTGGGGCGCCAACGAAACCAAGAATGCGACCTTGAATCTGGGCGCCGCATCGACGAGTGCGCTGCGCGATGCGCTTGCGCGCATGCGGCTGGACGATCCGCGCTTTCCGGTCCGTTACGACGAGGCGGCGCACGTGGCGGTGGTGTCCGGCCCGCCGGGGTATGTGGATACCGTCACCGCGATCGCCAAACAGGTCGAGCAGGGCGCACGCCAACGCGATGCCACCGAAGTGCAGGTGTTTCAGCTGCATTATGCGCAGGCGGCCGATCACAGCACCCGTATCGGTGGGCAGGACGTCCAGGTCCCGGGCATGGCCAGCTTGTTGCGTAGCATGTACGGCGTGCGTGGCGCGCCCGCAGCAGCGCGGCCCGGGCCGGGCGCCAATTTCGGGCGGGTGCAACCGATCGGCGGTGGCTCGTCCAATACTTTCGGCAATGGCGGTCAGGGCCAGAACGGTGGTGGCAGCAACACCGGCATTCTCGGATTGCCTGCGTCGTGGTTCGGTGGCGGATCGTCGTCCGATCGGGTGCCGGTCAGTCCGCCGTTGCCGGGCAGTGGCAATGGCGCCAATGCGCCGGCCAGCGTGTGGCCGGAGATGAGCCAGGCCCGCCGCGATACGCCGCTGTCGGTGGACGCCGGCAGCGGTGGCGAGCTGGCCTCCGACGCGCCGGTGATCGAAGCCGACCCGCGCACCAACGCAATTCTCATTCGCGACCGCCCGGAGCGGATGGCCGCCTATGGCACGTTGATCCAGCAGCTCGACAACCGCCCCAAGCTGCTGCAGATCGATGCCACCATCATCGAGATCCGCGACGGTGCCATGCAGGATCTTGGTGTCGACTGGCGGTTTCACAGCCGGCGCGTGGATGTGCAGACCGGCGACGGGCGTGGCGGCCAGCTTGGCTACGATGGCAGCTTGAGCGGGGCCGCAGCGGCAGGTGCAACAGCTCCATTGGGTGGCACGCTGACGGCGGTTCTGGGGGATGCGGGGCGTTACCTGATGACACGCGTCTCGGCGCTCGAGCAGACCGACAAGGCCAAGATCGTGTCTACCCCGCAGGTGGCGACGCTGGACAATGTGGAAGCGGTGATGGATCACAAGCAGCAGGCATTCGTGCGGGTCAGCGGTTATGCATCCGCAGACCTCTACAACCTGTCTGCGGGCGTGTCGCTACGCGTCCTGCCGAGTGTGGTGCCGGGGTCGCCCAATGGGCAGATGCGCCTGGATGTGCGTATCGAAGACGGGCAGCTGGGCACCGATACCGTCGATGGCATTCCCGTCATCACCTCCAGCGAGATCACCACCCAGGCATTCGTCAACGAAGGCCAGAGCCTGCTGATCGCCGGGTATGCCTCCGATACCGATCAGACCGCTCTGAACAAGGTTCCCGGACTCTCCAAGATCCCGCTGGTCGGTAACCTGTTCAAGCATCGCCAGAAGAGCGGGCAGCGTTTGCAGCGCTTGTTCTTGCTGACCCCGCATATCGTCTCGCCCTGAGCAACGCTTCGGGGTTGCAGCCGATGCTGTAACAACATGCAGGCTGCCGCGTGGCGCGGCAGCCTGCATGCATTGCCAATCAGGCTTGGCCGGTGATGCTCGACAGGTTGGCGTTGAAACCGCCACCGAAACTGTTGCTGCCCAGGCTGCTGTTAACCGAACCGCCACCGCCCTGGTTCTGCATCAGCTGCATCACGATCTGCATCAGCATCTGCGTCAACGGACTCAGACCGTCCTGCTGACCGTTCTGCGGCTGTTCGTCTCCGCAGTCCTGATTGGCATCGCTGCCCTGGCTCTGCTGGAGCATCATCATGATGAACATGGCGAGCAACTGATCCAGCTGTTGCTCGGAGTCAGCCGAAGGCGAGCGCTGACTCGAATTATGGGATTGCTGGGGCCCGATGCCCATCGTCTGAAAATTACTGAAATTCGAGAAGTTGTTTCCGATAGATGAGTCCATGTTGATTCCGTCTCATGTGGGTGAACTGGATACACCGCCGATTGCCGGAAAGCTGCTTCGGCAAGATCGTAATGGGAGCCCTGTGCTGCCCCCGACGGCAAGGTAGAAGAGGCAACCGCGAGACATCTGCAAGGACGCGAAAGCGCGCTTTTGCTTGCGAACCTGGCTGCCGAAAAATGCCAGAAATACAGAAGAGAACAGCTGCGTTACAACGATGCGTGCTGCGATTTCGTTTATGCCATAGGCGCTTCGTCCAGCATGGGCGTGCGTGTGCACAGCGCTGTTATGGTATTGCGATAGGGCGGAGCGACGGATCAACCTGGGGTGCGTATCCACTTCGCTGGGTTGCTGGAATCAACGACGATCAGGTGGCAGACATGACAGATACCGATACGCCGACCACGTGTCCGTCCGTGCACGGCACGCGTGTTCGGCGTCCAAAGCATTGGGCCATGTTCTCCAGGAACATGCGCGTGGGCAAACGATGGTGCGCGCACCAGCCCCGGCATGTTGCCGCGCCTCGGGGACGCGTGTTGATTGCAGCGGCGTTGCTATGCGCCGCGCCGCTCGCACGCGCAGACTGTTTTGAAGAAGCCGCCAGTTATCAACATGTCAATCCCTGGGTGCTGCGCGCCATTGCGTGGCAGGAATCGCGTGGCCGTGCCGATGCGATCCATCGCAACAACAACGGTACTATCGATTATGGAAGGATGCAGATCAATTCGATCCACCTACGGCGCCTCTCCAGTTACGGTATCTCCAGAGACGCGTTGATGCATCCTTGCGTCAGCGTGTATGTGGCCGCTTGGCGGCTGCGCGAGATGACCAATAAATACGGAAATACCTGGGCCGCTGTGGGCGCCTATCATTCCGAAACGCCCGCGGAGCGCGATAAATACGCGCACGCCATTCATGCGATTCTGATCAGGCGCGGTGTGGTTGTCGAATGACGCTGTCGCGACCGCAGTAGAGCGTGTAGTGGAGTACATCGCCGCGCCCACCGGGTGGCGAGCGCGGCGGTTTGAGCGCTGTGCCTATTCAGGCTGCGCGCGAGATGCTTCAGCGCCGCGAACTGCCGCCTCGGCCTGCCAGGTGGCACCGATGGTCTTGTATTGCGTGCCGGCGACCACGCCGCTTACCGTATTGGCGAGCAATCCGCTGCGTGCAGGCGACAACCCGACCCAGGCGCCAATCATGCTGATGGCGGTACCGAGCGCGATATTGGAGTTGATGGCGGCCGTGCGTGCGACCGAGTGATCCATTACCCGCTCGTAATCCTCGCGCTTGGCTTTCCACGCTGGTTCCCAGATTTGCCTGGTCCCGGCTTCGTCGGCTTCGTGCTGGGTGACGTTGATCCAGTCCAGCGTTTCCAGGCCGACGTTCAAGGCGGCGTTCACTGCCGATTGACGAAAGATGACGCTGGTTGCTTCGCCTTTGGTGAAAGGCGAGTTCAGCCCTGCCCAGCGCTGCTTGGCCGCTGCAACGTCCGGCGATGCCAGCTCGTTCGATGCCAGGTTGGTCAGCACGTTGGCCATGCCGTAGAACCTGCCGGCGCTGGTGATGTGCGGATCGCTGATTCCGCCATTAGTGGGTCCGGCCATTCCCACCATCTTGAAAGTCGCCTGGATGGTGTCGCGCGCTGCGGCATAAGCGGCGATCTTCAGATCGCTGGCCAGCAGCCTGGCCGCCATCTCCGGTTGGCCGGATGCTTTGCCGGCCGCACCCACGGCGATGTTGCTCAGGATGCCGCCCAGCGCAAGCCGGGTGACCAGATCCGAGTAATGTTGCTGCTCGGCTTTCTTGTCGTTGCGTTCGTCTTCGGACAAGGCATCCCATTGTTCGAGACTGAGATTGTGGAAGCCTTGCGCTGCTGCGTCTGAGTTGCGTTTCTCGCGGTTGCTTCGCAGCGTATGCAGCGCCATCTGCAGCGTGCCCGACACAGCCTGCAGGGCGACGACCGCTTCGGGCGGGAGCTGGCGAAGAGCGGCAAACAATCCCTCGCCCAGCAACTCGCGCGCGAAGGTGGTCGGCCCCACTGAAGTGGACTGGTGCACCAGGTGCCCCAGCGCAGCGCCCAGGTATTGCTTGTCAAAACTGATCGGTAGTGCGCCGCGCGCTGCAGCCATCACCGCGGTGGCGGTCGGTCCAAGGACGGTGCGCACGCCATGCGCTGCGCCGGTTCGGATCGATGCAGCCAGTGCACCCAAACGCTCGGTGCGTGTCGTTGCGGTGGTAGTTGCAGATGTGTGCACTGGCGGATATGGAGGCGCAGAGTATTGTTGCGGAATGGAAGAAGGTCCTGCCGACGAAAAGGACTCGTCGGTCTTGAAGAAGTGCTCGCTGCTGCTCTCGTTGGCATGCAGCAGCGGGCTCTTACCGGTGTGTTGGGGTCTGTCGGCAGTGTTGCCAGATCCTTCGCTGCGTTCCGAGTCGCTGCGTCGTCCGCAAGGCCTACGAGCCAGGCCCGACAGTGCAGGGTCCACCGCAGGTGACGGTGTCTCGTTGCGCTGTTGTAGTGGTGGCATTTCGATCACCACCTCTCCACTCGTCGACCGCGTTGGCTGGGAAGTGCTAGCTGAAGGGATCTTCGTCACGGCATGTCCTCGCTGTGGGAGAAATGGCGGCGTTCCGCCGCCTGGGCTTGCGGGGCTGTTGATGTGTGGCGTTGACGGCCGGCACATCATTCAATGGACGCATAGCAGTGCCAGCCGCGATTGCAGCGCACGGATCGCTGGTGGCAGAGCCTATGCCTCGATCAACGTGGGACCACGGTCGACGTGCGGCACGCAGACACCGTCTTGCGTGCCGCCATCAGCGGTTCGGGTAAACACAGTGTGAAATTCTTTGCGTGCAATCGAAGTGCTCAGGCGGGCCTTCGCATTCATGGCCACCTTGTGAGGCATGCGTCGTCGTCAGTGACTCGAAAATGCCATCAAGCCGGAGATTCGGGGCGCTTCAATTGCGAAATGATCATTCCTTAACGGAATAGGAGATTCCGTGTAGCGATGGAGTGTGTCTGCCGTTGGTTGCGTCTTGCCTACCCGACCATACCCTCGTGCTCGCAGCAGCGATTACCGTGAAGATGCGGCATGGTTGGGATAAGGGCACAGCGCAAGCAGTGAACGCTTCATGGCTGACGCTGCGCGAGCAGGGCATGCCTGTGGCCTGCTTTGGGTCAACGCAACGAGCAATAGAATTCATCACCGTACAAGTGAGAGCAGTGAGTGATGTTTCTCCGCCACGAAAGCGGACAGAAGAAAAAGCGAATCCATCTATTGAGCCGCGCTCAGCACGGATCTCAGACTGCTCGCGCTACGCTGGACAAGGCTTATTGCATTTCCCCGATCCGACAGCTTGCGTGTGCTAGGGATATCATCCAACGGCCTTCCCGCTCTTATTCGAATGTTCTAAATTATTGCTCCCTACTCTAGGCCAACGGTCCGTTCTTAGGGGGCTCCCACATCCGATCCTGCATCCAGGCAATGACACGGGCACGGGCGTCGTCGTCGTCGTGCGGCAGCCTGCTCGAAGATGGGGATATGGTCGAGCTGCTGGATGGCAATGTGCGCCGGCTCCCTGATCGTACGGCACAGTAGCGGGCGCACCTCCTTAGGTTGGCCCACCTTTCTTCCAGTGCCTAACACGCACAGATGTCACGCGCCAGCTCCTTGCTATCGGGCGAGCGCTCGAACGCGGTGACAGTGATTGTCGTGGTCGAAAGACGCTCCTGCGATCTGCGTCTTTGGGTGTAGCGCCCAGACCGGAAGTGTGGCGGCATGTCGGTAACGCGCCTAGCGCAGCAGCGCTTGACCAGCCTCAATACTCTGGTTCGATCTGTTCGGCCTGCGCGTTGAGATAGTGGGTCAACGGTGCTCCGCGGTACTGCTCGTCCAGTCTTCCCAGCGATTCGGCGCGAGCATCCACCGCGCGCCGTGCCGCAGGATCCTGCTGGAGTTCTGCGCTATGGTCCAGGACGCGGCCTTCGCGCACTGCCGCCACCAGGTCCGGGTCGACCGGCTTCGATGCCGCGCGGAATTCGCGGGTGCGCTGCTCTACGATCGCCGCATCGCGCGCGGTATCGATTGGAGTATCTGGCGGCAGGTCCAATTCCATGCCGGTATGGCCACGCGCCAGCGTGCGGTTTTCCAGCAGCGCGAGCAGTTCTTCCTCGGGCTGGTCGGTCAACAGGCTTTCGCCGGCCTCGCGAAAGGCACCGGCGGTGGTGCGCTGAACCCCAAAGGCTTCGCCGCTGAGCTTTTGCATCTCGCCGAAGTTGCGCCAGACGTAATAGTCCTTGTCGTGATTGGCGCGCGGCAGGGAGAAATCCTCATACCGGTAACCGGACGAAAACGCCGCCTGCGCGTAAGCCGAGTCCGGCTGACGCAAGTGTGTGCGTGTCAGTTCCATGGCCTTGCCCGCGGCGCTTTTCTGATCGGTGGCCACCGCCTCCACGATGACCGGGCGCATCTTGTTCCAGCTTTCTAACCATTGCACTGCGGTCTCGGCCAGCCCCTCGGGGCTATCGTCCTTGCCCGGGAAAAAATCGCGCAGCTGCGGGTCGGCCAGCATGCCCTGACTGAAGACCGGTACCACATTGATCTTGGCCAACAGCCGGTGGAGTGCAGCACGGCGGGGCGCATCCTGGGAGTGCAGCGGATTGATCTGATAGTGCTTGTACAGATTGGACACAAACTGATCGAAGCCGCCCGTGTAGTACTTGGCGTATAGCTTGATCGCTGATCCCTGGCGCAGGTCCGGCCGGCGCATTAGCAGCATCGCCACCGCCTCGCCAGTGTCTTCCTTGCAATCCAGCGCCACCGACATCGCCTCCGGCTTTTGCAACGCGAGCTCAAGCGCCTGTTCCACGGCGGCAATGGTCTGATCAGTCTTGATAAAGTTGCCATCGGCCGGGTTGCGGATCACAAGCGGCATATCGCGCAGCTGGGCAAACGGCACCTGCGAGACCAATCTGTTCTGCGGGTCGTCGGTCATGCGGCCGATACTGAAGTCGTGCATCAATACCGGCACGCCATCTGCACTGACTTCGACATCCAACTCCAGATTGCGATACCCCTGTGCGTAGGCGCGATCGATGGCGGCAAGCGAGTTTTCCGGAATGCCGGCGTGGTTGTCGAACAACCCCCGGTGCACCATCACGTCCTTGCCCAGCGCGCGCGTGCTGGGCGCCTGGAAATAGTTTTCGTGGATCAGCTCCTTGCGGTGCTTGCGCAGCAGCGCGTCCTTGCCGGCTACCAGATGATGGTCGTTGGCCTTGAAAAACGCTGCGCCGCCATCGCGCGCCGGCACCTCGCGGCCGTGATAGCGCGCGGCGTGCTGCAACTTACGACGCGGCTGCGTGGGTGTGGCGGGCTGCAGCCAGTCCGGCGTTGCCAGCCCATGACCGCGCAGATCCAGCACCTTGCGCAATGCGGTACGCGCTGCATCGCTGAAGGTGTCGCCAGACGCAAATGCGCGCTGCAGATCGAAAATGATGCGGCCTTGCTGCGTATCGACCAGCACCGTGCCTGCCGCTGCACTGGCGCACTCGGGTAGCGCCTTGGCCAGGGCGTTGAACGCGGCTCTATCCAGATACACCGGCTGCAGCTCTCCAGCTGCAAACTTTGCTGCAATGCTGTCCTTCTCGGGCGCGATACCGGCTTGCGCGAGGTGGGTGGCCAGCTTGCTTTGCAGCGCTTGCACCGTGATCTGCCTTGCCTGCACTTCAGCCAGCCGCTGCTCCGAAAACTCGCCGTCCAGCGCCACCAACGCCTGCTTGCCGGTCATCGCGCTGTCGTTCAATGGCACCAGCGGTGGTGCGACGGCACCCTGGCGACGAGGCCGTGCACGCAAGGGCGGGTCGCCGCCTGGTACGTGCGGCACCTCCATCGGGGTGATTGCACTGGTGTGCGTTGGTGTTGCCAGCGCGGTGGTGTGCGTGGAGGCTGGTTGCAAAGGAGCAAGACGCATGACGACCTCAAGAGCACTGCGGGCGACCAGTAAAGCGCGTGCCATATGACAATTCGCAACCGAGGCGAAGTATGCCGCTGCGATGCGAAACGATGCCCTAGGCACACCGCATCATGTGGCCCGGCGCCTGCGCTAAAACAGCGCTTCCTTGAACGGCAGCAAGGCCGCGCCCAGCACCGTGGCATGTGCCTGCACCTGCCCGACCAGTAACGCCGGATACGGCGATGCAACGCCGCGCCGTGGCGCGGGCTCGAAGGCGATACGGGCGATCAGCCGCTGCGCAAGATCGGTCGGCAAGCGCGCGCCGAAGACGATGACGCGCGGGTCGATCAACGCGATGATCGCTGCGACCGCCAGCGTCACGGTGGGTTGCACCACATCCAGCCAGGCGTCGATCTGCGGCCATGCCGCATCGTAGTGCTGTAGCATGGTGTGCAGGTCCGGCAGCACATGGCCATCGGCGACCAGCGCCTGGCGCAGGCTTTCCAGCGTCGGCCGCGCACTGCCGGTCATGGCCGAGATGCGCCCCAGTTCGCCGACATTGCCGTGCGCGCCGCGCTGCACGCTGCCGGCGGCGATCACGCCAGCGGCGAACCCGTCGGCGATCGACAGATAGACCAGATCCGGCCATTGGCGGCCGACCCCATACAAGGCTTCGGCCAACGCGGCGCAATGGGCGTCGTTGTCCATCCATACCGGCAACTGCAGACGTTCGGAGATGAACCGGTCTAGCTCGACCTGCATCCATTCGGCGGCCAGCGAGAGCGGCGGATTGACCCGCGTGCCGTCGCCGATGCGTGGGCCGGTCATGCTGACGCCCACCCCGAACAGCTGCTGCCGGTCTACACCGGTTGCCTGCAGCAACTGATCCACCAGCTCCGGCAACCGCGCTGCGACCAGATCCAGCGTCAGCGGGAACGCCGTGAGCTGGCGCATGCCGCACACCTGCCCGGCGAAGTCGATCAGCACCACCGCGATGCCATCGACCATCAATGAGACCCCCACGCTGAACGCGTAACCGGGAACCAGACTCAGCTGCACACTCGGTTGGCCGCGACCACGCCGCAGCGACGGGCCGAGCTGGAGCAGGCCGTGTGCGACCAGCGGGTCGATGATGCCCTTGGTGCCGGGAACACTGAGCCCGCTGGCGCGCGGCAGATCGGCACGCTCCACCTGGCCGGCGCTACGGATCAGATCCAGCAACGCACGCTCGCTGGAACCGGCGGCCTGCCCGTCGCTGCGACGGCGGTAGTGCGAACGAATGGCTGCTTGGGCGAAGAAGGAAGACATAGGAGGGGCAAAGGACGGTTGTTGTCACACAAGCTTAAATTAAGCAAACTAATTTAATCCGCCTGCGGCTACCACGTTGGGGCCGCCCGACATCGCGGATCGTGCCATGCGCCTGTTACATGCCTCTCCCACTGCCCATCTGTCTGTGCCCGGTCTGGCCAGCGTTCCGCAGCGTCGCACATTGTCATTCGCGCTGGGCATGGCCTTGCTGTGCTGGATGCTCGCGCCGGCGCAGGCCACCGAGGCGCCGGCCGATGCCTCGGCGCAGACCCTGGATGCCGTGCAGGTCCGCACCTCCTTCCAGTCGCAGAACACGCGTGCCATCGCCACCAAGCAGGCCGCGGCCACCATCGTGGATTCGGTCGCCGCCGACAGCATCGGGCAATTGCCGGACTTCAACGTGGGCGATGCGCTGCGCCGGGTCACTGGCGTGAGCACTGTCGAGTACCAGGGCGAACCACGCTACGTGACGGTGCGCGGCCTCAACGGCAACTACAACAGCATGCTGATCGACGGCTTTGCGTTTGCCAGCAACGACATCGGCAGCCGACAGGCGCTGATGGATGTGCTGCCGGCCAACTTCGTCGACCGCATCGACGTGGTGAAGTCGCTGCTGCCGGAAAACGATGGCGGCGCGATCGGTGGCGTCACCAATCTGGTCACCGCGACCGGCTTTGCCCGCCCCGATGGCCTGCTGACCGCCTCGGCCAAGGGCGGCGCCAACCTGATGGGGAGCCGCTATGGTGGCCGCACGCCGGTGGGCGAAGGCGAGCTGAAATGGGGCAAGCGCTTCGGGCGTGACGGTGAGTTTGCATTCCTGGGTGCGGCCAGCCTCTGGCGCCGGGAGATATCGGTGCCGCAGCAGGAAAACGGCGGCGCCCTGAACTGGTACAACGCCGACGGCACGCGCGCGCCGCTGGCCTATGGCGTCGTCGGCGCGGCGGTGCCCAGCGAACGGCGCTGGTACAACTACGACAACACCCGCGAACGCCGCGGCCTGACCATGCGCGTGGATTGGCAGCCGGACGGCCCGCTCAGCGGCCATGTGTCCGGCTACACGTTCCGCCAGCGCGAAGCCTCCGACCGCGATACCCAGGCCGCCCAGGTGCAGAACAGCGCGCGCCTGACCCGCAGCGGCCCGCAAAGCGGCACGCTGGACAACCTCAACCAACTCGTCGAGTTAGGGCAACTGCGCTGGAAGCGCGGGCTGTCCGGCATCAACGGCGAGCTGCTGGCCGAGCTGCCCGCGCAGTGGCGCGGCGCCCTGCGGGCAAGCACCTCGCGCGCCACGGTGGACAACCCGCAGACCTGGGACCGCTTCCAGCAGAACCGCCTGGCCTACGGCTTCGATTGGAGCGGCACCCTGCCGACATTCACGCCTCTGAACCCGGCGCTGGCCGACGACCCGACCCGCTACGGCAACCTCAACCACCAGCAGGAACGCACGACCTACGCCGAACGGGTGAGCGACCTGCAACTGGAGCTACGTCGCAACATGGACGAAGACAGCCAGGGGCTGGGCCTGGCCTTGGGCATGCGCCAGGTGCGCACGCACATGCAGACCGCGTTCCAGCGCACTACCTGGAGCGGGTTGCCGTATGCGCTGGACGATGTGCTGGGCAACCCGACCTGCGCCCTGGGCTGCAACATGCCGATGCTGACCATCGACCCGGCACTGGCCGACGCACGTTGGGACGCCGTTGCCGGCCAGGCGCGCGGGGTCCTGGACACCACCGCGCAGAACAGCGGCACTTACGACGTGGATGAGCAGGTACGCGCCGGCTTTGCCCAGGCGCAGTGGCGTGGCGAGCGCTGGCGGTTGGCCGGCGGCGTGCGCCTGGAGCAGACACGCTTTGGCAGCAGCGGCCAGCAACTGAGCGGAACCACCTCGACCCCGGTCAGCGCGCAGCGCACCTACCGCAACTGGCTGCCGTCGCTGGCCGGCCAGGTGCAGACCAGCGCCAACGGCACGTTGCGCTTTGGAGTGTCCCGCTCGATCGGGCGACCGCGCCTGGACCAGATGGCATTGAACGGCGGCGTGCTCACGCTGGGCAGCACCCCGCCTACGCTGAACCAGGGCAACCCGGATCTGCAGCCGCGCCGCTCGCAGAATCTGGACCTTGGCCACGACTGGATCTTCGACGATGGCGGCAGCCTGCTGTCGATCGCGCTGTTCCACAAGACCATCGACGATGAGATTTTCCGTTACGGCCAGCTGCAGACCATCAATGGCGAGCAGGTGCTGGTCACCCAGCCGCGCAACACCGACCGCCCGGTGCGCATGCGCGGTGCCGAACTCGGCGCAATCAAGGAACTGGGCCCGTGGCTGCCCGCGCTTGCCGGGCTGTCAGTCGGCGCCAATGTCACCTTCCTGGACGTGGACTACCCGGTGGTGCTCGGCGATGGCTCGCGCACCACGCTCTCGGTGTTGCCGCAGCAGCCCAAGCAGTTATGGAACCTGACCCTGAACTATGCCCGTGGGCCGCTGCGCAGCTCGCTGGCGTGGAGCCGCACCGGCGAACTGTGGGACGACCGCTACCCCAACTACAGCAGCCAGCAGGAGTTCTATCGCAACCGCTACCAGCAACCGCTGGACCGCATCGATCTGAAACTGGCCTGGGACGTGTCGCCAGCGGTGGCCGTGAGTCTGGACGTGCTCAACCTGGCTGGACAGGGCTACCAGTACCACATCGGCCGCAATCAGGAATACGTGCAGTCGGCCTGGAAGATGGCCCCCACCGTGATGCTCGGCGTCAACGTCAAACTCTGAGGAGCTGTGCATGTCGTCATGTCTGGATACCCCCTTCAGCCGCCGCCAGCTGCTGGCCGCTGTTGCAGGTACCGCGGTGTTGGCCACCGCCCTGCCCACGCTGGCCGAGACACCGCCACCGCCGGATGTGGGCCGCAAGTTCCTGCACTCCAGGCGGCCGATGCCGTTTGCCGGCAACACGTTCGTTGGCCATCTCGAACAGCAGGGCGACGGCTACGACAGCTTCGACCACGTGCTGGACATCTATCGCGAATTGCCCGAGCACCGCTTCGCCAGCAAGTTCGCGCTACTGCCGCCAAGCAGCTATCACGTGACCTTGCTGGGCGGGGTCAACGAGAGCGACCGCGCGCATGGGCCATGGCCAACTGATATGGCCCGCGATGTCGCACTGAGCGAGATCAATGCTGCGTTTTTATCGCGGCTGGCGCAACGCAGTGCTGCGCCGCTGGGTGCATGCAGCTTTGTGGTCAATCCAGCAACGGCAAAGACTGGCGCCAACGACAATCTGCTCATCCCGCTGAAACCTGCGAACGCGCCGACCGCACAACGGTTGGAAACAGCGCGCCACGCATTGATGACACTGACCCGGCTGCAGCGCCCGGACTACACCAACTTCCAGTTTCATATCTCGTTGGCCTACCTGTGCGAGACGCTCGATCCTGCAGAGCAGGCTGACTACCGTGCTGCAGTCGGCCACTGGCTCAAGCGACTCGCCGCTTCGGGGCCTATCACGATTCCGCGTTTTCATTTTTGTACGTTTGCCGATATGGATGCGTTTCGGACATTGCGCGAGGTGTGAAGTGGAGGTTTGAGAGTGAGAAATTGGCGACGTCCCCCCGATTTTGAGTAGCGCCGCAGTTTGGAGTCCAATTCCCTACCCGAAGGAGATTGGACGTGAAGAAGCGTTTTACTGACGAGCAGGTCATCGGCTTTCTGTGTGAGGCCGAAAGCGG
>NZ_LYMI01000022.1 GCF_001660815.1 Xanthomonas nasturtii
CTTCAACCCGGCCCTGCGCGAGTTTTACCAGCGGCTACGCACGCAGGGCAAAGCGGGCAAGGTCGCCCTCGTGGCGGCGATGCGCAAATTATTGGTCATCCTCAACGCCAAGATGCGAGATCAACTGGCGGCTAGCGCCGCCAGTTGATCAAGACAGTTGCTCTCCCGATGGGAGAGGGACTTAGGATCTGCTCCTCTTCGGGAGAGTTTGGTAGTGGCTTGTTGATGCAGAGCCGTTGTTTCCCTGAAGCGTCGTCCGCAACGCCTTTGTTTCGCAAACTTCATCCGCGACATTTTTATGCGGACATAGAACATGCCTCCTGGGAAGCGGATGGTCGGGGAGATGGCCTTGCCCGAAGTCAAAAGCGCACAGCGGCAGAAGCCGATCAATATGCTTTTCTGAAGCCTATGCATCGGCACGGTCGCTCCTGCGCCCGCTGCGCCAGGCAGCGACATGCGAAATGCTAGGCTGCCGATCCCGTCCACTTGCGGTGCTGCGATGAACACTTTGTTTGGGAGCGACAGCTGGCTCTACATCTTGCTGGTCGGTTTTGTGGTCGGGCTGCTGGCCCGCTTCATTACGCCAGGGACGCAACGCCTGGGCTGCCTGCTGACCATCGTGCTGGGCATCGCCGGTGCCGTGGTGGCCAGCTGGTTTGGGCGCTACATGGGGTGGTACCGCGCGGGTGAGCCGGCCGGTTTCCTCGGCGCATTGCTCGGGGCGATCGCCATCCTGGCGTTGTTGCGGTTGTTCAGCGGCAGCAAGCGCTGAGCCCTGCAATCCGCGTCTTGCCCGTTTTATTCATCACTTCACTACACCCATTCAATTCATGACGTCACTCCATCCGGATACCGCGCGCGACGCGCTTCGCCTGCGTTGGGCACAACAGGCGCTCGACGATCCACAAGTGTCGCTGCAGCGCGCATCGGTCGATGCGGGGTTTCGCAGTTACTGGCGCACGCAAGGCCGCGGTGTGGATCGCATCTTGATGGATGCGCCGCCACAGCTGGAAAATGTGGCACCGTGGCTGCGCATGCATGCGCTGTTGGGCGCGAACGGTGTGCGCGTGCCGCAGGTGATTGCGCAGGACCTGGAGACCGGATTTCTGCTGCTGGAAGATCTTGGCGTGCTCACGCTGGCGCAGGTGCTCACCGAGGCCAACGCCGATGACGTGCTGGATGGCGCGATCGGCCAGCTGCTGTTGCTGCAACAGATCCCGCCACCTGCCGCCAGCGGCATGTTCGGTGAAGCGCTGCTGCAACGCGACGCGGGTTTGTTCGAAGAATGGTTCCTGGGCCGCCACCTGGGCGTGCACCTGGAGTGCAGCCATGCCGAGCAGTTGCAACTGGTGCAGCGCCGTTTGATGGACAACGCGCTCGCGCAGCCGTGCGTGTTCACCCATCGCGATTTCATGCCGCGCAATCTGATGCCGGTGCCCGATGGCCCGGCGGTGCTGGATTTTCAGGATTGCGTGATCGGCCCGATTGCCTACGATCCGGTGAGCCTGTTCAAGGACACCTCGGTGAGCTGGCCGATCGCGCGGGTGGATGCCTGGCTGGAGCGCTACCACGCACGTGCCGCAGCGGCCGGATTGCCGGTGCCGCCGCTGGCGCAGTTTCTGCGCGATGCGGACTGGATGGGCGTGCAGCGGCATCTGAAGAATCTGGGTATTTTCTCGCGCCTGAGCCATCGCGATGGCAAGCATTGGTATCTGGAGAACGTGCCGCGTTTCATCGCGTATCTGGACGAGGTGCTGCCCCGCCATGCCGAGCTTGCGCCGCTGATCGGCCTGCTGGACGAGGTGATCAAGCCCGCATTGGCAGCACGCGCGCAGCAGGTCACGACATGAAAGCGCTGATCTTTGCGGCAGGATTCGGCGAGCGCATGCGCCCGCTCACCGAGCGCACGCCCAAGCCGCTGCTTTCGGTCGGCGGCATGCCGTTGATCGTGTGGCATCTACGCAAATTGGCGGCACTGGGCGTGGACGAGGTGGTCATCAACACCTCATGGCTGGCCGAGCAGTTTCCGCAGGTCCTGGGCGACGGCAGCGCGTTCGGTCTACGGCTGACCTATTCCTACGAAGGTGCGACGCCACTGGAAACCGGCGGCGGCATGCTGCATGCGCTGCCGCTGCTGGGCGATGCACCGTTTCTGCTGGTCAATGGCGACATCTGGACCGATTTCGATTTTGCCCGCCTGTCGCGTGCGCCGGCAGGAATGGCGCAACTGGTGCTGGTCGACCAACCTGCATATGCAGCGCGTGCGGATTTCGCACTGGACGCCGATGGCAAGGTACGCGCCGATCTCCCTGCTACGCATACCTACGCCGGCATCGGTGTCTATCGGCCGGCGTTGCTACGCGACTGGCAATCGGTGATTGGCCCGCTGCCAGCACAGGGCAGCACGGCGCCGCGGTTTGCGCTGGCGCCCATCCTGCGCGCACAGATGGCGGCAGGCCTGATCGACGGTATCCACCATGCCGGACGCTGGACCGATGTCGGAACGCCGCAACGATTGGCGGCGCTGGATGCGCAGTTGCTGCACGAGGGCGGCTGATCGCGACCACACTGCTACAACGCCCGGCCGCGCACCGTGCATTGCTTGCACCATGCACACCGACCATCTCGAGGGTGCTTGCGGCCAACCCGAAGGCCGTCGCTCCTGCTCTTATCCATGCACAACGACCATCCCGATGGGTTCTTGCCCGCTCGCCATTGCGGGACCCTGATCGGCATGGAGGCAGCGCCAGGGCCTACATGGACGTACTTGCGGCGTGTCCCGCGATGATGGGCGGGCAAGGGCCTTGCAGCAGCGCCACAGACCCTCTGCTCTGCAAGCTCTAGGCGATGTGCCTCAAGTGCCAGGACACTGCGACAGATGTGCTGATGGGAGGCGCCAGGCAGCCCGTGTCTGCGTAGCGGTGCGAGTGGTAACGCTGTCAGCTGCTCGAAGAGCCACGATCCTCAAGCACCCGCCGCAAAAACGGCACCGTGATGCGGCGCTTGGCGGCCAGCGATTCGCGATCCAGCCGATCCAGCACGGCCACCAGCCCGGCCAGTTCGCGCTCGCTATGGGTCAGCAGCCAGTCGATTGCAGCCTCGTCCAGGGCCAGGCCGCGACGCTGCGCGCGGTCGCGCAGCACCGCCGCGCGTGCGGCATCGTCGAGCACCGGCAACCCGATCCGGATGCATTGCGACAGCCGCGAACGCAGATCGGGCAACACCAATGGCAATCCGTCGGGCATCTGCCGTGCGGTGTACAACAGCGTGCTGCCGGCCGCGCGGGCGCGGTTGTGGAAATCGAACAATGCCACTTCGTCGTCGCGCTGCCCGGCGATGTTTTCCACGCCATCCAACGCGACCAGGCTGCGGCCTTCCAGCGCTTCGAGTGCATCGCGCAAACGACCGGCGGCGGCCTGCAGCGGCAGGTAGGCAGCCGTGCGCCCGGCCTGCTCGGCGGCCGCGCATAGCGACAAGGCCAGGTGTGTCTTGCCGGTGCCGGCCGGGCCGGACAGGTACAGCCAATCGCTCACCTGCCCGGCCGCCAGCGCCTGCAATTGCGCAAGCAGGCCATCGGGTGCGGCGATGTAACTGTCAAAACGCTGATCGGGTGGCGCGCGCAACGCCAGTGGCAATTGCGGAACGCTCACAACCGCTCTGCGTCCTTGCCGGGGTCGATGATCTCGCTGCGCTCGGGCGTGGACTGCAGCACGATGCCGGAACGCTCGCCCGCATACAGATCGCTGCGGGTGTACTGCTCATGCGCATAGCGCAGCAGCACGTTGGCCACCGCCGCCACCGGCAACGCCAGCAGCATGCCCAGGAAGCCGAACAACTGGCCGCCGGCCATCACCGCGAAGATCACCGCAACCGGATGCAGGCCGATCTTGTCGCCGACGATCCGCGGCGTGAGCACATAGCTTTCCAGCAACTGGCCCACGGTGAACACCACGCCCACGCCGATCAGCAACTTCAGGTCCAGCCCCTGCGCCTGCACGATGGCCGCCAGCAGTGCGAGCACGATGCCGGTGGTCGCGCCCAGGTACGGGATGAAGCTGATAAGGCCGGCAATGATGCCGATCAACAGGCCAAGATTGAGCCCGATGATGGACAGGCCGGTAGCGTAGATCGCACCCAGCGCCAGCATCACCAGGAACTGCCCGCGGATGAAGCCACCCAGCACGTCGTTGGATTCCAGCGCCAGCCGGCTCACGGTGCCGATGTAGGCGCGCGGAACCACTGCAGCCACCCGTTCGACCAGGCGGTCCCAGTCGCGCAGGAAATAGAACGCCAGGATCGGCAGCAGCGCCAGGTTGATCACCCAGGTCACCATCGCAAAGCCCGAACGCTGCACGTAGCCGAAGAAGGTCTTGGCAGCGCCGCCGGCCTGTTCCCAGTGGCTGCGGATCCAGTCGATCAGCCGCTCCGGGTCCAGCCAGCCCATCAGTTCCACGCCGGTCTTGGCTTCCAGCCACGGGATCGCCGTGCTGATCGCCCAGGTGCGCATCTGCGGCAGCGCATCGATCAAGGTCATGATCTGGCGCTCGATCATCGGCACCAGAATCATCAGCGCCAACACGAAGATCAGCGTTGCCAGCACGAACACCAGCACCACCGCCACATTGCGCGAGCGCCCGGCGCGTTCGATGCGGTCCACCAGCGGGTCGCCCAACCATGCCAGCAACAGCGCCAGCACGAACGGGGTCAGGATCGGGGACAGCAGCGAGACCACCCACAACACGCCGACAATCACCGCCACCCATTTCAGGCGACGCAGGAACTGGGCAATTTCGGCTTCGGGAGTCAAAGTCATTTCAGGCGGTACTCGGCGTGCTCGTTTTCGAGAATGATCGGGCCCTCGGTCGGTACCGAGACCGAGACCAGCGGGCTGTTGTCGCCGAGCATACGGTTCAGGCCGGAAATGCCCGTGAGCAATTCCAGATCCAACTCCATGCGGTCGCCATTGGCGCTGACCGGGCGGATGCTGCGCACCACCGACACGCCCTGCAAGGCAGCCGATACCCGCAGGTAGTCGTCGGCGCTGCTGATGCCGGTGATCACCGCGCGATAGACGCCGGGCACGCCCGAATCCACGCGCTTGGCGTAGCGCTTGACCAAGGCATCGGCGGCGCCGTCGGCACCGGCGGCCATTGCGCGGCGGGCATCGCCGTCGCTGCTGGTCCAGCTGGACAGCACGTTGCCGTTGTCCACGAACACCCAGTCGGCGATCCAGCCGTCGGCGTTGCGGTAGAGCTTGCCGATCAACTGCATCGGCGGGCTGTACTTGGCGGACGCGCGCGACACTGCGGCGGTGTCCCTGCGCCAGATTGCGCCGGCCAGCGCCTGCTCGGCGGCAGCGCCGCCCGGCAGACCGAGCCGGTAGCCGCGCTCGATGGCACGGTCGAGCACGCTACGCGCCGCGTTGGCCTGGGTCAGCCCGACCAACCGCGGGCCGCTGCCGTCGTCGATGGCCAGCCACAGCACCGGCTTGGGCCGCGGCAATGGCCACACCGGCAAGCCGAGTGCGGCGATCAGGCCATCCACATCCGATTGCCGGAAGCGCGCCACCAGGGTGGTCCGGAAGGTCGGCGCGCCAGTGCGCGAGGTCCCCTGATCCTGGCGGTAGTCGTAGTGGTCGACGTAATTGGGCGCATTGCGCAGCGCCTGCGGCACACCGGGGCGGCTCATTACGCCGCGGTCGCCGGAGACCTTGCCCAGCACCGCGCCCAGCGCGCGCGCCAGTGCGCCGGGGCGATCGGATTCGCTCTGGCTGTTGACCGGCACTTCGGCATCGTAGGCACTTTGCGCCTTGGCAACGTCGCCCTCGGTGCGCAGATCTGCCTGCGCAAAGGCCGGAGCGACGGGCATTGCGACCACGAGGGCGAGAAAGAAAGCGAGACTGCGGCGCATCGACGGTTCCATGACATAAGCGTATCCGGGTGAATTGTTGCCCGAATGGGGCGCTAGCGCCAACGTGGCTGCTAAAATTGCCGCCTTTACTGCCGAGCCACCCCCGCCCGTGACCAGCCAAACGCCTTCCAGCCCCTCGCCCATGACCTACCGCGACGCGGGTGTCGACATCGACGCCGGCAATGCGTTGGTCGAACGCATCAAGCCGCTGGTCAAGCGCAGCTTCCGGCCGGAGGTGATGGGTGGCCTGGGCGGCTTCGGTGCACTATTCGACCTGTCCGGCAAGTACAAGGAGCCGGTGCTGGTCTCCGGCACCGACGGCGTCGGCACCAAGCTCAAGCTGGCGCAGCAACTTGGCCGCCACGACACCATCGGCATCGATCTGGTCGGCATGTGCGTCAACGACGTGCTGGTGCAGGGCGCCGAGCCGTTGTTCTTTCTGGACTATTTCGCCACCGGCAAGCTTGACGTGGACACCGCTGCGGCAGTGGTCGGCGGCATCGCACGCGGCTGCGAGCTGTCAGGTTGCGCACTGATCGGCGGCGAGACCGCTGAAATGCCCGACATGTACCCGCCGGGCGAATACGACCTGGCCGGCTTCACCGTCGGCGCAGTGGAAAAATCGCAGCTGCTGGATGGCGCGCAGGTGCGCGCAGGCGACGTGCTGATCGGCATCGCCTCGTCGGGCCCGCATTCCAATGGCTATTCGCTGATCCGCAAGATCTACGAGCGTGCCGGTGCGCCGGCCGAGCACGTGTTGGACGATGGCACCCGGTTGATCGATGCGCTGATGGCGCCGACCGCGCTGTACGTCAAGCCGGTGCTGGCGCTGCTGAAGTCGCACGGCGAATCGATCCATGCCATGGCGCACATCACCGGGGGCGGGCTCACCGAAAACATCATTCGCGTCATTCCCGACGGACTGGGCCTGGACATCGACGCCAGCGCCTGGACGCTGCCGCCGGTCTTCGCCTGGCTGCAGCGCGAGGGGGCGGTGGCCGATGCCGAAATGTGGCGCACCTTCAACTGCGGGATCGGCTTCGTGCTGATCGCCGCGCCCGCGCAGGCGGCCGCGCTGGAACAGGCGCTGGACGCGCAGTCGCTGGCCCATTGGCGCATTGGCGAGGTGGTGCCGGCGCATGGTGACGAGCGCGTGCGCATCGGCTGAGCGAGGAACCTGCATGGACGCGCCCCCACTCACACCGCCGGCGTTGGCATCGGCCAGCGCCGACGACGTGCAGCATCTCAAGCTGCTGTCGATCTTTCACTACGTGCTGGCCGGCATCACCGGGCTGTTCTCGTTGTTCCCGCTGATCCACCTGTTCATGGGGCTGGCCATCGTCACCGGGCAATTGCCGACGCAGGGCAGCAATGGAGAAGCGGCACCGGATGAACTGCGCTTGTTCGGCTGGTTCTTCGTGGTGTTTGCGGCCGCGCTTATCCTTTGCGGCCTGACGCTGGCCGGTTTCATGGCCTACGCCGGGCGCTGCATCGCCCAGCGCAGACGGCATCTGCTGTGCCTGATCGTGGCCGGCATTTCCTGTTCCTTCATGCCGTTCGGCACCGTGCTTGGCGTGTTTACGCTGGTGACGTTGCTGCGTCCTCAGGTCAAGGCTCTGTTCGGTGCCGGCACCCCTGCTGTCTGAGACGCCCGTGAGCACACTGTTCAATGCACGCCACTGACGCCCCCCTCCGCCTGGCCGTGCTGGCTTCCGGCCGCGGCAGCAACCTGCAGGCCATCCTCGATGCGATCGCCAGTGGACGCCTGCATGCCGAAGTGGTTGGAGTGTTTTCCGATCGCCCGCAGGCGGCGGCGTTGCAGAAGGTCGAGCAGGCGCGGCGCTGGAGCGCCAGCCCGCGCGATTTCGCCGACCGTGCTGCGTTCGACGCCGCGCTCGGCGATGCGATCGCCGCAGTGCAGCCGCACTGGGTGATCTGCGCCGGCTACATGCGCATCCTGGGCGAGCCGCTGGTGCGCCGTTTCGCCGGGCGCATGCTCAATATCCATCCGTCGCTGCTGCCCAAATATCGCGGCCTGCACACCCACGCGCGGGCGCTGGAAGCCGGCGATGCAGAGCATGGCGCCAGCGTGCATCTGGTGGTGCCGGAGCTGGATGCCGGCGCGGTGATCGCACAGGCGCGCGTGCCGGTGCTGCCGGACGACAGCGCCGAGCAACTGGCCGCGCGCGTGCTGCCCCGCGAGCACACGCTGCTGCTGGCCACGCTGGGCCTGCTCGCCAGCGGCCGCGTCGCCGTCCACGGCGAGAGTGTGCATCTCGACGGTCAGTGCCTGTTTACGCCTTTACGACTAGAGTCCGCAGATACCGCACTCGCCTGAATGCGGATACATCTCCCTCATCCCGTCTCGGACATTGTTGCGGCCCCCGTGCCCGCCACCAGCGCATGAACGTCACCCCGATCGCCGCCGCGCTGTTGACCACCGCCCTGCTCACCCAGGCCGGCACCGGCCGTGCGCAACAGCCGCCGGCCGCGCCTGCGCCAGCCACACCTGCTCCGGTTGCGGCGCCTGCCGCTGCACCGGCATCGGCCGCCGCCCTGCCAGCCAGCACCTGGACACCGCCGCCGCTGGAGCCATTCGTGGCGACTTATCAGGCGTTCTACCGTGGCAAGGAGGCCGGCGACGCCACCATGCAGGTCAGCCACGGCGACGGCAGCCAATGGCGCATCGACATGTCGGTGCGCGGCCGCAAGGGCTTCGCCAGCATCCTGGGCCTGAATCTGGAACAAAGCACGGTGTTCCGCGTCGACGGCGACACCTATGTGCCGCTGAGCCAGAGCACGGTACGCAAGGCGGTGTTCTTCGGTAAGAAAGTCACCGGCGTCTACAACTGGCAAGCCGGCACCGCGCAGTGGGACGGCGATCTGAAGAAGGAGCGGCAGCAGCCCATCCCGCTGCAGCATGGCGACCAGAGTGCGCTGTCGCTGAACCTGTCGCTTATGCGCGATGCGCAGCCCGGGCGCAGCCTGAGCTATCGCTACGTCGATGTGGGCAAGGTGCGCAAATACGACTACCGCGCTGCCGATACCACCGAAGTGGTGCAGGTAGGCGATCTGAGCTACGACGCTCTGCGCGTGTACCGGGTCAACAGCGGTGACAACGAAACCATCCTCTGGATTGCCAACGGGGTTCCGACCCCGGTGCGCATCCTGCAACGTGACAAAGGTGAGGATCAGGTCGATCTGCGCCTGGTCGAATACCAAGGAGCCTGACCCATGAAAATTTTCTCCCGTACCAGCGCCGTGATCGCCGCCGCAATGGCGATGACCAGCCTGCCCGCATTCGCCATGCAGCCATTCCAGGCCGAGTACTCGGCCAATTACATGGGGATGCAGGCCAATGGCACCATGACCCTGGCCGCCGCCGGCGCCAATCAGTGGCGCTACACGCTCACCATCCAGAACCAGCTCGCCAACCTGACCCAGAGCACGGTGTTCGAAGAAGCCAACGGTCAGCTGCGCCCGGTCAGCAGCAACGACACCTCGTCGATGATGGTCAAGCGCCGCAACGTCACTGCCAACTACGACTGGAAGACCAGCCAGGCGACCTGGAACGGCGATATCAAGCCGGACCGTCGCGGCCCGGTCAAACTGCAACCCGGCGATATGGACGCGCTGCTGATCAACCTGGCGATCACCCGCGATCTGGCTGCCGGCAAGCCGCTCAACTACCGCATGGTGGACGAAGGCCGCATCAAGCCGATGAGCTACAAGGTGGTCGGCGAGGAAACCATCACCGTCAACGGCAAACAGCAACAGGCCACCAAGGTATCGCGTGTGGACGGCGACAAGGAATTGATCGCGTGGGTAGTCAAGGACCTGCCGGTGCCGGCGCGCCTGCTGCAGAAGGAAAAGGGCCAGGACGCGCTGGACCTGACCATCAAGTCGCTGCGCTGAGCGCTCTGCGTTATCCGACCGTCTTGACTGGTCCTTGCCCGCTCACCGTAGCGGGACCTTCAGCGGCATGGATGCCGCGCCAGAGCTAGAAGGACGTACTTGCAGCGTGTCCTGCGATGGTGGGCGGGCAAGGGCCATGCAGCGAAGCCGCAGATCAGCGGCTCCGCAATCACTCTTTCATTTCAGCCAAGGCCGATCGCTTCTCAAGGCTTGCCGGCAGCCTTGTCGTCGCCGGTCGTAAATACGGTGCGGCAGTCCACCCGGATCTGCTCATCAGTGCCACGCCAATAGAACAGGTCGCAATGGCGCTTGCCCTCGACGGTCTTCTTGACCGCCACCGCATAGAACGACTGCGCAATCTCGTTGCGGCTGGCAGTGCCGTCGCCGTTCCAGTCCATGTTCTTGAACTCGACGCCCTGGGTGATCGCCATGCCCACGCTCCAGGCGTAGGCGAGCCACGCCAGGATCAGCACGATCACGCCCAGAAGGATCTTGCGACGGGTGGTGAAACGGCCGCGCAGGATCATGCGGTACGCCGGATGGTCGCGCCCAGCGCCCCCAGCTTCTCCTCGATGTTTTCGTAACCACGGTCCAGGTGGTAGATGCGATCGATGGTGGTGTCGCCGTCGGCCACCAGCCCGGCCAGGATCAACGACGCCGAGGCGCGCAGGTCGGTGGCCATGACCGGCGCGCCACTGAGGCGTTCGGCGCCGCGCACGATGGCAGTATGGCCTTCGACCTGGATGTCCGCACCCAGGCGCAGCAGTTCGTTGACGTGCATGAAGCGATTTTCGAAGATGGTTTCGTTGATCACGCCCACACCGTCGGCCACGCAGTTGAGCGCCATGAACTGCGCCTGCATGTCGGTGGGAAACGCAGGGTACGGCGCAGTGGTCAGGTTGACCGCGCGCGGGCGCTTGCCATGCATGTCCAGGGTGACACTGTCGGCGGTAGTGGTGATGGTGGCGCCGGCCTCGGTGAGCTTGTCCAGCACCGCGTCCAGCGTTTCCGGGCGCGCGCGGCGCACGGTGACGCTGCCACCGGTCATCGCTGCGGCGACCAGGAAGGTGCCGGTTTCGATGCGGTCCGGCAGCACCGCATGGTGCCCGCCGCCCAGACGCTCGACGCCCTGCACCACGATGCACGGGGTGCCGGCGCCTTCGATCTGCGCACCGAGCGCAATCAGGCAATCGGCCAGGTCGGTGACTTCCGGCTCCATCGCCGCGTTTTCCAGCACGGTGGTGCCCTCGGCCAGCACGGCGGCCATCAGCACGTTCTCGGTGCCGGTGACGCTGACCATGTCGAACACGTAACGGCCGCCTTTTAGACGCCCATTGCTGGTGGCCTTGATGTAGCCGTTCTCCACACTAATCTCGGCACCCAGTGCCTGCAGGCCCTTGATGTGCTGGTCGACCGGACGCGAACCGATCGCGCAGCCGCCGGGCAGCGACACTTCGGCGGTGCCGTAGCGCGCCAGCAGCGGGCCCAGGACCAGGATCGAAGCGCGCATGGTCTTGACCAGCTCGTACGGGGCGATTTGATGAGTCACCGAGCGCGGGTCGACCAGGATCGAGCGGCCTTTGGCCAGCGTGCCTTCGTCGATGGTGACCTCGGCGCCCAGCTCGCTGAGCAGTTTCACCGTGGTGATCACATCGTGCAGGTGCGGCACGTTGCTGATTTCCACCGGCGCATCGGCCAGCAGGGTGGCACACAGGATCGGCAGCACTGCGTTCTTGGCGCCGGAAATATTGACTTCGCCATGCAGCGCTTGGCCGCCGGTCACTACGATTTTTGCCATGGGAGCTTGGGAGATCCGAAAGTAAGTCGGGAAAACAAGGGGTCTGTTGGAACGGGTCGGCGTGGTGGTTCAGACAGCCATGCCGACCAGATGCGTCGCGGTAGGTCGCCGCTCGGAGTGCCTCCCTACCGTGGCGGGTAGTCGCCAGGCGAAATGGGGGGCCGGTTCAGAAGTGTACGAGTGGCGCCTGCCGATTCCGAGCACCAGCCGCGCCGTGTAGCGGTGAGCGCAGGCGTGGTCGGCCGCGCTCAGCCTTCGTCGGGGGTCAGCGTCTTGAGCTGCAGCGCATGGATTGCCCCGCCCATCAGCTCGCCCAGGGTCGCGTAGACCATGCGGTGGCGCGCCAAGGGGGCCTTGCCGGCGAATAAGGCGCTGATCACGGTGGCCTCGAAGTGCACGCCATCGTCGCCGTGCACGTCGACGCGGGCTTCGGGCAAGCCGGATTCGATGAGTTTACGGATGGTTTCGGCGTCCACAGGGCGTTTCCTCATAAAATGAGCGCACATTCTACTCTTCACCCGAGTTCTGCATGGCCGTCTCGCACCTGCCCTCCGCCACCGTCAGCGACGCCAGCCTGATCGACAGCGGCCAGCGCGTGCTGGAGATCGAGCGCGAGGCACTGGCCAGCGTGGGCGCGCGGATCGGCAGCGACTTTGCCGCCGCCTGCCGGCTGGTGCTGGCCTCGCGCGGGCGCGTGGTGGCCACCGGCATGGGCAAATCCGGACATATCGCGCGCAAGATCGCCGCCACCCTGGCATCGACCGGCACCCCGGCGTTCTTCGTGCATCCGGGCGAAGCCGGACACGGCGACCTGGGCATGATCACCGAGGCCGACATCGTGCTGGCGCTGTCGTACTCGGGCGAATCGGACGAAGTGCGCATGCTGCTGCCGGTGCTCAAGCGGCAGGGCAACCCGATCATCGCCATGACCGGCCGCCCCGGCTCCAGCCTGGCCCAGGCCGCCGATGTGCACCTGGATGTCAGCGTCTCGGCCGAAGCCTGCCCGCTGCACCTGGCCCCAACTTCCAGCACCACCGCCTCGCTCGCCATGGGCGATGCACTGGCGGTCGCCTTGCTCGACGCACGCGGCTTCACCGCCGACGACTTCGCCCGCTCGCATCCGGCCGGCAGCCTGGGCCGGCGCCTGCTGCTGCACATCACCGATGTGATGCACGCCGGCGAGGACCTGCCGCGCGTGCGCGAAGACGCCAGCCTGAGCGAGGCGCTGATGGAAATGAGCCGCAAGCGCCTCGGCATGACCGCCGTGGTGGACAGCGACGAGCGCCTGATCGGGCTGTTCACCGACGGCGACCTGCGCCGCGCGCTGGACAGCGACATCGATGTGCGCAGCGCCGGCATCGCGCAGGTGATGACGCGCAACCCGCGCACCATCGGCGCCGACCAGCTGGCCGCCGAGGCCGCGCGGCTGATGGAGGATTACAAGATCAATGGCCTGATCGTGGTCGACGCGCAACAGCGCGCGGTGGGCGCATTGAACATTCACGACCTGTTGCGCGCCAAGGTGGTTTAACAGGTTCAGTTTTCAACCGCCGGAACTCCGTTCTCACCGATTCGTGCCGATGCCCTATTCCCCTTTGCAGCACCTTCCCGCCGAGTTGATCGAACGCGCCGCGCGGATCCGCCTGGCCTGTTTCGACGTCGACGGAACCCTCACCGATGGCCGCTTGTATTACGACCACGCCGGCAACGAGAGCAAGGCATTCAACGTGCTGGACGGCCAGGGCCTCAAACAGCTCGACCATGCCGGCATCCACGTGGCGCTGATCACCGCGCGCGCCAGCCTGTCGGCGGAAAAGCGCGGCCAGGACCTGGGTCTGCACGTTCAGATCGGGGTCAAGAACAAGCGTCTGGCGGTGCTGGCGCTGTGCCAGGAGCATGGCTTGTCGCTGGACCAGGTGTTGTTCATGGGCGACGACCTGCCAGACCTGCCGGCGTTGCTGGCGGTCGGCCTGCCGGTGGCGCCGGCCAACGCGCACCCCTGGATCGCCGAGCGCGTGCAGTGGCATACCCAGGCACGTGGCGGCGAAGGTGCCGCCCGCGAGGTCTGCGATGTAGTGCTGGCCGCGCAAGGCCAGGTCGAGAGCATCATCGAAAGGTTTTCCGCATGAATTGGAACTGGAGAACCACCCTGGGCGTGGTGCTGTTCGCCGCCGCCGTGATCTCCGGCTGGTCGGCCTGGCAACAGCGCGCGCGCCCGGTCGCCGCAGTCGTGGACGAGTCCAAGGCCGATTACGTGCTGCGCGATTTCGAATTGATCGCGTTGGACAAGCAGAGCGGCAAGGAATCGATGACGCTGCGCGCGCCGGAAATGCACCGCAACCGCGCCGACCAGACCTCGGAAATCACCACGCCGGTTTTTCTGTTGCCCGACAACGCCAACCAGCCGTGGACGCTGCGCGCCAAGACCGGCTGGATCAGCCCCAAGGGCGACGAGTTGCGTCTGCGCGGTAATGTCGAAGGCGACAGCCCCACCACCGGCAATACCCCGCCAACCACCTTCCGCACCGAAAGCCTGGACGTGTTTCCGCAGCAGAACCTTGCCAAGACCGCTGCCCCGGTAAGCATGAGCCGGCCGGGTATCATGCAGAGCGGCGTCGGCTTCGAAGCCGACCTCAAATCACGCCAGTACAAGCTCCTTTCTCAGGTCAAGACCCGTTATGAACCGAATGCTGCCCGCTAAACTGGCGTTTGCCGCGCTGCTGTTGCCTGCACTGGCCATGGCCAAGACCAGCGACCGTAATCAGCCGATGGCGATCGACTCCAATGCCAACGATTGCAACATGCTCGACGACAGCGGCAAGTGCCGTTTCAGCGGCAATGTGGTGATCACCCAGGGCACGCTGGAAATCCATGCCGACACCGCCGACATCTTCCAGAAGAACGGCCAGACCGACCGTGTGGTACTGGTGGGCAAGCAGGCCACGCTCAAGCAGCAGATGGACGACGGCGCGATGATGAACGGCCAGGCCGACAACATCGAGTACCAGGTCGCCAACGAAGTCATCGTGCTGACCGGCAACTACAAGGTCGACTCGCCCAAGGGCACCAACGCTGGTCAGCGCATGGTCTACAACACCAAGACCGGCAACATGCAGAGCGGCGGCGACGGCAGCCGCGTGCGCACGATCATCCAGCCGAAGAACGCAGCCCCTGCCGCAGCCACACCGGCCCCGGCACCAGCCGCCAAGCCCGCTGCCAAGCCGCAGGGGAAGAAGTAATGCTGGTCGCCACCGGTCTGCGCAAGAAGTACAAGCAACGCGAAGTGGTCAAGGAATTCGGCCTCACGCTCGAGGCCGGCGAAGTGGTCGGCCTGCTCGGCCCCAACGGTGCCGGCAAGACCACCTGCTTCTACATGATCGTCGGCCTGGTCGAGGCCGATGCCGGGCGCATCGAGCTGGATGGCCGCGACCTCACCGCCGAGCCGATGTATGCACGCGCCAAGCTCGGCGTGGGCTACCTACCGCAGGAGCCGTCGATCTTCCGCAAGCTCACCGTGGCCGACAACATCCGCCTGGTGCTGGAACTGCGCGAGGAACTGGACACTGCCGGCCGCGAGAAGGAACTGGTCTCGTTGCTGGAAGAATTGCAGATCACCCATGTGGCCGATCAGCTCGGTGCCAGCCTCTCCGGTGGCGAGCGGCGCCGGTGCGAGATTGCGCGTGCGCTGGCGGCCAAGCCACGCATGATGCTGCTGGACGAACCATTCGCCGGCGTGGACCCGATTTCGGTCGGCGAGATCCAGCGCATCATCATCCACCTTAAGGAACGCGGCATCGGCGTGTTGATCACCGACCACAACGTCCGCGAGACCTTGGGAATCTGCGACCGCGCGTATATCCTCGCCGAGGGGGGCGTACTGGCGCAGGGGGCACCAGACACGTTGCTTGCCAATCCCGACGTCCGTCGCGTGTATCTGGGGGAAACCTTCCGCCTTTGAGCGTGGCGCCGCGCCATCGTTTTTTCCAGTCAGTGCCCGCATGAAAGCCCGGCTCCAGACATCGCTAGGACAGCAGTTGGTCATGACGCCGCAATTGCGTCAGGCGATCAAACTATTGCAGATGTCAACCACCGAGCTGGAAGTGGAAATCGCCGAGGCAGTGGAAACCAATCCACTGCTGGAGTGGGCCGATGAAGCCGCACAGGCCGCCAACGACACCGCGGTGGAAGCCTCGCCGTCAGCGTCCACCGAAGAACCCCAGCGCGAAGAAGCCGCACCTGCCGAGCGCGACGACGATTGGTCGCAGGACGAACTGCAGTGGACCGGCTCGGGCAGCGGCGGCAGCTTCGACGACGACGAGTCCGGCGATGCCGCCGAGCGTGTGGCCGAATCGGAAACCCTGGCCGACCACCTTCTTTGGCAGTTGCATCTGTCGCCGCTGTCGCCGCGCGACCGCCAGATCGGTGCGCTGCTGATCGATGCGCTGGACGAAGACGGCTATCTGCGCGAACCGCTGTCGGCCATTCTCGAAACGCTGGCGCTGGGCGCGGCGGTGGACGAGGCCGAAGTTCTCACCGTGCTGCATCAGATCCAGCGCTTCGACCCGGTCGGCGTGGGCGCGCGCGCCCTGGGCGAATGCCTGGCGCTGCAGCTGGCCGTACTCGACCCGGCCACGCCGGGGCGCGAGCTGGCGCTGCAGATCGTCGCCGGCCCGCTGGAACGGCTGCCGCGCAGCGGCGTGGCCGGCCTGGCGCACGAACTCAAGCGCTCGGCCGCCGATGTCGAGCAAGCAGTGCAACTGGTGCGCTCGCTGGACCCGCGCCCGGGCAAGCAGATCGGCGACCTCTCGCAAGACACCTATGTGGTGCCCGATTGCGTGATCTGGCGCCAGCGCGGGGTTTGGCGGGCCTCGCTGGCTGGCCGCGCGCAACCCAAGGTCACCATCCACCGCGGCTACGAAAACCTGATCCGCACCTGTTGTGAATCCGACGCCGGCTACCTGCGCGGGCAGCTGCAGGAGGCGCGCTGGCTGCTCAAGAGCCTGGAGGCGCGCGGCGAAACCTTGCTGCGGGTGGTGCGCTGCCTGCTGCAGCACCAGGCCGGGTTCCTGGAATTCGGTGCGCAGGCGCTGCGCCCGTTGACCCTGCGCGAGATCGCAGGCGAGCTCGGCCTGCACGAATCCACCATTTCCCGTGCAATTTCCCGCAAATACGTGCGCACCCCGCGCGGCACCATCGCGCTGCGCTCGTTCTTCGCCTCCGGCATCGACACCGACAGCGGCGGGGAGGCCTCCAGCACCGCCATCCAGGCCATGATCCGACGCCTGATCGATGCGGAAAACCCGCGCAAACCACTCTCCGACGCCAAGTTGGCAGATCTGTTGAAAACATCCGGCGTACCAGTAGCGCGGCGCACCGTTGCGAAGTATCGTGAGGCCATGAACATTTCCGCCTCCCACGAACGCGTCCGCATCGCCTGACGTTGCAACCACCGCAACGCCGGCCTGCGCCGGGTTTGTCGGAATACCGGAACGGTTCACTGGCCCACCGACCAATGGAGGTATCCGATGCGTATCGAGACGTATGGCCACCAGCTTGAAGTGACCCCCGCCCTGCGGGAGTACGTGGCAAGCAAGCTGCAGCGACTGCAGCGCCATTTCGACCAGCACTGTGAAGTCCGAACGCAGCTGGCCGTTCGCAAGCCGGACCACCACGTGGTCGCCACCGTCAACCTCCCCGGTCGCACGCTGCACGCAGATGCCAGCGGCTCCACCATGTACGCCGCCATCGACCTGCTGGTCGACAAGCTGGACCGCCTGGTGCTCAAGCACAAAGAAAAGAAATGTAACCACCATGCACGCGAGGTGCGCGACAATCCCGCGTGACGCTTCCTGCTTGATGCCCTCATGCCTTTAACCGATCTGATGGCGGCCGTGCGCACCGTGGTGTCGCCGGCCGCCGATCGCGACACCGTGCTGCATACCGCCGCCGATCTGCTGTCCTGCCGTCAGGCCGGTGCCGACGAGCTCTACGCCAACCTGTGCGAGCGCGAGGCCCTGGGCAGTACCGCCATCGGCCACGGCATCGCCATTCCGCATGGGCGCTGCCCCAATCTCACCGAACCACGCGGCGCGCTGCTGCGGCTGGACACGCCGGTGGCCTTCGGCGGCGATGAGCCGGTGGACCTGATCTTCGCCATGGCAGTGCCTGCGCACTACACCCACCAGCATCTGATGCTGTTGTCGGAACTGGCCGAACGCTTCTCCGATGCCGACTTCCGCCAGCAGCTGCGCGCCGCGCCCAACGCCGATGCCTTGATGGCGCTGCTGACCGACGCAACGCCACCGCAGGCCAGCGCAGCATGAATACCAGCATCACCGCACGCGAACTGTTCGACCAGCAGCGCGACAAGCTGGCGCTGCGCTGGGTCGCCGGGCAGAAGGGCGAGCACCGCGAGATCCAGGCCGGCAGCAACAATGCGCGCCGCCCGTCGCTGGCTGGCTATCTCAATGTGATCTACCCCAACAAGGTGCAGATCCTGGGCACCGAAGAACTGGCCTGGCTGGATTCGCTGGACGCGCGGCAGCGCTGGGAAACCATCGAAAAGATCATCCAGGTGCAGCCGCTGGCGCTGGCGATCAGCAAGAACCAGTCGTGCCCGGAAGACCTGCGGGCGGCCGCTGACGAATCCAATACGCCGCTGTGGATTTCGCCCAAGCGCGGCCACGAACTACTCAATCACCTCTCCTACCATCTGGCGCGCACGCTGGCGCCGCGGGTCACGCTGCACGGCGTGTTCATGGAGATCTATTCGATCGGCGTGCTGATCACCGGCGAAGCCGGCTCGGGCAAGAGCGAGCTGGCGCTGGAACTGCTCAGCCGCGGCCACCGGCTGGTGGCCGACGATGCGCCCGAATTCACCCAGATCGCCCCCGATGTGCTCGACGGCACCTGCCCCGAATTGCTGCAGGACCTGCTGGAAGTACGCGGCCTGGGCGTGTTGAACGTACGCGACATGTTCGGCGACACCGCGGTGAAGAAAAACAAATACCTGCGCCTGATCGTGCACCTGACCCGGCCGATGACCGAGCCCACGCCGTCCGGCTACGAGCGCCTGACCGGCGATTCCGGCAGCCGCCACGTGCTGGATCTGGACGTGCCGCTGATCACCCTGCCGGTGATGCCCGGCCGCAACCTGGCCGTCCTCACCGAGGCGGCCACCCGGCTGCATATCCTGCGCACCAAGGGTATCGACCCGGCGGCGATGTTCATCGCCCGCCACAGCAACCTGCTGGAGCGACGCACGCCATGAGTACCGCGCCCTCCACGTTGATGATCGTGAGCGGGCTGTCCGGCTCGGGCAAATCGGTTGCGTTGAAGACCTTCGAGGATCTGGACTACTACTGCTCGGACAACCTGCCGGTCGAATTGCTGCCGGACTTCGTCAAGAGCCGCCTGCGCGGCAACCCGCTCGGCGACCAGCGCCTGGCGGTGGGCATCGATGTGCGCAGCCGCAGCGACCTCACGCAGCTGGCGCAATGGCGACAGGCCGCGCAAGAATACGGTATCGAAGCGCGCCTGCTGTTTTTCGAGGCCAGCGACGAGGCGCTGATCAAGCGCTACGCCGACACCCGCCGCCGCCATCCGCTGAGCCATCTCGGCCTGGCCTTGCCGGAAGCGATCACCCGCGAGCGCCAGTTGACCGAGCCGCTGCGGGCGCAGGCCGATGCCATCATCGACACCAGCACGCTCAACGTGCATCAGTTGCGCCGCCGCGTGGTGACCGAATTTGCACTCGGCAGCAACGACCGTCTGTCGTTGCTGTTTGAGTCGTTTGCCTACAAGCGCGGCGTGCCGGCCGAAGCCGACTTCGCCTTCGATGCGCGCGTGCTGCCCAATCCGCACTGGGATCCGGAACTGCGCCCGCTCACCGGGCGCGATGCCGCAGTGCGCGACTATCTGGACAGGGAGCCGGACGTCCAGCGTTACAGCGCGCAGATCGTGGACCTGCTCGACACCTGGCTGCCGCGGTTGCGCAACGATACCCGTAGCTACGTGACCATCGCCTTCGGCTGCACCGGCGGCAAGCACCGCTCGGTGTATCTGGCCGAACGCATGGCCCGGCACGCACGCGAACAAGGCTGGCCGGAAGTGGCGACGTTTCATCGCGAGCAGGACTGAGAAGCCGGGAGTCGGGAATCGGGATTGGGGAATCGGTAGCGCGGAATGCTGGTGACTGACTTGTGCATGCACCCGTCGTTGAGCAGGTGCTGTTGCGGATTCTGGCTCGAAATGCGATTGCTGGCGGACGGTTTGGGTGGGATGGGCGTCGTGGAAGACACCTCGTCTTTAGCTGGCGCTGGTGAAGCGCTGACGCCCTGCAAAAACTGCACTGAGCTTTTTGCCTGGCGCGCAAGGCAGCGCCATATGAAAGGGGCGCATGGCGCAGCGCTGTAATGGCTCTCAGCATTGCCTTGCCTGCTGTCGCGCGCACTGCAGCGCTCGCTTGAGAGCCCGCATGCGCTGCCGACGCGCAACACGTCACAGATCAGCGCTACATAGCACTGCGACACGAAAGCAATACGCGGTGGAATCCGGTCACTGCAGCACTCCTAAACGGCTATTCAGTTCGCAACACATCGATGCCGGCAAACGCTATCGCGCAGTCATGCTGACCTGTTAACGTTTCGGCATGGCCTGTGGCATTCTCCTCATTACTCATCCCGGCATCGGCGCGGCGTTGTTGAACGTGGCGACGGGGCTGTTGCGGCATTTGCCGTTGAAGACCGAAGCATTCGATGTGCCGTTCGATGCGGACCTGGACGCGCTGTTGCCCCAGGCCTCGTCGGCGATGCGCCGGGTCGACAGCGGCGACGGCGTGCTGGTCATCACCGACCTGTATGGCGCCAGCCCCAGCAATCTCGCCAGCCGGTTGGCCAAGCTGGGCACACCGGTTCGCCGGGTCTCTGCATTGAGCCTGCCGATGCTGCTGCGGGTGATGAACTACCCCGAACAAGGACTGCAGGAGCTGCCCGCCACTGCGGCGGCCGGTACCCGCAACGGAGCGATCATCGACGATGCTTGAACGCGAACTCATAGTTTCCAACCGACTCGGACTGCATGCGCGGGCAACCGCCAAGCTGGTGCAGACGCTGTCGTCCTATCGCAGCAACGCCACGCTGGCGGCCAAGGGCCGCGAAGTGAATGCCAAGAGCATCATGGGCGTGATGTTGCTGGCCGCCGGTCAAGGCACCAGCGTGGTGGTGCGCCTGGATGGCGAAGACGAAGCGCAGGCCCTGCAGGCATTGGTCGACCTGTTCGAGCGTCGTTTCGACGAGGACAGCTGAGCATGCGCGGCGTCGGTGCAGTGACGACCGACACGGCGCGGCTGCGCCCGGGCCACGCGTGAGCCTGCGCGGACACGGCGCGGCGCGCGGCAACGCGCTTGGGCGCGCACGCGTGCGCCAGAGCCATACGCTGGAAGTGGCCGAACAACGCGTGCCCGCCAACCAGGTGGAGACGCAGTTGCAGCGTCTGCACACCGCCATCGAAGCGGCACGGGTGGAAATGCAGCAACTGCGCGATCGCCTGCATGGCGCACTTGCGCGCGAAGTCGGCGAATTTCTCGAGCTGCATGCCTTGCTGCTCGACGACCCGGAGCTGCTGCAAGGCCTGGATGAGCTGATCCGTACCCACCGCTACAGTGCCGACTACGCCTTGCGCGTACAGCGCGACCGGCTGGCGGCGGTGTTCGACGGCATGGAGGATGCGTACCTCAGAAGCCGCATGGACGACCTGGATCACGTCATCGGCCGCATCCATGCGTTCCTGCACAAGCGCGCGCCCGACCTCAAGGGCGTGGCCGGCGAGATCCTGGTCTGCGACAACGTGGCGCCCTCCGAGCTTGCGCAGCTGCAGGCGCAAGGGGTGGTCGGCATCGTTACCACCGCCGGCAGTGCGCTGTCGCATAGCGCGATCCTGGCGCGCAGCCTGCACCTGCCGTTGGTGGTGGGCGTCGGCGATGCGGTGCAGCGCATCGAGGATGGCGATGTCTTGATCGTCGATGCCGGCTCGGGCCAGGTGATCGTCGACCCCACCCCCGAGCACCTGCGCGACTACCGCGAACGCCTGCGCGCGCTGGCCAAGGAACAACGCGAGCTGGGCCGGCTGCGCTCCAAGCCCACGCGCACGCGCGACAACGTCGACATCACCCTGCTGGCCAATGCCGAATCGCTGGAAGATGTGGCAAAAGCGCATGCGCTGGGTGCCAGCGGGCTGGGGCTGTACCGCACCGAATTCCTGTTCCTGCAGCGCAACGAGTTGCCGGACGAAGACGAACAGTTCCACACCTACCGCGACACCGTGCTGGGCATGAGCGGCCGCCCGGTCACCATCCGCACGCTGGATCTGGGCGCCGACAAGGCCGACCGCACCGGCCTGACCTTGAGCGACGAAGACAACCCGGCGTTGGGCCTGCGTGGCGTGCGCCTGTCGCTCGCCCGGCCGGCGGTGGCGCAGACGCAGTTGCGCGCGATCCTGCGTGCGTCCGGCTACGGGCCGGTGCGCATCCTGGTACCGATGGTCAGCGGCCGCGAAGAAATCCTGCTGCTGCGCAAGCAGTTGAAGAAGCTCACCGCGCAGCTGCGCGAGGAAGGCCACGAGATCGCCGAGCACATTCCGCTGGGCGCAATGATCGAAGTGCCGGCGGCGGCACTGGCGCTGGATTGCTTCATCGACGACATCGATTTCCTCTCGATCGGCACCAACGATCTGGTGCAGTACCTGCTCGCGGTGGATCGCAACAACGAGGCCTTGGGCGAGCTGTATTCGCCGTTGCATCCGGCAGTGCTGCGCCTGATCGCGCAGGTGATCGCCACCGGGCGCACCTACGGCAAGCCGGTGGCGGTGTGCGGCGAGATCGCCGGCGACCCGCGCTTCGTGCCGATGTTGCTGGCGTTGGGGCTCACCGAATTCAGCCTGCATCCGGCCACCTTGCTGGAAGTGCGCCGCGCGGTGCGCGATATCCATCTGGGCGAGTTGCGCGTGCAGGGCGAAAAACTGCTGCGCGCCCGCGACCGCAAGGGCATCGAGAAGTGGTTGGCGGGCAATGCGCAGGGGCTGCTGCGCTAGCGGCGACCCGCACGACCCACACGCTGCGCCGAGCTGCATCGCGCCAAGCATCGCCAGCGAAAAACAGCGTGCGTTGGGCACGGCAGCTCTCGTGCCTTGACACCGGCAGTGTGCCGCCAGCTGCATCCGCTCAGCTATTGCTCGCTGCCTGGCGATGGCTCTCCTGGGTTGGATGCGCGATTGCGGCGCTGCTGTTCGAGCAGCGTGCGAGCGGCACTGTATGTTTCGTCACCATGCGCAAGCGATAATACCGTGCTGATCCAGCACCGCGTCTTCGATTGACGACGCGTCCACTCTTCCGGGGAGCCGCGCATGGCCGAAGCCGTCCGCCACGACAAAACCGCGCGCCAGCTACGCCTGCTGTCCGACGCGCTGGATAGCGGACGCTTAGGGCCGGTACGTCGGTTGGTCAACACGCTGGCGCCGGCGGAGATCGGCAACCTGCTCGAATCGCTGCCGCCCGGCAAACGCGAAGTGGTGTGGGGGCTGGTCGACCCGGAGGACGATGGCGAGGTGCTGCTGCACGTCGGCGATGAAGTGCGCGAAAGCCTGCTGGCAGACATGGACACCGACGAGATCGTCGCGGCGGTCGAAGACCTGGACATCGACGATCTGGCCAACCTGGTCGAAGACCTGCCCGACACCGTCATCGACGAAGTGCTCAAGTCGATGGACCGCGAGAACCGCGAGCGGCTCGAACAGGTGCTGTCGTATCCGGAAGACACCGCCGGCCGCCTGATGAACCCGGACGTGGTGACGGTGCGCGCGGACGTCAATGTCGATGTGGTGCTGCGCTACCTGCGCCTGCGCGGCGAGCTGCCCGACCATACCGACCATCTGTACGTGGTGAGCCGCCGCCATCAATACCTGGGCCGCGTGTCGCTGGCCGCACTGGTGACTCACGAAGACAGTACGCCGGTCAATCGCTTGATCGACGACGAGCAGCCCGCCATCGACGTGGGCGATGGCTCCGACGAAGTGGCGCGGCGCTTCTCCGACCACGACTGGATCTCGGCGCCGGTGGTGGACGACAACAACATCCTGCTCGGCCGCATCACCATCGACGACGTGGTGGACATCATCCGCGAGCAGGCCGAGCACCAGGCCATGAGCGCGGCCGGCCTGGACGAAGACGAAGACATGTTCAGCCCGGCACGGCGCGCATTCCGGCGCCGGCTGATCTGGCTGGGCATCAATCTGTGCACCGCGTTTCTGGCTTCCAGCGTGGTCAGCCGCTTCGAAGGCACCATCGAAAAGCTGGTAGCACTGGCGGCGTTGATGCCGATCGTGGCCGGCATGGGCGGCAATGCCGGCACCCAGGTATTGGCGCTGATGGTGCGCGGCCTGGCGCTGGGGCAGATCGGCTCGTCCAACGTGATGACCCTGCTCAAGAAGGAGCTCACCGTTGCGCTGATCAATGGGCTGTGTCTGGGCGTAGGGCTTGGGCTGATCGTGCTGGCCTGGTTCGGCCAGCCGATGCTGTCGCTGGTGATCGGCACTGCGCTGACGTTGAACATGCTGACCGCTGCCTTTGGCGGCGTGCTGGTGCCGGTGACGCTCAAACGGCTGGGCTTCGATCCGGCCCTGGCCGGTGGCGTGATCCTGACCACGCTGACCGACGTGATGGGCTTTTTGAGCTTCCTGGGCCTTGCCACGTTGATCTTGATGCCGTGAGCGCGTGCGCCCGACCGCATGCACGCGCAAGCGAGAATGAAGGGCGGCACGCGCATCCCCGGCGCTCGCCGCAACGCCACGTGCCAGCGCACCTGCATGCGGCGATACTGCGGCTTGATGATCGATGGGGAGTGCTGCGTGATCGTTCGTTGCGTCTTACTTGGAATTCTTGCGCTGGTGCTCGCCGGTTGCTCCAGCATGGCTGAGCGCCAGCACGATGGGCGGCGCGGCCACTTTGTCGCCCGCACCCTGCAGTTGGAGGGGCGGCTTTACCGCTACCAGGTGTTTGTGCCGGCCGCCAAGGCGCCGCAGCCACGGCCTATCGTGTTGTTTCTGCACGGCTCCGGCGAACGCGGCGATAACGGACGCGATCAGGCCGAAGTCGGCGTGGGCCCTTACCTGAGCGAACACACCGCCGAATTTCCCGCACTGGTGGTGCTGCCGCAAGTGCCCGACGACGAAGAATGGCTGGGCATCAACGCGCGCATGGCGATCGCCGCGCTGGATGCGGCCAGCGCCGAGTTCAGCGCCGATCCGCAGCGCACGTATCTCACCGGCATTTCGATGGGCGGCTATGGCGCCTGGGAAATCGGGCTGATGCAGCCGCAACGGTTTGCCGCAATCGTGCCGATCTGTGGCGCGCTCAAGGCACCGCGCGATGAGCGCCGCACGCTGTACGTGAGCCTGGTGGCCAAGGAAGCGGACCCGTACACCGCGGCAGTGACGCAACTCAAGCACGTGCCGATCTGGATGTTCCATGGCGCCAAGGACGATTCGGTGCCGCCGCACGACGACCGCGCGTTGTACCGCGCCGCAAAAGGCATGGGCGCCAACCTGCGCTACAGCGAATATCCCCAAGGCAACCACAACGTCTGGGACGCGACCTATGCGGACCCGGCGATGTGGGAGTGGATGTTCAAGCAGCGCCTGCGCTGAGCGTACTGCGGTTGGGCGCGATCCCCGCGCGCTCAGCCGCATGGGGATCGCTGCAGCGGGCGAACCCCGGCCCTGATCATGCCGGCACCGATCCAGGGTCATCGCGCGCTGCGCCTGCCGGTAAGCGCGACCCGCGCAGACGCGAAGCGACGACCGCTAACCGCTGCCATCAATGGTGGTAGCCGGTCTCGGCGGTGATCTTGCCGCGAAATACCCGATACGACCAAACCGTGTAGCCCAGGATCAGCGGCAGCAACATCACCAACCCCACCAGCGCGAACAGTTGCGACGACGGCGGCGCGGCAGCCTGCCAGATGGTGTACACCGGCGGCACCAGGTACGGCCACATGCCCAGCACCAGGCCCAGGAACCCGAGCACGAACAAGCCCATCGCCAGCAGGAACGGCGCCGTGTCCGGTCGCCCCGGCTCGGCCGCGCGCCACAGCGCATAACCCACCACGGCAACCAGCACCGGCACCGGCATCAACCACAGATAATGCGCATCGTTGAACCAGCGATCCATCACATGCGATTGCAACGACGGCAGCCACGCGCTGACCAGGCCGATGAAGACCAGTACGCTGAGGGTCAACGGCCGGCTCAACTGCCGCGCCAGCTGCTGCACATGGCCTTCGGTCTTGAGGATCAGCCAGGTGCTGCCGAGCAGCGCATAACCGAACACCAAGGCGGCACCGGTCAGCATCGCGAAGGGGCTGAACCAGCCCCAGATACCGCCGACATAGCGGTCGTTCTCGATCGGCAAGCCTTGCACCAGCGCGCCCAGGATCACGCCCTGCGCGAAGGTGGCCAGGATCGATCCGGCCGCAAAGGCGTTGCTCCACAAACGCCGCGAGCGATGTGCCTTGAAGCGGAATTCGAACGCCACGCCACGAAACACCAAGGCCATCACCATCAACAACACCGGCAGATACAGCGCCGACAAGATCACCGCATACGCCTTGGGAAACGCCGCCAGCAGCCCTGCCCCGCCCAGCACCAGCCAGGTTTCGTTGCCGTCCCAGATCGGCGCGGCGGTGTTCATCATCAAATCCAGTTGCGCTTCGTCCTTGCGGAACGGCGCCAGGATGCCGATGCCCAGGACGAACCCGTCCAGCACCACGTACATCAGCACGCCGAAGCCGATCACCGCAAACCACGCCACCGGCAACACGCTTGTCATGTCCATCATGCGGCTCCATCGATCGGTTCGTCGGCCGCAGAGAGCGGGCGTGCGGGCGTGTGTTCGCCATGGTCCAGCTGCGGGGCGTCGTGCGGGGTCGGCCCGATCTTGCCGATCTTGACCAGGTACCAGATGCCCCAGCCGAATACGAACGCATAGCCAGCCACATACACCGCCAGCGAGATGGCGGTCATCAGCGCAGACTGCGGGCCCACTGCATCGGCGGTGCGCAACAGGCCATAAACCACGTAGGGCTGCCGGCCGATTTCGGTAACGAACCAGCCCGAAATGAGCGCGATGAAGCCGCTTGGCAACATCCAGCGCCAGGTCGCCAGCAACCAGCGCCACTGCAGCAATTTGCCGCGCCACCAGGCGAATGCAGACACCCAGGCCACCAGCAACATCAACGAACCGATTCCCACCATGATGCGGAAGGCGAAAAACACCGGCGTCACCGGTGGACGCTCGCTGGCCGGCACCGAGGTCAGCGGCGCGATGCTGCCCTCCAGGCTATGGGTCAGAATCAGGCTGCCCAGGCGCGGAATCGCCACCTCGTAATCGTTGCGTTCGGCCTGCGTGTTGGGCAGCGCAAACACCACCAGCGGAAATCCCTTGCCCGGCTGCTCGGCATGCCAGTGCGCTTCCATTGCGGCGATCTTCATCGGCTGGTGCTTGAGCGTATTCAAGCCATGCATGTCGCCGACGAAGATCTGCAGCGGCACCGTGATGGCGGCGAAAGCCACCGCCAGCTTGAACATGCGCAGCCCGGCCTCGCGGTGCACGCCGCGGTGCAGGTACCACGCACCGACTGCGCCCACCACAAAACACGTAGTGATGAACGAGCCCAGCGCCATGTGCGCAAGCCGATACGGAAACGAGGGATTGAAGATGATCTGCAACCAGTTCACCGGATGCACAATGCCGTCGATCACCTCGAAGCCCGCCGGCGTCTGCAACCAGCTGTTGGACGAGAGAATCCAGAAGGTGGAAAACAGCGTACCCAGCGCCACCATGCAGGTGGCAAAGAAGTGCAGGCGCTCGGAAATGCGGCCCCAGCCGAACATCATCACGCCCAGAAAGCTGGCCTCGAGAAAAAACGCAGTAAGCACTTCATAGCTCAGCAACGGCCCGATCACGCTCCCGGCAATCCGGCTCAGTTCCGGCCAGTTGGCGCCGAACTGAAACGCCATCACGATGCCGCTAACCACGCCCATGCCGAACGACACGGCGAAGATCTTCTGCCAGAAAAAATACAGCTCGCGCCAGACCGGCAGGCGCGTGCGCAGCCAGCGCCATTCCAGGAACGCCAGCAGGCTGGAAAGCCCGATGGTGAATGCCGGAAACAGCACGTGGAAGGCAATGACAAACCCGAACTGGATCCGTGACAACAGCAAGGCATCCATGGAGATCCCTCAAGGAAAAGTGGGGTTAATCGTCAGCGTGCAGGTCGCACATCGATCGCCGGGTAGACGCTGCGGTGGTCGATGTGGCGCTGCCGCGCTACGTGATCATGATAGGGACGGTCGGGCCCGTTCCCGATGCGACACGGCGTCGCATCTGCGGCAAAACGTCGCTTCTGCGCTTTGGAGCGGCTGACAAAACTACGTCATGCCGGTCGGCTGGGGGCTGGCTGATCAGCGGTCTGGCTGCAAGCACGCTGATCTGCGGGTTGGCTGCAGGGCCCTTGCCCGCCCACCATCGCAGGACACGCCGTCAATCCGTCCCTGGAGGCTCTGGCGCGGCATCCATGCCGCTCAAGGTCCCGCGACGGTGAGCGGGCAAGGACCAGTCGAGATGGTCGGTGCGCACAGGTTTCGACAAGCGATCAGCAAACTGGTGAAGCTGTGTCTTCGCTCTTCCATAAAACCACCGACCAACTGTCTGGCGCGGTGTCCTTACCGATTGCGGGACCGTTGGCGGCATGGATGCCGCCACCGAGCCCCCATGGACGGGTTAACGGCGTGTCCCGCGAGCGGTGAGGGCACCGCGCACTCGACATCTTTGCGCTTGCTGCAGGGCCCTTGCCCGCCCACCATCGCGGGACACGCCGCAAGTACGTCCGTGTAGGCTCTTACGCGGCATCCATGCCGCGTAAGGTCCCGCGACGGTAGGCGGGCAAGGACCAGTCGAGATGGTCGGTGTGCACGGTAGGGGCCGTGACTAATGCGCATTGTTCGATCATGACGCGCAGGCTCAACACCTGATGCGCAGCGCGCTACAAGCAGCTTTAACGCAACCACCGACCAACTGTCTGGCGCGGTGTCATCGCCGCTTGCGGGACCGTTGGTGGCCTGGATGCCACCAACGGTTCCGCAAGGGTGGGTGCACGACCTGTCCCGCAAGCGGTGAGAGCACTGCGCGCTCACTCACTCAGCGTTTGACCCCGGACTACCGGCGCCGCTCCATCGCGCGCCAGCGCGCTGCAACCAAACGTTGTGGATGTTCAGTGCTGGCGACGCATCCGCCGTGCAAGCTCGCTGAACAACGCAAACGCTGCGGTCAAACCGACCATCGACAGGAACTGCGCGCGCGTGTCGGCCGAGCTGGCCAACAGCACGAAGATCACCGCCAGGATCGCCAGCGCCAACACCGTCAGAAACGGATAACCGCGCATACGGAACGGCAACGCGATGCCGGCGCGGTCGGCGCGGCCGCGCAGGATCAGCTGCGACACCAGCGAGATCGTCCACACCAGCAGGCAGGTGGCGCCAACGATGTTGAGCAGCATCGGCAACACCTTGTTGGGATACAGCAGCTCCAGCGCCGCCGCGGCAAAACCGAACAGCACGCTGGCGATCACTGCCACCAGCGGCACCTGCTCGCCGCTGGTCTTGCCAAGCAAGCGCGGCGCTTCGCCACGCTGGGCCAATGAGAAGATCATCCGCGAGGCGCCATACAGATTGGCATTGAGCGCCGACAGCAACGCCACGACCGCCACCAGGGTAATGGCCGTGGCCGCGCCGGGAATGCGTGCCACTTCCAGCACGGCAGCGAACGGCGAGCTGAGCGCGGCGCTGGTCCACGGCACCACCGCCACGATCACGCTGATCGAGCCGATGTAGAACACCAGGATGCGCCAGGCCACGGTGCGGATGGTGCGCGCCAGGCTACGGCCCGGGTCGGCAGTTTCTGCCGCGGCCACCGCCACGATCTCGGTGCCGCCAAAGGCAAACACCACCACCAGCAAGGCCGAACCGATACCGGCCAGGCCCTTCGGCGCAAAGCCGCCGTTCTGGGTGAAGTTGGACAACCCCGGCGACACCACACCGGGCAACCAGCCGGCCAGCAAGGCCACACCGATCAACAGGAACACGATGATCGCCACAACCTTGAGGATGGCGAACCAGAATTCGAACTCGCCGAAATTGCGCACCCCCAGCAGATTGATCGCGGTGAAGGTGGCCATGAACAGCAGCGCCAGCAAGGGCACCGGCAACGCGGGCCAGACGGTCGCGAGCAGGCCGGCGGCGCCGACGGCTTCGGCGGCAATCACCACCACCACCTGGAACCACCACAACCAGCCCACGGTCGCGCCGGCGGTCGGGCCCATCGCATCGGCCGCGTACACCGAGAACGCGCCGCTGGCCGGCTTGGCGGCCGCCATTTCGCCCAGCGCGTTCATCACGATGATGACCAACGCACCGGCAATCAGGTACGAGATCAGCACCGCCGGCCCGGCCGCATGGATCCCCACGCCGGAACCGAGAAACAGCCCGGCGCCGATCGCCGTGCCCAGGCCCATCATCATCAATTGCCGCGGCTTCAGCGCGTGGCGCAGTGCAGGCGCGGCGGACGCAGCGGTCTCAGCAACGGGATCGGTCGGAAGCGGCATGGACGGGTTTGAACGAATGGAATCGCCACACGATACCGCGTCGCGGCGCCTGCCGCGCCTCTTGACGCCGGCCCGGCGAAGGAGTGGCGAAGGAGTGGCGACGCCACGAAAGCGTGCCCTGCCCTCACTTGCAGCAGGCAACGCTCGGCCACCTGCCGGGACGTGCTGCCGCTTGCCTGCAGGTCCCGGTGGCCGATCTCGCTGCTGTCGCGCGAGGTCAGCGGTTTCCTGATGTTCTCGAAGGAGTTCGACGCGATCTTCGCCGCGCCGCCCGTGCGCACGTCGATGCCCGAACTGATCACATTGTTGACTGCGTAAACCCACATCCCCGGGCGGGCCGGGGATGTAGGTTGCTGCCACTACGCGCTGCCGGTCACTCGGCCAGGTTCTTGCCCGCACCCGCCGTGGCGATCACCTTGGCCTTGACCTGCGCGGCCGGGGTGATGGTGTAGGTGTAGCCCAGCGATTCCGGGAACACCTTGGAGCTCACCCAGTTGGTGGCATTGGCGTAGGGCTTGCTGCCATCGGGCGTGCCCCAAGTGATGCCGCTGCCGACGTAGTTGTTGATCAGGTCCCAGTAGCCGATCTCGCTGCTGTCGCGCGAGGTCACCGGGTTCTTGATGTTCTCGAAGTAGTTCGACTCGATCTTCGCCACGCCGCCCATGCGCACGTTGATGCCCGAGGTAAACACATTGTTGAAGTAGTTGTTGTAGATGTGGCTCAAGCCGCGGCGCTGCAACGGCACGCGCGATTCCACGTTCTCGAAGCGGTTGTGGTGATACGTAGTGCGCGCGGCCGAGTTCTTGGTGTCGCTGTCGCTGTAGCCATTCAGCGCGACCTTTTGATAGTTGTAGACGTAGTTGTAGGACACGGTGACGTGGTGCACGCCCTTCTTCATGTCGATGCCGCCATCGAAGGAGGCATCGCCCGCACCGGAGCATTTGGTCAACGAGGCGAACACGGTGTTGTGGTCGACCCAGATCCTGGACGGCGAGCCGCTGGAGTTGCCTTCCAGCGAAATCGAATCGGCATCTTCGCCACCTTGCAGCAGGCCGATGGTCATGTTCTGGATGATGATGTTGTTGGCGTTGCCCACGACCCACAGACCGAAGTTGGCCGCCGAGCCATTCGCCCCCCTGATGGTGACATCGCTCTTGTTCTTGATCTGCACGGTCTTGGCCGGCAGCTTCCACTGCGCGCAGACGTCCTTGATGGTGCCGTAGTCGAACTTGCCGGTGTAGTTGAGCACCAGCCCACCGCTGCCGGAATAACTGTCGATGGCGGCCTGCATGGCTTCGAACGTTGCCACGTTGACCGGTGTCTTGTTGCCGCCACCGGTGGTGGCCGCACCGTACCCGACCGGGCCGGCGATGGCGCTTGCTGCGCACGTGGATAGCGCAAGCGCGAGCGCGCCCTGGAGCATCTTGCTAGTCATGCAGCCTCTCCCAAAGAAGTCGATAAGCGATGCGTGCCGTCTGCGCAGTGGCAACGACAACGACAAAGCGGTGCGTGGGGGCCGCATTCTTCGCGCGATTTAAAACATAAAACAATTATCCATCACTGAAAGTTTGACGCACCACGGTGTTCTCTTTGCGGGACATGCAAAAGAGACAGCACAGGACAGCCGGGACAGGACACGGCATTGCGGCGAGATGCGATGGATGTGCTTGATCGATGCGCGTCTGCGCTGGTGCAGGCATGCCTGTGCTGCAGGTGCGTGTGCTCGAGCACGCACACCTGCGTGGATGCTTGCCACTTCACGCCTGTGGTGCTTGCGTACTGGTCGCCATTGCGGGCATGAGCTGCACATGCGCCTGGCGATGACAGCTGCGACGCAGCGAATTTGCAGCGCAGCAATACAACACGTGCACCGGAAAAGACGCGCCGATGCGTGTCGCCCGGTTTCTCGCGGGCTTCTGCAGGTTGCTTGCAGCGTTGCTGCACAGCAGCAGAACGCTCGCGTGCATTTACATTGCAAGCCTACGGTGGCGAAGACGCTGCACGTGGTGCGCGACGGCGCACGCAAACAGATTGCACCAGCAATCAGCACGCCGTCGAATCAAGCAGCTGTCTGCGTGTTCGTCCGCATGCCGCACGGTCCGCTCAACGTCGGACGCACTCAGAGATCGCAATGGTGAAGAATCGCAAACCACGCATATCGAACGTCAGCGTCCGCACACCGCGCACTCAAACAGCGCGATTGACCAGCGCCGAAGAACGCACCATCTGCCCACCGGGCCAGGGTGTCTGATCGTCCAGGAAGTTGCCGACCAGGCGCATGCAGGCCGCGCGTTCTTCCACGTGCGGCATGTGGCTGGAATTGGCGAACACATGCCAGCGCGCATCCGGAATCAGCCGCGCATACGGCTCGACGGTTTCCGGCGTGGCTTCGTCGTACTTGCCAGAAAGCACCAGTGTGGGCGCGGTGATGCGGTGCAGGCGCTCGATGATGCTCCAGTTGCGCAAGCTGCCCACCACATGAAACTCGGTCGGGCCGTTCATGGCGTGATACACGGTCGGGTCGGCATCGATGGCGGCAAAGGTGCGTGCCACTTCGGCAGGCCATGGCACGACGCGACACACGTGCTGTGCGTAGAACACCTGGCTGGCGGCGCGGTAGGCCGGATGGTCCAGCGTACCGGCGGCTTCGTGCTCGTCCAGCGCGGCCTGGATGTCCTCGGGCAGCCGTGCACGCAAACGTAGCGCCGCAGCACGCCACAAACCCATCGAAGCGGGGGAGTTGGCGATCACCAGCGCACGCAGGCCGGTAGGACGGCGCACTGCATGTTCGGCCGCCAGCATCCCGCCCCAGGACTGGCCCAGCAACGCGTACTGCGAAACCCCAAGATGCGCGATCAACGTCTGCAGCTCGTCCAGAAACAGCCCAACCGTCCAGAAGCCTGGGTCGGCGTTGGGCAGATGGGTGGAGTTGCCGTTGCCGAGCTGGTCGTAATGAATCACCGCACGGCCGCTGGCCGCCAGGTCCGTGAAGCTGTCCACGTAGTCGTGGGTGCACCCGGGGCCGCCATGCAGCACCAGCAACGGGCAGGCATCCGCGCGCAGGTCGCCGGTGATGCGGTACCAGGTGCGATAACCGCGAAATTCGACGTAACCCTCAGTGCACTGCATGACCTGCGCCTGCCTGCGGCAATAATGAGCCTTGAGCTTAGCGACGGCGCCGACTGGCGTTAACTGGCAAATCTCACAGGTTTGGATGCACCGGGGACGCGGTTGGCGCTGGCGGAAGACCAGTTCGACCGCAGGCTGCGCGTCGCCGCATGCCGCAAGGCATCGCACGACGCCACTTCGCATCTCGATCGAACCGTGCGCTTCGAATCAGCGTAACTATCTCGCGCGCGCAACGTCGCCGACGTTGGAGCTGTCAGGCATGCGACACCAGCGCTCGCGATTTGATGCACTGGCGAAAGCGTGCGAATAGCGCACGAGGACCAGGATTGCGTGGCGTAACGCCGATTCGGAGTACCTGCTGCGCCAGCGTGCCGGCACCGCAGGCACCGGCCAGCGTTGCTTACGGCTCTAGCAAGCGATAGTGCATCCCGCGCACCACTGCTTCCACGCGGTTGCGGGCGCCCAGCTTGCGGGCGGCCGAATTCAAATGCAGGTTGACCGTGGCAGTGGAGCGGTTGAGTGCCGCCGCGATACTTTTGGACGTCAGGCCTTTGGCCGAATACTGCAGGCATTCGCGCTCGCGACGGGTCAATGCAATGTGGTGGCAGCGGCGCTCCTGTGGGTCCAGCACTTCCTGCGCACGCGCCTGGAAGGCGTGTGCCAGCAGCAGGAACGGCAACAGCTGCGCCTCGGCCAGGCGCGGTGCTTCTGCAGCGCCGGCATCGACCGCGCCGCTGAAAGTGGCGAACGCGCCACCGGGCAGATGCAGCGGCACGGTGACACCGGTTCCCATGCCGCTGTCGCACAGATACCGGGTCACTTGCCGGTGCTGCCCGCCCACGTATTCCACGCCTGCACGGTTGCCGTCGTTGCGGTACGACCACACGAACGGAGTGGTGCGCCGCGCTGCACGCTGCTGAACGGGGTCATGCTGGTAGTAGCCGTGCTCGCACCAGACATGCTGCATATCGCCCGGCGCATTGCGCTGCATGAACACGGTGGGCGTGATCAGCGCACCTTCCATACTGAGCGGCACTGGCGCGTAGTCGTAGACCAGCGACTGGAAACCGAGTGCACAGACGTCGCGAAACACCCGATCCAGGCAGCTGTTGAGCGTATGCAGCACCTGCAGATCGCGGCCCAGGCTGGCCAGAGTGTCGAACATGGTGAGTCCTTGGGTACCGATGTTTGCCAGCAACTGGCAAGCAGCATGGAAAACCTAGCACTTTTACCAATGGATGGGCTTGCCGGCCACATTATCGTCACAATGCCGGTCACATGGCTGCAGCGCCGCATCGGCGTTCAGGTCCTTCAAGCGCCTGCGCTGTGCGCCGGCATTCCTTTCAGCGGACACCTGCATGACCGACACCCCCCGCCGCGACGATGCGGCCACGCTGGAACGCTTTGGCTACGCACAGGAGCTCAAGCGCCAGCTCACGCTCAAGGATCTGCTGATCTACGGGTTGGTCTTCATGGTGCCGACGGCGCCGTTTTCGATCTTCGGCGGCGTGTTCGACATCAGCGCCGGGATGGTGCCGCTGACCTACCTGGTTGGCTTCGTGGCCATGCTGTTCACTGCGCTGAGCTACCAGCAGATGTCGCAGGCATTTCCGGTGGCCGGCTCGGTGTATGCCTATGTGGGGCGCGGGCTGAGCAGCGGCATGGGATTTCTGGCCGGCTGGGCCATCCTGCTCGACTATCTGCTGGTACCGACCCTGCTGTACGTGGTCGGCGCCAATGCGATGCATAACGTATTGCCGGCGGTGCCGCAGCCGGCGTGGATCGCGTTCTTCGTGGTGCTCAACACCCTGGTGAATCTACGCGGCATCGAAACCACCGCGCGTGCCAATCGCTTTTTTCTGCTTGCGCAATTGGTGGTGCTGGCGGTGTTCGTGGTGCTGGCGACCCTGGCGATCCAGCGCGGCGTCAACGGCGCGCACTGGAGCTGGCGCCCGTTCTACAACCCGCAGGCGTTTTCGCCGCAGTTGATCTTCAGCGCGTTGTCGGTGGCGGTGGTGTCGTTCCTCGGCTTCGATGCGATCTCCACCTTGTCGGAGGAAGCGCGCGGCGGCAACCGCGTGGTAGGGCGTGCGACCTTGCTGGCGTTGCTGATCGTGGCAGGCCTGTTCGTCCTGCAGACCTGGCTGGCGGCGTTGCTGCAGCCCACCCTGCAGCGCTATCCCAGCGCGCAGGCATCCAACGATGCGTTCTTCGAAATCGGCCGCCTGATCGCCGGGCCGTGGCTGCAGATCGTCATTGCACTTACGGTGGCGATCAGCGCGGCGATTGCCAATTCGCTGGTGGCGCAGGCGGCTACATCGCGCCTGTTGTTCGCGATGGCGCGCGACCGCCAGTTACCGGCGTTCCTGCGCTACATCCACCCGCGCACCGGCGTGCCGCAGCGTGCGATCTTGCTGGTGGCGGGCCTGAGCATGGTGCTGGGCGAAGTGTTCGTTGGCCAGATCGCGTTGCTGTCGTCGCTGTGCAATGTCGGCGCGCTCACTGCGTTCGTGCTGCTGCATGTCGCGGTGTTGTGGCACTTCCGCGCCGAGGGGCGCCGCGTGCTGCATGGCGTGGTGCCGTTGGTCGGCATCGTCATCCTGGCCTATGTATTGATCAATGCAGACGCGCATGCGCAACTCGGCGGCACTGCATGGATGCTGATTGGGCTGGCGGTGCTGGCCTTTCTGAAACTCAGCGGACGCTCCACCGAATTCCGCGCCAGCGATGCGCTGGAATAGCCGCGGCAGCAGCGGTGCCTGTTGCAGTGCAAGGTTGGTGATGAGTCCAGCAAAACGCGGACTCTGATGCCACCGCAGGGCATGGCCTGCAAGCGGTATCAGGCGCCGGAAACGCGTTGCTGCAGATGAAGTGATGGACGTGTTGCGGCATGCATCGCGTATGCATTGGGCACGCACCAGACAGAGGTGCGCCTAGCGCGCACAGCAGTGCGCGGGCGCACGCCGCGGTGGGTCAGCGACGCTGCCACCTCATCGGCATGCGCACACCCACCATCCGGCTCACCGTCCGCAAGACGCTGTCCGTCGATGCGTGAAAGATCAACTGTATTTTTCGTGACTGTTTATCTCTGAACTAGATTTTCAGCACATATTCAACTATGAACTTTCGCTAGTCTCGCTGGGCGCCACCGATGGCGCCGCACGTTGCAGCCCCCGCTGCAGCCTGCCGATCCCTGACGAGAAGGACTACCCATGAATCGCAAGAACGCGTTGTATCTGGCGCTGTTTTCCGCTGTTTCCGGTACTGCAATGGCCGCACCTCCCACCGAGATGGATGCAGCGCCGGTGACCACCGCGCCGCAGGCGGCCAAGCTCGGTGCGGCGACGTTGCAGTCGGCAAGTTTGCGTGGCGGCATCCTGCCCACGCGCGTGGCGCAACTGACCGCGCCGACCAGCACGGAGATCAGCCGTGTGCGCGAGCGCCGCATTGCGCAGGTCAAGCATGGGCAGCCGTTGCAGATCGGTTTTTCGCGTGCAGTGGCGCAGCCGCTGGTGAACCTGTCCAAGCTCGATTGGCAGATGGCACCCGATGGTTCACGCGTGGCCAGCCTGAAGGTCAGCTCCGCACAAGCCGCGTCGCTGCGTGCGTCGCTGACCTTGCGTGGCGCCGGTGCGACGCCGGGTGACCCGGCCAAGGTGACGCTGCGCTTTGCCGGCGACGATGGGCGCGTGTTCGAACAATCCGGCGCCAGCTTCGCGGCCGGCGGTAACGACATCGGTTGGTCGCCGACGGTAAGCGGCGAGAATCTGCTGGTCGAGTTGTCGTTGCCGGCCGGCCTGTATCCGGAAAATTTCAGCCTGAGCATTCCGCAGCTCTCGCATCTGGACATCAGCCCCACCGCCAGCCCGCGCGACATGATGACCATTGCCATTGGCGAAAGCGATTCCTGCCAGAACGACATCGTCTGCCGCGCCAACCCCACCGCCGGTTTCACCAGCGCCGCAAAGGCGGTGGCGCGCATGGTATTCACCACCAGCCAGGGCTCGTTCCTGTGCACCGGCACGCTGCTCAACAACACCAATTCGCCCAAGCGCAATCTGTTCTGGACCGCAGCGCATTGCATCAGCACGCAGACCGTGGCCAATACGCTGCAAACCTACTGGTTCTACGATGCTGCCAGCTGCAACGGCAACACTGCCAGTTCGCAGGCAACCACGTTGACCGGCGGTGCGTTCCTGCGCCATGCCAACACCACGCGCGACACCGCCTTGCTGGAGCTGAAGACCGCACCGCCAAGCGGCGCCTTCTATGCAGCGTGGAATAGCGCGGCGATCGGCACCACCAACACCTCGATCGTCGGCATCCATCACCCGTCTGGCGACGTCAAGAAGTATTCGCTGGGCAGCGTGAATGGGCTGAACACCTCCATCGACGGCAAGAGCCCGCTGTACCGCGTGGTCTGGAACGATGGCGTGACCGAAGGCGGCTCGTCCGGCTCGGGCCTGTTCACCATCGCCAGCGGTGGCGCCTACCAGCTGCGCGGCGGCCTGTATGGCGGCTACTCGTACTGCACTGCGCAGACCGATCCGGATTACTACTCGCGCTTCTCGGACGTGTATTCCACCATCTCTACCTACTTCGGCCCGTAAGCGGCCAGCCCACGTGGCAGGCGGTGTTGCGCCTGCCACGTCCGATCGCGCTTCGCCTGGCATCGCACTCTGCACTTCCATGGCGACGCCGCTTACGGTGTTGGTGCTGCACCATGCGCACGCACGCGCAGCCAGCGGCACGCCGCGCGATGAGGCAGACTTGCCGGGTCTCCATCAGCACCCATCGCCCATGCTTCGCGCACGCACTGCACTCGTCATCATCACCCTCGCCGCCCTCGCACTGCAGACCACCGCGCTGGCAGCCGGCAAACCGGCCGATCGCGAGGACATCAAGGCCTACGCGCTGCAGCGCTGCCTGGATAACAACTACGCGCGCAGCGGCAAGTACGCGCCAGACCAGCTGCGCGACCGCTCGTATCTGCTGACCACCTATGCGATGGACAACGCCAAGGCCGGGGCGACCGATCGCCTGCATCGCTTTGTCGACGCCAATACAGCGGATTTCGACAACGGCGAAGTCCCGATGAAGGACGAAGCACGCCGCGGCCCGTTCAACCGCATCTTCGCCCAATGCATGGCGTTCTACCGTTCGCCGGCATTGACCCAGTTCATCGCGCGCGAGCTCTGAGCCTGGCGGCAAGAACCGCAGCGCCTGACCTCACTTGGTGGATCAGCGCGCTGCCGCCACACCCGCAGCATCTGCGACGCAATCCGCAGCGCTTCATCGGCATATAGAACGCACCCCTCGACAGGAGCCGCAATGACCGCACCTCGCCTATCCGGCTCCCGTCGCGCACTGCTGCGCAGCGCATTGGCTGCAGGCGCGCTGGGTGCAGTGGGACCGCTCGCTGCAGCTGCGCGACAGGCTGCACAACACGCGCCCTCCACGCCCCAACCCGCACCGCCGGTGCCCTTTCCGGCCACTGGCAGCGTGCTGGTGTTGCTGGGCACCAAGGGCGGCCCGACGCCTTCGCCGTTGCGGGCGGCGACGGCCAATGCGCTGGTCGTCGACGGGCAGCCGTATCTGATCGATTGCGGTAACGGGGTGGCGCAGCAACTGGCCAAGGCCGGCATTCGCCTGCCCATGCTGCGCGATATCTTCCTGACCCATCACCACTCCGATCACAACGCAGATCTGCTCAATGTGGTGTGGCTGGCCTGGGCCAGCGGCCTGCAGACGCCGGTGCATCTGTACGGCCCACCCGGCATCGCCAGGATGGTGGATGCGTTTGTCGACATGAATGCCATCGACATCGATGCGCGCATCCGTGAGGAAGGCCGCCCGCCCTTCAGGCCGCTGATTCATGTGCATGAGTTCGACCAGCCTGGCACGGTGCTGAAGAACGATCAGCTCACCGTGACCGCCACCTTGGTGGACCATTACACGCTCAAGCCGGCATTTGCGTATCGGTTCGAGGCACGCGACCGCAGCGTGGTGTTCTCCGGCGATACGCGCTACCTGCCTGCGTTGGCAGAGTTCGCGAAGAACACCGACATCCTGGTGCATGAAGTGATGTATCTGCCGGCGCTGCAGAAGATGCTGCAGACCAACGACAACGCACCGACGCTGCTGGACCATCTGCTCAAGAGCCATTCCACCAGCGAAGAGGTCGGCAAGATCGCCGCCGCGGCCAAGGCGAGCCTGCTGGTGCTCACGCATTTCGTGCCCGGTGGCGATGCATCCATCACCGATGCGATGTGGAGCGAAGGTGCGCGCAAGCATTACACCGGGCCGATCGTGGTCGGCCAGGATCTGATGCGGCTGTAGCGCAGGCACGTACTGCAGCTGGCCTACAGTGCAATGCCGGCGCTAGGCCGGCAGCGGGTTGCGTCCCCCCCACACCTGTTCGCCTGTCTTGCAATAGCGCTCGATGAAGGCCTGTTGCGACGGCATCTGCTGCACCGCGTGCTGGATCGGCTGGGCGATACCCTCGAGCAGACGGCGCAGATCGTGATCGGAGAATGCGCGGGTCAGCGGGTGATGTTGTTCCGGCATCAGGCCATGCCCCATCAGCACATGGGTCCAGGAATCGACACGAAACAGCTCGTCGGCGCCCTGCCACGCGTGTGCGCGTTCGCGCCAGGCACGCAGGCGCAGCGCCAGCGACTCGGGCAGTTCCATCTCGCGGCATTGCTGCCACAGCGGTTCCTCGCGCTGGGTGGCGTGATAGTGCAAGGTGACGAAGTCGCGCACATGTTCCATTTCGGCGCGGCTGACGTCGTTGAACAGCTGCACCTGCGACGGTGCGATGCCTTCGGCCGGAAACAGCGCCAGCAGCCGCACCACCGCAGAGATGGTGAGATGGATGCTGGTGGATTCCAGCGGTTCGATAAAGCCACTGGCCAGGCCAAGCGAAACCACGTTCTTGTTCCATGCCTTGAGCCGGCGGCCGGTGCGGAACGGCACCATCCAGGGATCCTTCACTGCCGGCGCGGCGGCGTCGCGCAGCAACTTGGCATGCGCTTCATCATCGGACAGGTGCTTGCTCGAAAACACCAGGCCATTGCCGACGCGATGCTGCAGCGGAATATGCCAACGCCAGCCAGCCGCGTGCGCGATGGCGCGGGTGTACGGCACCGGCGGGCCGACCGCTTCGGTCTGCACCGCCACCGCGCGGTCGCACGGCAACCAATGGCTCCAGTCTTCATAACCGGTGTGCAGCGTCTGCTCGATCAGCAGGCCGCGAAAGCCGCTGCAATCGATGAACAGATCGCCTTCGATCACTTGCCCGTCTTCGAGCACCAGGCTGGCGACATCGCCGCTATGCGGCTGCACGGTCACCTGCTGGATCTTGCCTTCGATGCGCTTGACGCCGCAGGCCTCGCTGCGTGCGCGCAGGAACCTGGCGTATAGCGCCGCATCCAGGTGATAGGCGTAATTGACCGCCGGCTCGCCCTGCAGCGCAAAACGGTCCACGCGCGAGGCCACCGTTTCCAGGCAGTAATCGCCGAAGCTGCCCGGCATGCCGCGGCGCCGGCTTTCCAGCCATAGATGGTGGAACGCGCACACCAGGGTGCCCTGCCCGGTGATGCCGAACGGATGGATGTAGCGCTCGCCCTGGCGGCGCCAATGCTCGAAGGAGATCGACAGCTTGAAGGTGCCGGCCACCGCGCGCAGGAATTCCTGCTCGTCGATCTGCAAAAACCGGTGGAAGGTGCGGATGGGTGGCACGGTGGATTCGCCCACGCCCACGGTGCCGATCTGTTCCGACTCGACCAGGGTGATGTCCAGCAGGTCGCGAAATTGATGCGAGAGCGCACAGGCTGCAATCCAGCCGGCCGTGCCACCACCGGCGATCACCACCTTGCGAATCTGAGCCTGAGTCACTGCGCACTCCTGGGAGATGGGTTGCAGGCGGTCTTGCACATCAGCGGTTCAACTTGCCGATCAACATGGCGCGCAACTGCCGCGCCAGCATCGGGTCGAGCGGACCAAGCGCCTGCCGCGCCGGTTCGGGCAGATGTTCGCCGGCCTGCCCGGCAGGGCCGAACACGTAGTAATCGAACAGCGCGCGCCATGCCTGCTTCTCTGCTGCCGGGCGGTCGCGAATAGCCCACAGCGCGTGGTAGAGCGCCGGCATCGCGGCCGGCAGCTGCGCGGGCGCACTGCTCCACCAGTAGTTGATGAGCACGTTGAAGGGCTGCAGCGATTCGACGTGATGCCACCACATGCCGGGAATGAACAACGCATCGCCCGGCGCAAGCACCACGCTGCGCGCATGCGGCAAGGCCTCGGCAAAGCGCGGAAAGCGCTGCAGATCCGGCTGGGCGAAATCGACCATGCTCACCACCTGCCCCCCCGGCGTGGGATCGAGCGGGCCCGGGTAGAGATTGGCCACCTGCTCCGGTGGAAACAGCGTAAACCGCCGTTGCCCGACTGCGCAGCACGCCAGATTATCCAGTGCATCGTAGTGACACGAGGCAATCACGCGGTTGCCGATCCAGATGCTGGGCTGCACGGGGCTGCCGTGGGCAGTCACATCCAGCGAGTTGTCTGCACGCAAACCCGGCAGGTTGGCATCCACCGGCAACGAGGCCAGGTAATAGGTGGGCGGTTGCACGTCGTTGCGATGTGCCGCAATGGCATCCAGCAAGGTGCTCACGCTGCCGCGCTGCACCTCGAAGTTGAGCGCACTGCAATCGTCGCGATAGAACGGGCGGCTGCCGATGTCCGGGCCGCCGTAGGAATACTGCAGATGCCGGCCGGTATCGTGCGCCCGTACCAGCGCCATGGCGTCCTCGGCGCTGCGCAGCCCCGCCTGCACCAGCGACCAGTGGCGTGCCACGCCACGCAGCACCACCGGCTCGGCGGCGTCGCAGAGTGCAGCCAGCGGCAATGCGTCGGGAGTGCAGTCGCTGCGCTCGGCAATGACGGCACGTGCGGCGACAGAGGGATCGGTTGCGCGTACGGCCATGTGCTTAGGCAAACGCGGCAACGGGGTCGCTGTGCGATAGCTGCAGGCGGCGCTGCTTCTCGGCCATCAGCCGGCGCACATTGTGCTGCGATGCCAGCATCAGGAAGGCGCCTTCCAGATAACCGGCCTGATGCAACTGGTGCAGCGCAGGTGCATCGAGCGCGGCGAGCCGCTCGCGGTCGATGGCGAACAACCCTTGCAACTGCGTGGCATGGCTGGCATCCAGGGCCACGTCCAGGCGCACCGGCTGGATCAGGCCCAGCGTATCGAAGGCGGCCGCCATCGCCTGCCCGGCGTCCACGCCCTCGCGAATGCCGCGCAACACGCCGATGATGTGCTCCAGATACGGGCTGTGGCCGCCCTGCGGCAGGAACACCGGCTCGCCCTCGCTCCGGCTCACGCGCGGATGCTCCATATCGAGATGGATCACCGGCTCCTGCACCAGCGCGCCGTCGATGTGCTGCTCCTGGAACCCGATCAGGAACGGCCCCTTGGCGACGATGCCCGGCAGGTAGCTGGCATTCCAGCGCCCGTCCTGCAGAAACAGGTTTTCGTCCTGCGCAAAGCCCAGCAGCGCGACCGACTGATAACCGCCGTTGGCCGGGTCCTTGCGGAAGAACAGCGGGTACTCGCGCTGCAGCTCGGCGTACTCGGTGACGAAGGCCGGCACCACGCCAACCGCATCGCCGAACTCGGCGCCGAAGCGCAGGATCACGTGCAGATCGTGATGCGCCACATTGTTGAGCACTGCGTATCGCGTCATTAAAAACTCCGGCCGCCATCCCTCGCGGAAGACTGCAGTCAATAAAGAATTCGGTCGCACGCACTACACCGTGCGTGTCGACACTGAGCATTGCCAAAAATCGCTGCGCCGGCAAGTCGCAAGGCAGCAATGCGCGGCATGAGTGCGAACGCCAGCGTGCGGGACGTCCGTGCGCACAACGCATGCGGTGACCAGACGCATGCATACAGCGTGCGCGACTGCCGTGTGGCTGCATGCGGTGCGCGAACGCCTGCCTGCACAACCGGTCGCGGCCGCCATCAGATGATGGCGGCCGCAGGTGCACCCACCGGCATGCACCGGCTCGCCGGATCAGAACGCGTAACGCACACCCAGCGTGTAACGCGGCTGCTGGTCGATCAAACGCACGATCTGCTTCTCCGAACGCCCATGCCACCGGACATCTTCGCCGGTGAGGTTGATCGCCTCGAAGCCAAACGACAGCTGCTTGTTGAGTGCATAGCTGACGCTCAGATCGAACTGGTGGTACGCCTCGACGTAGTACGGGTTGCGGTTGGATGCATCCTGATTGGCCGCAATCAGATACTCGTCGCGCCAGTTCCAGGCCAGGCGTGCGCTCCAGCCGTATTTTTCGAACATCAGCATCACGTTGGCGGTATCGCTCAGGCCCAGCAACGCAAACTGGTCGCGGTCGATGACGTTGTTGTCGAAGGCCACATCGCCTTCGACGATGGTGTAGTTGGCATAGATACCGAAGCCGCTGCTGCCGAAGAAGTACTGCCCGCCCAGCTCCCAGCCGTGGATGTTGGCCTTGTTCTGGTTGATCGGGCGCGACACGTCGAACTGGTACAACGGGTCGGCCGCGGTGCCGACCAGGTCGTAGGCATTTTCCAGCGCCAGGCTCTGCGCGGAGCTGCCGTTATAGGCGCCCAGGCCACCGGTGGCCGCTGCGTTGCGCAACAAGGCGGTGGCGGCGAACAGGGAAGTGTCGTTGGCCGAACAGGCCGCCGCCACGTCGTTGCCGGCCGCACCGACCTGCGCGGCGCAGGCACCGCTTTGCAGGAAGGCCAACGCGGCTTGTGCATCCGGCCCCGAGGTGGGGTCGGTCAGCCCGTACAGCGTCTCGCGCGATACCGTGGTGCCGATGAAATTGCTGACGCGCTTGTTCCAGAACGTGGCCGAGATATAGCTGGCGTCGGCGAAATACCACTCCAGCGCCAGGTCGAGGTTGTCCGATTCCAGCGGGTCCAGCGTAGGCGTCTGCGAATCGCCGCTGGCCCGGTTGGACGGGTTGATCAGGATCGAGCCGGCCGGCGTGTTCGGCGTCGGCCCGGCGAGCAGGTTGTTGTACGGCGCCCGCGCAATGGTCTGGCCGAACGAGGCGCGGCCCTTCAGCGACTCGGTGATGTCGATGCTGAAATCCAGATTCGGCAGGATGTAGTTGTAGCTGGTCTTTTCGCTGAAGGGCTGCTGCTCGGCGGAACGCAGCAACTGGAAGTCGTTGTTTGCCTGCCATTGCAGCGCCGTCGGTGTGGCCACCTGCGAGGTGGATTCCACATCGGTGCGCTCGTAACGCAGGCCCAGGCGCGTATTGGTGGTCATGCCGGAGATGTCGCCGGTCAGTTCCAGTTGCACGTACGCCGCACGGGTCTTTTCTTCGACCTGGTTGTTGGCGCTGTACAGCGGGTTGTAGCGCGTCTGCGCGCCGTACTGGCTGCCACCCCACAGCGCCAGCTGGCTGGCATCGCCGCGCCACGCATTGCGTGCCGTGCCGTTGGCATTGAAGTCGTCGAACATGCCGACAATGCTTACCGGCCGCAGCAAGTCCGTCATGCCCGGCTCCCTGCCGGCATTGGCCACGCCCCAGTCGCCCAAGGTGGAGTTGTTATCGCTGGTCAGGCGATGCATGGTGGTGTTGGACGAACTGACACCGAACTGGAAGCGCCCGTCGTCGAAGTCGAACTTGCCATCCAGGCGGCCTTCCTTGGTTTCGGTCACCTGCTTTTGATAGTAGATGCGCTGCACCTGCGAGCCGAGATTGTTGGTGGTGAAATCCGGATTGACCACGCCATTGGTGCCGGCCAGCGAATCGGCCACGGTGGGGTACCACGTGCGCGCGCCGATCGGCAGCGAATTGTTGAACCACAATTCCTGCCCCCATTGGCCGCCGCACGAAGGGCCATTAGTGCAATTGTTGGTGCCGGCAAAGCTGAAATAGGTCGCGCTGCCGCCGGTGATCGGGTCGTTGGGCAGGCTCTGGGTCTTGGAGTTGTGCGCATCGAAGGTGAGCTGGAAGCGGTCGCTCACCTGCCAGTCCGCATTGAAGCCGAGCGAGCCGAGCGTGTACTTCTGCTCGTTGCGCTGTTGCTCCATGCCGAAGTCCTTGGCGCCATTGGGCACATCGCGCAGGTAGACCGGCGTGGCGACCGTCTGGCCGGTATCGAAGGTGAGATCGGTGAAGCTGTTGGCGCGTTGCAGCCAGATGCCCTGCTCGCCACGTTCTTCGCGGATTTCGTTCGCCGAATAGGTGTAATCCAGGGTCAGCGTGACGCTGTCGGTGGGCGCGAACTGCAGCACCGCCTGGCCGTTCATGCGCTCGCGCTGGAAATCGGCGAATGCGTAGCGAATGTCGTTGGGCAGGCCATACAGCTGGCCGATCGCCGGTGCGTTGGTGACCACGGTGTCCGGACGCAAGGCCGGGTCGGTGCCGGTCCAGCGCTGGATGTTCCAGCGGTTCTCGGTGGCCTGCACCGAACCGCCGTGACGCTTCTGGTAGCTGGCGCTCAGGCCGATACCGAAGGTCTTGTCCGGGTTGGTGTAGCTGAAGATGCCCGACACTTCCGGGGTGAGCGAATCGCCGAACGGCTGCGAGCGGTCCGACACCATCTTGGCGCCGGCATTGGCCACCACGCCCTCGTGATTGAACGGCTTGTCGGTCTGGATGTTGATCGTCGCACCGATACCGCCGCTGGGCGCGGTGGCGCGGCTGGTCTTGAACACCTCGATACCGGTGATGGCTTCGGACGCGAGCTGGGCGAAGTTGAACGCACGCGTGCCGACATCCACACCGCCGATCGGCGTCTGGCCGGGCGCACCGAAGGCATCGGCACCGGGAATCAGGCGGCCGTTGAGGGTGACGGTATTGAACTGCGGGCCGAAGCCGCGCGCGGTGACCTGCGCACCCTCGCCGTCGCGACGCTCGATCGAGATGCCGGTGATGCGTTGCAGCGATTCGGCCAGGTTGGTGTCCGGAAACTTGCCGATGTCCTCGGCACTGATCGCATCCACCACACCGGCGGCATCGCGCTTGATGCCCATCGATTGATTGAGGCTGTTGCGGATACCGGTGACGGTCACCGTATCCAGCGTGGTGGCAGCGTCGCTGCTGGACTGCGGCGCCGCTGCGGGCGGCTGCGCGACATCCTGCGCAAACGCGGGATTGATGACCAACAGGCCGCCAACGAAGGTGAACATGGCCTTCGACTTGAAGCTGTTCAACGTACGACGCATCGATGTGTCCTCGGGAGTGGAGTCCAACCGCCAACGGCCGATATCGCGGCATGCGACATGGCAGAATCATGGCCGCTGCCCAACGGGCCGTGGCGACCGGTGCTGCAACTGCTGGAGCCACCAACCCGACGCCTGCGCGTTCGCCATGCGCGCGCAGCCGGCATGCGGATCCGACATGCGCTGCGCATGTCTTTCCGTTTTTGCCGTGCCACACGCACTACTCGACCACTGCGCTACGTTGTGTCAGCCGCTCTTCGAACTTTCCCCTAGCACGCAACCCACCGGTCGCCCCTTCGACCGTTGACCTGCGGTGTGCTTGCACCTGGACGCTGCGCATCAACGGCAACGTGTGCCATTGCTGCAGGTTCGAACGGATGCTTTGCACCGCATGTCAGCCAGTGATAGCGCTAACACGCAGCGCAGCCTAGTCAGGGCATAAAGGGCTTGTCACCGTGCGTTGCAGCATAGTGATGGGGGTGCACTGTTACAGCCGATACGGCAGCCGCTTGAGCCCGCATATGGTTTTCAACGCTGGCGCGGCTGTAAGCGTTATCACGGCATTACGCAAAAACCGGCAAGGCACGCGGCGAAATTTGCACAATGAAACGGCCGCAGCAGTGCCGGATGCGGCGAGTGCGCAAACGCAGAATCGAACTGACGCTGTTGGCGAAGTGGTTGTATGGCACAGGCCGCGCAATCTACCGGACGCAGCAGCGACGCGGCGGGCGATCTCGTTACTACTTCCGCCCGCGGATGTGGAACGCAGCAGGCACGGCGCATAGAAAAACGGCGCAATCTTCGCAATCGATTGCGCCGTTGGTAGAGCGTCCGACAACACGAAGTGCGCCGTCATCAGATGAGCGTGAATGGCGTAGAGGCACCACGGTGTGCGAATGCGACCTGCCGCATTTAGCACCAGCCGCGTCCGCCAGGCGTCTAGCGCAGTCGGTGTGTTGGCCGCTCTTTTCGCCGCCACCGCGATCGCTGCTGACGCGATCGCGGTGGCGACCGCGTCAGCCTGTGTGCCCTATCGCAACACTCAGCCGATCACGTCCACACGCGCATCGCTGCGGTCGGCGTCCGGCAGCACGTGGTCCGGGTCCAGCGTTACGTGCAGCACTTTCTGGGTGGTCGGCAGGGTCAGCGTGGGGGTGCTGGTCTGCAGCCAGGTTTCCACCGGCACGCGCCGGTCCAGGTGGCTGCCATCGGCCAGATCCACGCGCACGGTCACCGGCATCACCAGTTTCTGCCGGCTGCGCAAGGTGAGCTGCACGCCCTTGGCCGGGTCATGGTCGACGTAATGCGCCTCGGTGATGCCCATGTCCAGCTGCCAGTTGTTGAAGTACCAGCCGCGCCACCACCACGACAGGTCTTCGCCACTTTCGCTTTCCATCAGCCGGAAGAAATCCGACGGCGTGGGATGCTTGTAGGCCCAGGTGGCGATGTATTTGCGAAACGCCGGATCGAAGCGCGCCGGCCCCAGGATCTGTTCGCGCAACAGCACCAGCCCCAAGGCGCCCTTGAAGTAGGTCAGTGGATGGCGATAGGTCTCGCTGGTGGAATCGGCGTTGTCCATCAGCGTCGGCGCACTGGCATCGGCCAGCAGCGGCAGGATTTCATCGACCGGGTTTCCGCCCTTGGGCGCATATTCCGAATCGCGCTTGGGCGCGTATTCGCCCTTGTTGAAGGCATCGGATGCATATACGTCGATGAAGGTATTGAAACCTTCATCCATGAAGGCGTGCCGGCGCTCGTTGGAACCGACGATCATCGGGAACCAGGTATGGCCGATCTCGTGTGCGGTGATCCAGAACAAATCCTTGCCGCCGTCTTCGAAGCCGTCGAAGACGATGCCGGGATATTCCATGCCGGCGCCATAGCCACCCAGATTGATCGCTGCCGGCCACGGGTACGGGTACCACTGCGAAAAATGTTCGATCGCGCCTTTGACGTATTCGGTAGAGCGGTTCCACTTGTCTGCGCCCACGCCCTCCACCGGGTAGACCGACATCGCCAGCGATTGCTTGCCGCCGGGCACGTTGATGCGCGCCGCGTCCCAGACGAACGCCGGCGATGCAGCAAACGCCACATCGCGGGTGTGCTCCATATGGAAGCGCCAGGTCTGCGTGCCCTTGCCCGCCGGTTTGGCTGCACGTGCCGTCACTTCGGCGGGGGTGCGGATCAGTACCGTGCGGTCGCTGCCGCGCGCCTGCTCCAGGCGTTGCTGCTCGGTGCGGCTGAGCACGTCCTGCGGGTTGGTCAGCGCGCCGGAGCCGGCGACCAGGAAGCCCTCCGGCACGGTCACTGCGTAGTCGAAGTCGCCGTACTCCAGATAGAACTCCGAGCCCAGATACGGCTGCGTGTCCCAGCCGCGCAGATCGTCGTAGACCGCCATGCGCGGGTACCACTGCGCAATCTCGTAGATTTCTCCCTGCTTGCTGGCGCTGAAGGCGGTACGCCCGCCCCAGGTGCCGGGAATCGTGTAGCGGTAACGGATATGCACGGTCAGCGCCTTGCCCTGGCCGGCCAGCGGCTGCGGCAAGTCCACGCGCATGCGGGTATCGTCGACGACGAACTGCGCAGGCTGGCGGCGCCCACCTGCATCGACCTGGACACTGGCGATCTGCATGCCTTCGGTGAACTGCTTGCGTCGTAGCGGACGGCTGGCGGCAGCACGCGCATCGGCCCGGTAGATGTTCTGATCCAGCTGCAGCCACAGCACGTCCAGCGTGTCGGGGCTGTGGTTGGTGTAGGTGATTGCGGCCTCGCCGGTGAGCGTATGCGTTGCAGGGTCGATGCTGGCGGCAAGGCTGTAATCGGCACGGTTCTGCCAGAACGCCGGGCCGGGCACCCCACCGCCGCTGCGATAGGCATTGGGGACATCGGGCAACTGCAAGGGCGCGAACAAGGCCAGCGGGTCGAATGCGTTCGCAGGAGCCGTTGCGGCGCCAACTGGTGCGGCAGCGACAAGCCCGGGCATGGCAACACATGCCAACGACACGGCAAGGGGGAGCGATCGGCGCACGGTGGGGGGCATGCGGAATCCTTCGGCGGAGGGGGATTGCCATCCTACGGCGCCCCGCGCCGCGCACGGGAATGCCATTGGTCCCGGATGGCGCACCTGGCGACATCGGTCTGCTGCTTGGCTGCAAGGACTGGTGGAGATGGTTGGTGTGCATGGTTTTCAACGAGCAACCGGCAAGCCGCGATGCGCTCCTCGCACTTCAACAAAACCACCAGCCAACTGTCTGGTGCGGTGTCCTTGCCGATTGCGGGTCCGTTGGCGGCATGGATGCCGCCACCGAGCCTCCAAGGACGGATTCACGGCGTGTCCCGCGAGCGGTGAGGACACCGCGCCCTCGACCCACCCAGCGTTTCCGACGGCCACCACCAAGAAACGGCCGACAAAACCAGACTCACCGCCAGGCGCCCGCGCGCTACGTGTCTTAGCCACTTTTATTCGGAATCACGCTACCCAGCCGCGACGCCCCCGCACCACCCTCGCCCATGGCGTCGTCCGGATTGCTCAAGCGGCAGCGGCGCAGCGACAGACAGCCACAGCCAATGCAGTCGGTGAGCTGGTCGCGCAGCGCCTGCAATTCGCTGATGCGCGCATCCAGCTGCCCACGCCAGCGCGCCGACATGCGCGCCCATTCCGCACGCGTGGGCGTGCGCTGGTCGGGCAATACCGAAAACGCATCGAGCACCTGCTGCAACGGCACCCCGAGCCGCTGCGCCACGCGAATCACCGCAATCCGCCGTAACACATCGCGCGCATAGCGGCGCTGGTTGCCGGCAGTACGCAGGCTGCGGATCAAGCCCTTGCGCTCGTAGAAATGCAGCGCCGACACCGCCACGCCACTGCGCTTGGCCACTTCGCCCACGGACATCTCACGCTGCATCGCCTTGACCTCAACCTAGGTTGAGGCAGGATGCTGCGCGGCCATCACCGGTGCAAGCACCTGTGTCATGGCTCCACACACTTCTGTTCCTGGATGTTCGATGCCCACCGAAATGCCGACCACTGCCGCTACGCCGCGATACGCCACGCAGCCTACGTCCATCCTTGCCGCGCCCTACCGTGCGGCGACGCTAGGCATGGTGGCGCTGGTGTCGCTCAACGCCTTCGAGTCGCTGGCCGTTGCCGCCGCCATGCCGACCGTGGCGCGCGAATTGAACGGGCTGCCGCTGTATGCATTGGCGTTCGGCGGCACCCTGGCTACCAGCGTGGTCGGCATGACCGCAGCCGGGCGCTGGAGCGACCGGCGTGGCCCAGCGGGTGCTTTGGCCGTGGGTTTGCTGTGTTTTGTAGTCGGCCTGCTGGTTGCCGGGCTGGCGCCGAGCATGCCGCTGCTGATTGCCGGGCGCCTGCTGCAGGGCCTGGGCGCCGGCGCCTATTCGGTGGCGTTGTACGTCATCGTCGGGCGGCTGTATCCGGAAGCCTTGCGCCCGCGGGTGTTTGCGGCGTTTTCGGCCGGTTGGGTGGTGCCATCGTTGATCGGGCCGGGCATCAGCGGATTGATCGTGCAACACGTGGGCTGGCGCTGGGTGTTTCTATCAGTGCCGCTGCTGGCGATTCCAGCTGGATTGATGCTATGGCCGGCGCTGCGCGGGCGGACCTGGGCGAGCGACGCATCCGATGCGCCGACTGCATCGCTGGGCTGGGCCGTGGGTGCGGCGTTGGGCGTGCTGGGCGTGTACCTGGGTGGGCAGCTGCACGGCATGCTGGTACCGGGCGCGATGCTGCCGGCACTGTTGCTCACCGCGTATTGCGCCTGGCACCTGCTGCCGACCGGCACCTTGCAACTTGCACGCGGCCTGCCCAGCGTGATCGCGTTGCGAGGCATCGCTGCCGCCGCATTTTTCGGTTTCGAGGCCTTCCTGCCGTTGCTGCTGTCGCGCGAACGCGGGCTCTCGCCGCTGCTGGCCGGCGTGGCGCTGAGCGTGGGCGCATTGGGCTGGTTCAGTGGCTCCTGGTACCAGGGCCACAGCCGCGCCGGTTGGTCGCGCCCGCGCCTGCTCAAGACCGGCGCGCTGCTGATGACGCTGGGCATCGCAATCAGTGCAACTGCGGTGTGGCCGGCGATGCCGGTGCCGCTGGCAATCGCCGGCTGGGCGCTGACCGGCCTGGGCATGGGCCTGCTGTATCCCAGTTTGTCGGTGGTGATGCTGTCGCTGTCGCCACCGGCGCAGCAAGGCGCCAACAGTTCTGCCTTGCAATTGAGCGAAGCCATTGCCGTGGCGGCTATGCTGGCGCTGGCCGGTGCCTTGTTCGCGGCGCTGCTGACATCGGCAACGAGCGCGGCATACCTGAGCGTGTTCGGGTTGGCGTGGCTGCTGGCGGTGGCGGGCTTTTGTGTGGCGCGGCGGGTGTGATGGGTGCGCGGTGTGCGCAGAGTGTCGAAGTAAAGCGGCACCGAGCGCCGATGCTGGCGCGTCTTGCGCGCGGCGCTGGTGCGGTCTGCGCGATCTGCATGCTCAATACGTCGCGTTGGCATGCCGCAACACAAGCCACGACATCGCAGCACAACCGACTTTGCCGATCCTGTCGAGATCGCTGCGACGGAGACTGAAAAAACTTCGCCGCTCACGACTGGTCATTTTTTCGCCACCCATCTTGACAGCGTTGCAGGCCGGGGCCTGCACCCACTTGCCCACAGCCTTGTGCAAGTTCCATCCACAGGGGGTGTGGAAAAGATGCGCCGCCTTGCATGCGCCAGAGGCCTTGCGCGGCGCCGGTGCTTGTGCAATGCGCGATAAAAACAGCCGGCGCAGCTGCGTCGTGGGCACTTGCGGCAGGCCCGCCAGCATCCAGAAAGCGGATTCCGCTACACCGCACAAGACGGTGGCTCCCACGCGCAACACCGCCAGCTCACGGTGGCGATGCACGCACAGCTGCGGATCAATCGATGATGACGTGCGGCACGAAGCGCGACGTGTCGCGGGTGATCGGGCCATCGTCGTCGCGCAGGCCCAGGCCGGCAGGGCGATCGGCGACCACCCAGCTGCCCACCAGCGCATGCCGGCCGTCGAATACCGGCAACGGATGGTGTGCCTGCAGGATTGCCGGCCCGTCCAGATACGGGCCATCCGTCTGTGCAGTGGCGCCCTGCGCGGTGACCAGGGAGATATTGGCGCCCTCGCGCGACAGCAGCGGCTTGCGCACCCAGCCTGCGGTCGGTGCTTCGCCGGCTTGCGCAAAGCGTGCCGGCAGCAGATTGGGATGGCCTTGATGCCGCTCCCACAGCAGCGGCAGGATGCCCTTGTTGCTCAGCACCGATTTCCACGCCGGCTCGATCAGGCGCACACGGTCGGCGATCAGGGCCGGCCCGAAGCGTTCTTCCATCATGAATTCCAGCGGGTAGAGCTTGAACAGCGTGTGGATCACCCGGTCCTGCTCATCGGTGAACCAGCCATCGGCGCTCAGGCCGATGTCTTCGATGGCCACTTCCTCGGTGCTGATGCCCACCTGATGCGCGCAGTCGCGCAGGTAACGCACGGTGGCACGATCTTCCAGCGAATCGCGCACCGCCGAAAAATGCATCTGCGCGCCGATCGCGCCGTCCACCGCCAGCGCACCCAGCGTCTCGCATAACAGGTCCTGGATCAGGTTGTACTGATCGGTACCCTTGGGCAGCGCGCCGCTGGCGATCTGCTGTTCAAGCCACAACCACTGGAAATACGCCGACTCGTACAGCGAGGTCGGCGTGTCGTAATTGAGCTCGTACAACTTGGCCGGGCCATCGCCCGAATACGCCAGGTCCATGCGCCCGTACAGATGCGGGTCGCGGTCTTTCCACGAATTGGCGATCCAGTCCCAATAGAACGGCGGGATCGCCAATTGCGTCATCAGCTGTTCCGAGCGCACCACCTCGTCCACCAACTGCATCGCCATATCGTGCAGGTCTTGGGTGGGCGCTTCGATGTCGTCTTCGATCTGCTGCAACGAAAACGCGTAGTAGGCGCTTTCGTCCCAATACGGCGCGCCGTCGATGGTGTGGAAGTGGAAGCCGAGCGACTCGGCCTGCTCGCGCCAGTCCGGGCGTTCGGCAATTGCGATCCGTTGCATGTCAGCCGCCGAACCCGGAACTGCGACCGCCGCTGCCGAACGAGCTGCGCGCCGCCGCGCTGGAGCCGAAGCCCGAGCGCGATACGGTGATGGCGCGGGTCGGCATGTCGATCGCGCCGCTGCGCCCGCGCACCGTGCCGATGCGGTTGCTGGCCAGATCGCCGTTGGGCTTGTAATACCCGCCGCTGCGGTAGTCGCGGTACAGCGGAATCGAGCCGCCGTAGCGGTAGCCGCCGCCACCGGTCATGTTGCCCAACGCGTAGCCCAGCAGGAACCCGCCCATCGGCGGGACCCAGCTTTGCTGGCCCTGCGCCGTCTGCACCTCCGTGCAACTGCCGAACTGCGCATCGCACTCGTAGCGCGTGTTGAAGCGCGGCGCGGCCTGCTGATGCTTGGCCACCGCCTCGTCGTAGGCCTTGAGGCATTGCTGGATGTCGCTCTGTTCCTGTTTGATCTGGTAGCAGTCCGAGGCCGACTGCAACACCACACCGGTCTCCGGCTCGGAGCCGCAGCCGGTGACGAAGGCGGCCGGCAGCGCGGCCATCAAGGTGAGTTTGAGATTGCGTGATCGCTTCATGCCTGCGCTCCGTTACGGCGTGATCGCGGCGGCATTGATCAGCCCCACCGCGATCGACACGCCCGCCGAAAAGATGCCGGCGGCGGTGACGTTGTCGGTGATCTGCCGCGAGATGCGCCCGGCCACCAGGTTGGCCAACAGGTACGCCACCACCTGGATGCCGCAGGCCACCACGCCCCAGATCAGCGCATCGACCAGGCTCACCGAATGGGTGATGGCCGAATGCAGCGGCAATGCCACGCCGATCAGGTTGCCGGCCAGCGCGGTGGCTGCAGCCACGTTGCCCTGCCGCAGCAGGGTGAAATCCTTGTGCGGGGTGACCAGGGTCACCAGCACCACCGCGACGATCAGCACGCCCAGGCCGGTGCCGAAGTAGGAAAGAAATGCGAGAAAACTCTGCAGGTTGATCGGGTTCATGACAGGACCGTTTGAGTGAAGGGCGAGCGCATGCTCAGGTGATATCCAGATCGGCGACGGTGACATCGATACCGACCGCATAGGTGACGCAGAATTCGTTGGGGCCGGAATCCTCACCGGTCACCAGCAGAAATTCTTCGCGCTGCAGCTCGGGCACATCGCGGCTATAGAGCATGGCGTAGTGGGTCAGGTCGCCATCGCGGCGCGGCGGCTGATAGCGGTACAGCACTTCGTCGTAGGCGATCGGCGGAATCCGCGCAGCATCATCGGTGGACTGCGTGGCGCGTTGCCAGCGCTTGCCGGCGTAATCGATCTGCGCGGCACCCAGATGCGGATGCTGCATCACGAACTCCTGAAACGCCTGCTTGCTGGGCGGGTTCACCGTTTCGCAATACACGAACGCCTTCATCGCTTCCAGATCGCCACCCACGGTGGTGACCTGCAGGAACGCATCGTCATCCAGATAGAAGCGGTGCAGCGAATAGCCATCGCCCAGATTGACATGGCCATAGCACGGAATGCCCTGGTGCCCGCCCGGCAATTCGGCGGTCATGGCATCGGGCGCCATGCGGTACAGGGTGGTGTCGATTTCCACCTGGCCGCCGACACGCAGCCCCAGCGGCAACGTGTGGCCGATCGCGCCGGTGCCGGACGTGGGCAGCGGCGGCGGTTGCGGTTGACCGAACAACTTGCTGAAAAAACTCATCGTCATGCACCTTGTGGCGATGGGGAAATGGGGGCTGTCTCGCTGCGCATGGCCTGCCACGCAATGGCGTGGACGGGCACGCGCTGCTCGGCCAGGTAATACAGCATGGCACCGGCGGCGACAGCGGTGCGTGCTGGCGGGTTCAAGCGCAACGCGCCGTCGGGTGCGCGCAGGCCCAGCAGCAAGGCGCCGCGCTGACCGAAATCGGCCGCAAGCCGGCTGTAATCCAGCGCTTGGACATTCGCTGGCACGGCAAGACTGAACTGGGTGGGGCCATCGTCCACCGACAGCAACTCGGCGGTGATCGCCGCGCTGCCCGGGTCCTGCGCGGCGCGGGCCAGGATTTCGGCGGTCATCGGGCGTGTGCATTCGATGGCCGGGTAATGGTGGTTGACCAGCCGCGCGGCGCTGGCCGAATCGAAATGCGCCACGATGTGCGCAGCCGGTGCGTGCGCCATCAACGCGAAGACCGCTGCCAGGGTCTGGTCGTCGGAGGGCGGGTTGACGATCACCCGCGCCGCACCGGCAATGCCGGCACGCCGGTACACCTCGGTGTGCGTGTACGACTCGGCGGCGATGAAGCGCATGTGGTCGGGCATCGGGTTTTCGGCCACGCCCTCGGCGATCAGCACCACGCCTTCGTCATCGGTGGCAGTATCGGAGAGCAGCAACTCCAGCAGGCGCACCGAGGCCGCGCCCTGCCAGCCGATCAAAATGGTGTGCCCGCGCAGATCGGCATAGGCCATCTTGCCCATGTGGTGGCGCCTCCAGAACGTGATGAGGACGCCGCTGGTCTTGGCCAGCACCGTGGCGAACAACGCCACCGCACCCGGCATCAACACGAAGGCGGCAATATAGCGCCCGGCCACCGAGCCCGGCGACAGGTCGCCGTAGCCGATGGTGGTGGCGGTGGTCATGTAGTAGTACGGAAACGCGTCCAGGCCGACGAGCTTCTGCTCGCCGGCCCACAGCAGCAACACCCAGCTCAGCCCCATGTGCGCCAGCAGTGCCAGCGCCACCATGCCCCAGCTGACGCGGCGCACGTGGCGCCGCAATACCCGGAACAGCCGTCCAACGATGATCATGGCGCATCCTGTGCCGTGCGGTGGATCAGCTGTCGCCGCGCGGAACCTGCTGCACGTCGCGCACCTGGCCGATCAGCGGCGCGGTGCTGCCGGTGGTGTCGTGGCCCAGCTGCGCGGCCGGCTTCTTGAAGCGTGCCAGCACCGCGGCCGCATTGGATTCGCCTTCCATCAGCCCGGCCGCGGCCAGACGCCGGTTCAGATCGCCGTCGCCGCTGGACGATTCCAGCTCTTCGGCCGATTCGATACGCGCCGAGGTTTCGGCCTGGCGCGCCTTGATGCGCTCCAGCGATTCCAGCGCCGAGCCCATCTTGCTGCTGGCGCCGGAATGGCGCGCAGCGATGGCGGCCTGCGCCTTCTGCACTGCGTCGGTGGCCTTGACCGTATCGATCTGCTGGCGCATGCCGCGCAGCTGGTTTTCGGTCTTCTGGATGGTGGCCTTGAGCGTCACCACCGACTGGTCCAGCGAGGTCTTGGAGGCCTTGTCGCCGGCGTCTTCGCTTTCCAGCGCGGCCAGCTTGACCGCCACATCGTGCGCCAGCGCTTCATCGTTCTTGGCCAGCGCACCTTCGATATAACGCGTGTACTCGGCCATCTTGCCGGCGCGCGCGTCGATCTTCTGCTGCGCCAGCTTGCTCTGCGCCATCAGCTTGGTCAGCTCTTCGCGCGAGCGCGTGAGCTGGGCGCCGGCATCGCGCATTTCCTGGTCCAGGATGCGCAGCGCATTGGCGTCGACCGCCTTCTGGCCGGTTTCGTGTGCGGTACCACGCAGCAGCGTGATCAGCTTGGAAAAAATACTCATGACAACACGCCTTTAGGAAAAGAACGGCTTGAGAGATTCGGCGGCATCCAGCGTATTGGCCGCCAGGGTCTGGATTTCCTCGTCGATCTGGTCGAGCGTGGACGACGCCGACAGCTCGCCGAAGACCACATAGCTGTCCTTGCCGTCGACCTGGACCAGGCCCAGGTTGGACAAGGGGTTGAGCGGATTCAGGCGCAGGCAGGCGTCGTTGAAGGCGGCGCGGTCGTTGACCTGGTCGGCGTTGGCCAGCAGCGTGGAGACGAACACCTGCGAGCCGGAAGCGGCAACCTGGATCTGCATGTCGCCATGGTCGGCCAGGGTGAGGTTGATGGCCGGCTCCAGGCCGTCGATCAGTTCGACCTCGATCGGCTGACCGCGGTAGCGCTCGGCCAGCAGGCCGTGCAATTCGACAGTGGTGTACTGCGTCATACGATGTCCTGTCCTTTGATCATGCAGCGGTGGTGATGCAGCAGGAGTCCTGCAACGACAGGACATACTACAGACTGCCTGTGACCGGCAGAAAGGGCCGGACGTCAGCCGGTCAGGCAGGCGGCAGGCAGGCAGCAGGCCGGAGCAGACCAGCCGTTCAGCTGGCCCACGCGCCAGGCTGCCCGCTCACGGGTACAGCATCCGCTTGCTCCACTGGCTGGCCGCGTCGGCCTCGTAGCGCCAGCGCTCGTGCAGGCGGAACTTGGCGCCGTACCAGAACTCGAACGCCTGCGGCACCACCCTGAAGCCCCCCCAGCCATCCGGGCGCGGCACCTGCCGCCCTTCGAAGGTGGCCTCGACCTTGGCGATTGCCGCCTCGAACTCGGCGCGCGAGCCCAGCGTCTGCGACTGCAGCGAGGCCCAGGCGCCGATCTGGCTCATGCGCGGGCGCGAGGCGAAATAGGCATCGGCTTCGTCTGCGCTGACCAGCTGCACGCCGCCTTCGATACGCACCTGGATGCCGGCCTCGCGCAGGCTGCGCCACAGGAACAGCAGCGCCGCCTGCGGATGGGTCTGCAGATCGCGGCCCTTTGCGCTATCCAGATGCGTGTAGAACACGAACCCGCGCGCATCGAAGGCCTTGAGCAATACCGTGCGTGCGCTCGGCCGGCCATCCACGCTGGCGGTGGCCACGGTCATGGCGCTGGCTTCGAGTTCGGCGCTGTCCTGCGCTTCGGCATACAGCGTGGCAAAGGTGGCAAGAGCTTCTGCGTACAGATCGGGCATGGCGGGGCGTGGGCAGCAAGGTGGGCGCCTATTGTGGGCGCATCGCAGCGCTTCGCCTACGTGCGGCGATCGGGCACGCCGCACGCCCCCATGTACGTAGCCGATAACGGAGATTTGTGCGCGGCGGCCGCGCGCGTCGTCTGCACCCGGCCCGGGCGCGGGCTGCGCCCAATGGCCGACATCGCTCGCCGATGGCTATATCGCCTGGGTTCGATCGCGAACCCTGAGCCGTGGCGGTGCTCATTAGTGTTGTGCACCTGCTTGACGCCGGCTACCGGCGCGGACGGCGTGGCGCGCGATGCAGATTCGTTGCAACCCGCACGACCCGGCCCGAGCCAATCGTGTGAATGCTACGATCCCTGCGCATGAACCCCGCTCCCAATCTCGTGATGGTCGGCCCGATGGGCGCCGGAAAAAGCTGCATCGGCCGTCGCCTGGCCGAGCGCTTCGGGCTGGAGTTCGTCGATGTGGATCAGGCCATCGTCGAACAGGTGGGCAGCAGCATCCCGGCCATCTTCGAACAGCACGGCGAAGCGCGATTTCGGCAGCATGAGGCGGACATCCTGCAGGCGCTGCTGGAACAGGACAACAAGCTGATTTCCACCGGCGGCGGCGCGGTGCTGGACCCACACAACCGGCAGCGCATCTGCGAACGTGGGTTTGTGGTGTACCTGCATGTGAGCGTGCCGGCGCAGCTGACGCGGTTGGCGCGCGACCGCAATCGCCCGCTGTTGCAGCGCGCCGACCGCGAGCAGGTGTTGCATGCAATGGCTGCGCACCGCACGCCGCTGTACCAGCAGGTCGCCGACCTCAGCCTGGAAACCGATCATCTCTCCCCCGCCGAGGCCACCGCGCAGCTGGTGCTGCGCCTGGCCGCGCAATGGCGCATGTCGAGTACCCCCGCATGACACTTCCCCGTTCCTCGCGCAGCGTCGATGTCGACGGCGCGCAGCCTTACACCATCACCATTGCTCCCGGCCTGCTGGCCGACGGCGCGCGCCTGGCCGGCCACGTGCGCGGTCGCCACGCGTTGCTGCTCAGCGACTCGCAGGTGGCGCCACATTACGCAGCCGGCGTGCGCGCCGCGCTCTTGCGCGCGCGCCCGGACCTGCAGGTGGGCGAGCTGGTCATCGCCGCCGGCGAAGCCTCCAAGACACTGGATACCTTCGGCTCTGCGATTACGGCACTGGCCGAACTGGGCGCCACCCGCGACGCCTGCGTCTTCGCACTCGGCGGTGGCGTGGTCGGCGACCTGGCCGGCTTTGCGGCAGCGTGCTGGATGCGCGGCGTGGACTGCGTGCAGCTGCCCACCAGCCTGCTGGCCATGGTGGATTCGTCGGTCGGTGGCAAGACCGCAGTGGACATCCCGCAGGGCAAGAACCTGGTCGGCGCCTTCCATCCGCCACGCGCGGTGATCGCCGACACCGACACCTTGCGCACCCTGCCCGCGCGCGAGCTGCGGGCCGGCCTGGCCGAGGTGATCAAGTACGGCGCCATCCGCGACCCGCTGTTCTTCCAGTGGCTGCACGCCGAGCGGCGCGCACTGCTGGACAGCGACCCGGCCGCGCTGGCGCAGGCCATTGCCCGCAGCTGCGAGCACAAGGCCGAGATCGTCGCGCGCGACCCGCTGGAAAAAGGCGAGCGCGCCCTGCTCAACCTGGGCCACACCTTCGGCCACGCGATCGAAACCGAACAAGGCTATGGCGCGCCTGGCAACGACAACCTCAACCATGGCGAGGCCGTGGCGGTAGGCATGGTGCTGGCGGCGCGGCTGTCGGCTTCGCTGGGCATGAGCACTGCGCAGGACACCGAGGCGCTGCGCGCCCTGCTGCACGACTTCGACCTGCCCACCGAAATCCCGCCGGGCCTGACCCCGGAAGCCCTGCTCGCACGCATGCGGTTGGACAAGAAAAACATCGCCGGCCGTCTGCGCCTGGTGCTCTGGCGCGGCATCGGCCAGGCCGAGGTGGTGCCGGATGTGGACGAAGCTGCGGTGCTGGAGATCCTGGCGGGCTGAGCAACGCCGTTACTCACTGTCTCCAGCGCATTGGTAGGAGCGCCCTAGGGCGCGACAGGGCATTACCGGCAAATGCCCATCGCGCCCAAGGGCGCTCCTACACATTGCCTGACTCCCAACGCTCTCTTCATAACCGGAGCAACCCTGCCGGCCCATTGCTCCCAGCCTTCAGCAGCGCCCGGCTACAATCGGCCGCATGCGCATCCTTCTTCAACACGATCCCGGCGGCAACGCGCCGCTCCGCTACGTCCAGCTGACCCTGCAACCGGATCTGTTCGGTGGTTGGGAATTGCTGCGCGAAACCGGCCAGATCGGTGGACGCACGCAACTGCGACGCGACCAGTACCTGCAGCAGGATGAAGCCGACCGCGCTTTCGACAAGGCGCGCGACACCCAACTCAAACGCGGCTTCCAACTCATCACCGGCGGCGCCGACGCGCCGCGCTGAGGACACACCTCCCATGCTCAAGAACGATCGCCTGCTGCGCGCCCTCAACCGTCAGCCCGTGGACCGCACCCCTGTGTGGTTGATGCGCCAGGCTGGCCGCTACTTGCCGGAATACCGCGCCACCCGCGCGCGCGCCGGCAGCTTTCTGGGCATGGCCAAGAACCCGGACATCGCCTGCGAAGTGACCCTGCAGCCGCTGCAGCGCTTCCCGCTGGATGCAGCGATCCTGTTCTCCGATATCCTGACCATCCCCGATGCGATGGGCCTGGAGCTGTATTTCGTCGAAGGCGAAGGCCCCAAGTTCCGCCACCCGGTGCGCGATGCCGCGGCAATTCACCGCCTGGGCGTGCCGGACATGGAAACCGAACTGCGCTACGTGATGGATGCCGTACGCGTGATCCGCCGCGAACTGGATGGTTCCGTACCGCTGATCGGCTTCTCCGGCAGCCCGTGGACGCTGGCCTGCTACATGATCGAAGGCGGCGGCAGCAAGGAATACGCGCGCATCAAGGCAATGGCCTTCAACGCGCCCGAGCTGCTGCACCACCTGCTCGGCACCGTCACCGATGCGGTGATCGCCTACCTGGCCGCACAGCGTGCGGCCGGTGCGCAGGCATTGCAGGTGTTCGACACCTGGGGCGGCGTGCTGTCGCCGGCGATGTACCGCGAATTTTCGCTGCCCTACCTCACCCGCATCGCACGTGAGCTGGAACGCGGCGTTGGGGCCGAGCGCACCCCGCTGGTGCTGTTCGGCAAGGGCAACGGTGCCTACGTGGCCGACCTGGCCGCCAGCGGCGCCGAAGCAGTGGGCGTGGACTGGACCATCTCGCTGGCCGATGCCGCCCAGCGCGCCGGCGGCCGCGTCGCACTGCAAGGCAACCTGGACCCCGCCACCTTGTACGGCTCGCCCGACGCGATCCGCGCCGAGGCCGGCAAGACCCTGGACAGCTACGCACAAGGCAACGGCGGCTCGCGCGAAGGTCACGTCTTCAACCTCGGCCACGGCATGTCGCCGGATATGAATCCGGACCATGTGGGCGTGCTGGTGGAAGCGGTACAGAGTTTGAGCAAGCGCTGATCCGAACGTGATCGACAGCGCGTGGGTAGTGCGGTGCTGTCGCTGGCTCGCTCAAACCGAGCATTCAACAGCCACAGCTTTTCTTTCAGCCACCGACAATGATCGGCAGCGCCTGTGCGCGTGCCAGCGTGGAACCTTAGTCGGCATGGATGCCGCGTAAGAGACTCCATGGACGTATGTGCGCCGTGTCCCACGACGGTACGCGTGCATGCGCCTTCATCGCGCATTGCTTGCTGAGTGGCTTCGCCCCGTCCTCTCTCCCCAGCCCCTCTCTCGCAGCCCGCAGGAGAGCGGCCTGAAACACGGTCCCACCCCAATACGACATCGCGTTGCCATCCGACGCCGGAACTGAACATCTAGACTTCTTGCGATGCCGCTCTGCTCAATTGACTTGAAGACAGTCAGAGCCTGGGACTTCGCGCGAGTGCGGCAACTGGTCGCACCGCAGGCCAGTGCCTTTCTGAAGTCGCGATCTGGTGTGCACGCTACACTCGCAACATGGCTGGGGGCTCGAAATTAAGGAGCACGTTCGCGTGGCTGTCACTGACGGCTGTGCTTCTGCTTGCCTTGCTGCCTTCGATAGGGCGTTTGGCCACATCCCATGACGAAGGCCCACGCATCGTTCTGATGGAGATGTGCACAACGGGTGCCGACCGGTTGATCAGTATGGTCGATCCTTTCAACCTGCTCGATACAGCGCAGCCGGGGCCAATTGACCACGGTGACATGCCGGACTGCACCTACTGTCAACTGCTCGCGACGACGCTGATTGCGGTGCTATGGCTGGTATGGTCGCTGCGGCCTCTCTTGCCGACACTGGTAACCGCGTTGCGCGCTGTTTGCACGATTGCGCGCCATCCCTGCGGACTTGGCTCTCGCGGACCGCCGCTGGCAGCCTGAGCCTCCTGCCCGCCGCGACCGACCGGTCGCCCTTTGTTTGAGACGCCCGCGCACAGCGCGGTGTCGTCTGTGCGCTGCACTGATCGCGCGCATTGCACCGGATTTCACGATGCCTCATTCCTCGTTTTTGCAGCCAATCGTGGTTGCGGCCCCGCCGAGCACGCACCCCGTCGTCAGTTGCCTCGCTTTCCTCATCGGCTGCACGCTCGCCGCACAGGCCCACGCCGACACGGCAACACAACCCCGCGAACTTCCAACCCTCGAAGTCCGTGGTGAGCGTGACCAGGCGGCGCAAGCCATCGAAGGTGCTCGCCATGCGCTCGAGTTGCGTGCAGGGGGCACCACACTGGTTCGCGCCGAGGACTACAGTGCAGGCCGCGCTACCACGGTCAGCGACATGTTGGCCTTCGCGCCCGGGGTGTATGCGCAGACGCGCCACGGTGAAGACACGCGCTTCTCGATTCGAGGATCGGGCATCCAACGTGGTTTTCTGATGCGCGGCATCCAGCTTTACCAGGATGGCATTCCACTCAATCTCGCCGACGGTTCCGGCGACGTGCAGTCGATCGATCCCTTGGCCCTGCAGCACATCGAGATCTGGCGCGGTGCAAACGCGCTTGAGTACGGTTCGAGCACGCTTGGCGGCGCCGTGAACTTCGTGACGCCGACCGGCCGTACTGCTGCGCCAGCAACGCTGCGCATCGACGCCGGTGAGCATGGTCAGCGGCGCATGCATGCCGCAGTTGCCGGCGCTGGAGACGCGGCCGACGGCATGATCAGCCTCACCCATGGTGAGCAGGACGGCTGGCGCTCGCACTCGGCAACACGTTCGACGCGCCTGTCCGCGAACGTTGGGTTGCGATTCGATGAGACCCTCGAAGGACGGGTTTACCTGCAGCATGTCGATGCCGACATGGAAATGCCCGGCAGCATTTCCCGCGCTGCAATGGCGGTCGACCGTCGCCAAGCAGCGCCGAACAGTGCCCGTTTGGATGCCGGGAACAACTACAAGCTGAACCGCGTTGCGACCCGGCTGACGTGGAAACCGGACACCCACCGTTCGCTGACCGCATCGGCATGGCTCGCAGACCGCGAACGCTTCCATCCGATGGTTTTCGGCATCCTGCAGCAGGACTCTCGCGATACCGGCGTCGACCTACGCAGTGTCATGGACTTCGCCGTCGCCGGCGAGCCGCAGCGGCGACTCGCGTTCGGCGCCTCCAGTGCGCGTTACCTTGGCAACGAACGTCGCTTCACCAATCCGGATGGTCGTCCCGGCCTACCGACCGGTCGCCAGTCTCTGGACGGACGCGCGCATGCGCTTTACGCCGAGTACTCCCACGGCGTCGACGAGCGGCTGACCGTGCAGGCAGGGGCGCAGGCCACACGTGCAACCCGTCGCCTTGACAACCGCACTGCTCCTGCCGGTAGCTACGACGTTGACTTCACTGGCGTCAGTCCGAAGCTCGGCCTGCTGTTCGACACCGAGACAAGCGGTCAGTTTTACGCCAACGTCAGCCGCAGCTTTGAGCCCGCCCCATTCGGCGAAGCGACCGTGCGTCCCGCGCTGCCTCTGCCGAACGCGCAGAAGGCCACGACGCTCGAAGCGGGTTGGCGCCACCGCGCAGGTGAGGTCGACCTTGAAGCCACCGCATATCGCGCTCGCATCAACGGCGAACTGCTTGCACTAACCGATGCCACGGGCGCCTCCATCGGAACGGCCAATGCAGACCGCACAATCCATCAGGGCGTCGAGCTTGGCGCCAGCCTGCCGATCCGTGATGCGCTACGGCTGCGCGGGGCCTATGTCTGGAACGACTTCGTCTTCGACGACGACATCGCCTATGGCGACAACCGCATCGCCGGCATCGCGCCTCACTTGCTCCGTGGCGAAATCGAATGGCGCATCGCTCCATGGCTGGCGGTTGCCCCGAGCGTCGAGTGGCAACCGGTCGGCACCTGGATCGACCACGCCAACACCGTGAGACAGGATGGCTACACGCTGATGCACTTGCGCGTGCATGGCGACCTCGGCAGTAACCTCCGCTGGTTCATCGACGTGCGCAACCTGACCGATCGCGAATACGTTGCCAGCACTGCGGTGCAGGCCAACGTGCGAGGTGCGGATGGAGCCTATTACTTCCCGGGCGATCCGAGATCGGTCTATGCGGGCCTGGAGTGGCGGCTGTGAGGACGCTGTTTGCGCCATATGGCGCCGGATGCGAATAGGCGCGATGCCATGGCCGTGTCGTCGCGCGTAGGCAGAGTGCCTGATCGTCGTCGGCTTGCACTCGCTCTGATCGCAGCGGTGGTGTGCTGCCGGGCGCGTCCCAAGGCGAAGCAGTCGACGCGCGCGACACGATAGCGCAACCCACCAGGGCTCAACCGGAGCATCGCGCCGACGATGGCCATCAGCCACTCGACGACTCGCAGACTCGGCGTGACGCGGAGCGCGTCCAAGAAACGGCCGCAGACGCCGGCATCCGCGGCAGTGACCACTCCGAAGCAAGCAGTCTTCGCGAGTTCGATCGCCTGTTGGTGACAGCGCCGCGCGTACTGACCGAAGGTAGTGACGCTTATGCAAGCGGCGCCGTCACTGCTGGCAGCAAGATGGCGATGGCTTGGAAAGACGTGCCACGCGCGGTGTCCACGTTGACTCGCCAACAGCTCGACGATCAAGGGCTCTTGGGATTCGAACGCGCCATGGACCAGGCGTTTGATCCCAGGCTTTGATGGTGCATTATTTTCCCACGAATGGAAGGAAGCACTATGGGCCAGGTTCTGCATGGGAGCGCCACTACGACAGAGGCGATCCGTCGAGCGATACAAAATAGTCAAGAGAGCCTGAGAGCGC